>JAJKHX010000309.1 GCA_021154785.1 Nocardiopsis sp.
GAGCCAGGACAGCAGCAGGACCGCCCGGGTCGATCCGGCGCAGGTCCGGTCGAACTCCGGCCCGCTGCGGGCGGACAGGACCGGGAACGCGCTGAGCACCACCGAGAGGGCCAGCACCGCGGACACCGAGGTGAACACCTGGGTGGCGTAGTTGAAGATGACGATCGTGCCGGTCGAACCATGCCCGTTAGCCAGGGCGATGGCCACCACCGAGGCCAGGTCGACGACGACGATCTCGGCCAGGCCGCACAGGGCCAGGCCGCCCGCCCGGCGCGCCACCCCCGGCGGGAACCGCCAGACCGGCCGGAACCGCAGGTGCAGCCGCCAGGTCGGCACGATGCCCACCACGACCATGGCGGCGATGCCCAGCGTGGTGCCGACCGCCAGGACGAGTTCGGCCGACAGCGGCAGCCGCCCCAGCGGCTGCCCATGGCTCAGCGGCACGAAGGCCAGGCAGGCGCCGATGACCACCAGGCTGGAGATGGCGGGCCCCAGGGTCGGCCCGGCGAACCGGCGGTAGGCCTGCAGCAGCCCGTACAGGACGACCGAGAGCCCGTACAAGATGACCTGCGGGGCGAACACCGCCAGCAGATGGCTGGTGGCGTTGATCATGTCGGCCCGGTTGCAGTGCTCGCTCGCGTTGGCCGGGTTGAGCAGGATCGCGATCGGCATGGCCGTCGCCACGATGATCAGGGTCAGCGGCACCAGGATGATCACGGACCAGGTCAGCATGGCCGAGGAGATCTGGCTGACGTAGGCACGCTCGGCCGGATCGGAATCGGCCCGTTCCGCCGCCTTGGCCAGGACCGGGACCATCGCGCTGGTCATCGCGCCGCCCAGGACCAGCTCGTAGATCAGGTTGGGCACCTGGTTGGCGGTCACGTAGGCGGTGCCCAGGCAGCTAGCCCCGACGGTCTGCGAGAACACCAGCGTGCGGACGAGCCCGAACATACGGGCCACGATGGTCAGGGCAGCGATAACGGCGGCGCCGCGGGCGATGCCCCCGCCGAGCCGCTTCGTCGTCTTCAGCTCCGGGGTCGCCGAACTGGCCAGGTCCCCACCCGCGCTGGTCTGCACATCCAGCTCCTGTGATCCCCACCGACCGGACGGCGGCCGTGACGAACCCGTCCATAATCAGGGATTAGCCACAGTACCGCACCTAATCATGACGCGCGATGCCCCCGGCCGGAGTACACAACCGGGTCAGTTACCTGCCGCGGCCAGCGGCCACCCGCACGAGCGGGAGCACGCGATATGGAACCTGAGTGGCCAGCGAGATGAGGGTGGCGGAACGGACCACGCCCTCGGCGGAGACGATCGCGTCGATCACGCGCTGCAGGTCGCTGTTGGACCTGGCCACCACCCGGCAGAGCATGTCACCCGCCCCGGTGATGGTATGGACCTCGAGCACCTCAGGGATGGCGGCCAGCCGTTCGGCCACCGGGTCATGACCGCCGGCCTGGCGGATCTCCAGCGTGACGAACGCCGTCACCTCGTAGCCCAGCGCGGCTGGATCGACCTCGGGGCCGTACCCGGTGACCACGCCGAACTCCTGCAGCCGTTCGAGCCGCGCCTGTACCGTGCCGCGGGCGACCCGCAGCCGCTTCGAGGCCTCGAGCACGCCCACCCGGGGCTCGGCGGCGAGCAGCTCGATCAGCGCGGCGTCGAGCGAGTCGACCGACCCGCGGCCACTGATGGTCATGCTGTACAGAGATACCATCACCCGTTCGATATTAATAGGCAGAATGACCAGTAGATTTTCCGTTGGTTGCACACATTGAAGCCCCATGCGCATGCTGGCGTTATGACGACGCCATCGCAGGACAGCTTTCCCGTCATCGGCATGGACGCCGTGGTTTTCGCGGTCGGCAACGCGAAGCAGGCGGCGCACTACTACTCGACCGCGTTCGGCATGCGCCGGGTCGCCTACCGCGGTCCCGAGACCGGCTACCCGGACGAGGCCGTGCACGTCCTGGAGTCGGGCCGGGCCCGGTTCGTCTTCCGGGGACCGGCCCGGGCCGGGACCCGGCTGGGCCAGCGGATCGCGGCCCACGGCGACGGGGTCGCCGACCTGGCCCTCGAGGTCAGCTCGGCCGAAGATGCCTACCGCTACGCGGTCGCGCACGGCGCCCGCGGGCTCGAGGCCCCGCACCTGCTCGAGGACGACTACGGCAAGGTCGTGACGGCTGCCATCGCCACCTACGGCGACACCCGGCACACGCTGGTGGAGCGGGGCGGCTACGCGGGTCCTTACCTGCCCGGGTTCGGGTCGGCCGACCCGGTGGGCACCCCCGGCGAGCGTCCCTTCTTCACCGAGATCGACCACTGCGTCGGCAACGTGGAGCTCGGCCGGATGGACGAATGGGTGGACTTCTACCACCGGGTCATGGGCTTCACCAACATGAAGGAATTCGTCGGCGACGACATCGCCACCGAGTACTCCGCGCTGATGAGCAAGGTCGTCGCGGACGGCACCCGGAAGGTCAAGTTCCCGCTGAACGAGCCGGCCGCGGGCAAGCGCAAGTCGCAGATCGACGAGTACCTGGAGTTCTACGGCGGTCCCGGCGTTCAGCACATCGCGCTGGCCACCGACGACATCGTGGCCAGCGTGCGGGCCATGTCGGCAGCCGGGGTGGAGTTCCTGGCCACCCCGGACAGCTATTACGACGAGCTCGGCTCGTGGGTCGGCGAGACGCACGTGCCCACCGGCGAACTACGCGAGCTCGGCATCCTGGCCGACCGGGACGAGGACGGGTACCTGCTGCAGATCTTCACCCAGCCGGTACAGGACCGGCCGACCGTGTTCTTCGAGCTGATCGAGCGGCACGGATCGCAGGGATTCGGCAAGGGAAACTTCAAAGCACTATTTGAGGCGATCGAGCGGGAGCAGGCCAGGCGCGGGAACCTGTGATCAGCAAGCCCGTGCTCCGTTGGCCCCGTGGTTAGTTGGCCCCGTGGTTAGTTGGCCCGTGGTTAGTTAGCAGCGAGCAGGCCGAGCGGGCTCGGCCGGTCAAGCTCGACGCGCACCGCGGGCTGGCCGCCCGGCCGGCTCACGGCTACGCTCCCGGCGAAGCGATCCAGCTGCGCCCGCACGAAGGAGGTCAGCCAGCGGGTGTAGTCGGCGTCGGCCATGCCCGCGGCCCGTCCCGAACCAGACAGGTCCGCCCGGCACAAGGGGGCATCCAGGTCAGCCCCCTGGGCGGAATCACTGAACGCCAGGATCTGGATCGGGTGCGTCGCCGCCAGCGCCGGCAACATGATCAGCAGCCGGGAATCGACCGCGCCCGCCGCGAGCTGCGTGCGCGCCCGGTCCGTCACCCTGATCTGCCGGTTGGCGAGCAGCTGGGCGCCGGCGACCTTCCTGGCCGACTGGTCCGCGCGCAGCGCCGCCCGGTAGGCCGCGGCCCCGTCCGGCGCGACCACCCGCACGTCCACCTGGCCCGGTCCTGAGCCGAACCCGGCGATAACCGACGGAGCGTACACGCTGTCCAGCCGGCTGCCGAACTGACTCCTGACCGCGGCTGTGGCCACCACCACCCCGGCCCCGCGCGGGCTCGCGGCGCCCGTTCGCAGGACCAGCAACTTCGCTGTGGGCACCCCGCGCGCCTCCAGGGTGGCGCACATCAGCGGGTCACAGCCGACCGTCACGCTCCGGCTGACCTGCTGTGCGACCCAGTCGGCGGCCAGCTGGGCGGCATCAGCGGGCGGTGCGGTGCTGACCCCGGCTCTGCCCGCGAAATGGCCGCCGGGGTGCAGCCGGGTCAGGGCGCCGACCGCACCGCTCGCCACGATGAGGAGGACGACCGCCCCGGCCACCCAGGGCAGGCGCATTCCCCCGCGGGCGGCGGCGGGCTGACCGGATCCGGCCGGCTCGAGCGGGGGTACAACTGGTTCCGGGACCGTCTTGGTTTCCTGGGTGACCTCGTCGTCTCCGGCTGTTTCCGCTTCCTCCGTTGCCCCTGCTTCGCTGGCTGACTCCGCGTCCCCGGCCAATTCCGGTTCCTCCGCTGTCTTTGGTTCCTGGGGCTCAGGCTCCGCGGACGCCGCCTCCTCCTGGGCGGCTTGCCCGGCGGCGATTCCCGCGGCCGCGGTCTCCTCCCAGGCCGCGGCTTCCTGGACGGGGGCTACGGCAATGGTGGCGTCCTCGTCGGTGGTGACGAGTGATTCTGGTTCCGCGGAGGCCGAAAAGCTCTGGCTGACCGGCTCAGCCAGCTCCGCGGGAGGCTGTTCGGCGGGAGGCCCGGCGGGGAACTGGATCGCCGGGAGCGACCCGGCCGGCGGGAACGCGCCGGCCGGCTGGTCGGCTTCCCAGCGCGCCTGGTCCAGGTTCTCTCGTGTGGCCTGGGTATCGGGATGGCCGGAGCCGAGAACCCGTTCCCGTCCAGCCAGGGTCTGTTCCAGCAGCGGGATCGCCTCGGCGGCCCGGCCGGCCCCCCGGTAGGCGGCAGCCAGGTTGCCGCGCGAGTTCAGCGTGTCCGGGTGGTCGACGCCGAGCCGTCGCTCCCGGGCGGCCAGAGTCAGCCGGAACAGCAGGATCGACGGGGAGACCCGGCCGGCGTCCTGGTACGCGACCGCGAGGTTGTTCTGTGAGTTCAGGGTGTCCAGATGGTCGGGCCCCAGCGTTCGCTGGCGGCCGACCAGGGTGCGCTCGGACAGCGGGACCGCATCGGCAGCCCGGCCCGCCGCCAGGTAGGCGGCGGCGAGGCTGTTCCGCGCGTTCAGGGTGTCCGGGTGGTCAGGACCCAGCATCCGCTCAAGATCCGCCGTCAGCGGCTCGCCGATTGCGATGGCCTGCGACGCGCTGTCACCCAGCTCAACCAGGTGGTACAGCGTCAGGAACCTGAGCTGCAGCAGCCCTTTGGCCAGGACCTCGCCGGCCGGCCCGGCTACCTGCCCGAGCAGCGCGGTCACCTGCTCGGCAAGGCCCCGGGCGGCCGGGCGGTCCCCTGTCACGCCCAGAGTCCGCGCCCGGGCTTCCAGTGCGGCGCCGGCGGCCTGGCCCGCCGCCGCCAGCTGGCCGTTCCCGGCCAGCCAGGACCGGGTCATCGCGGCGATCAGGCGGTGCATGACGACGGTATGGCCGTCCAGGGCAGGACTCAGCAGCGATCGTCCGGCCAGCTCGGCCAGCACGTCATCCACGGCGGCGGCCGCCACCCGGCGGCCTCCCGGGGCCAGGACGCCCGCCTGCCCAGCAGCATGCAGCAGCTCGCGGCGGACCCCGGCCGCCGAGAGGACCGCCACGACGGCCATCACCCGGGTACTCACCCCGGTGTGGTCGGCGGCCCTGGCCGCGTCCAGGGCCAGCGATATCGCCCGCACGGCGCCGGGCGGACAGGACAGAGGCCCGTCCTGGCCCGTTTGCGCCGGGTTTTCCCCGGCCGGGACGTTCCGCAGGTGCTCCAGGTAAGCCGGGTATTTCAGGCGCAGCGCGGCAATGACCGCCGCGGCCAGCGTCAGCGCCAGCGGCAGGTGGCCCAGCTCGGCGGCCACCGCCGCGGCCCCTTCGCTGTCCGTCAGCCCGGTCCGGCTGGCCAGGAACGCCGCCGCTGCCTCCGGCGTCGCCACGTCCACCGGGAAGGGAGTCCCCAGGCTCGTCAGCACCGGGCGGCTGGCGGTGATCAGCACCCGGGCCGCGCCGTGGGCGGGCAGGAACGGCTGCAGCGCGGCCAGGTCTTCCGCGTCGTCGAACACCAGGAGGCAGCGGTCTCCGTCGGACTCCAGCCAGTGCCGTACGGTCCAGCCCGCGTCGGCCGTATCCCGGCTGGGGCCCCCGTTCGACAGCCCGGCCGCATCAGCCACCGCGGCCAGGCCGGCCAGCAAGGCCCCGCGGGTGCCGGCGTTGACCCAGGCGACCAGGGGCCACTGCGCGGCCAGCTTGTCCCGTGCGTAGGCCGCCGCCAGCTGCGTCTTGCCCGTACCCGGCGCCCCCGTCAGCACGTGCACCGCCGGTGACGCCGCGCCGGTCTCGTCCAGGGCGGCCAGCAGGCCGGCTCTCGGCTGGAAGGCAGGTGGCTCCCGGGGGATTCCACCTACCGCTACCTGATCACCGGACACCGGCCCCCACCGCTTCCTCCATCAAGACCCGTACCTCACGGTCATGAACTGAGGTGACGTAAACGGTACAGATCTCACACATTACCAACGCCGTCCTGGCCAAATTTTGGTCATTCACGGCGATCCGACACAACCCCGGATAGGGGGAGAACGGGCTCAGGCGAAGGCGAGAGAGTAGCCCGAGGCGCGGAGCGCGGCGATGACCTCGCCGCAGTGCTCGGGGCCGCGGGTCTCGACCTGCAGAACCACCTCGACCTCGTCGACGTGCAGCCGCGGCGCCAGTCGTTCGTGGCTCACCTCGAGCACGTTCGCCCCGAGGTCGGCCAGGTCGCCGAGGAGCTTGGCCAGCGACCCGGGACGATCGGGCAGCCGGCAGCGGAAGGCCAGGTAGCGGCCGGCCGCGCTGAGGCCGTGGCGGAGCAGTTTGGACAGCAGCAGCGGGTCGATGTTGCCGCCGGAGAGCACCACCACCGCCGGCGGGACGAAGTCGCGCGCGTGCTCCAGCACGGCGGCCACCCCGGCCGCCCCGGCCGGCTCGACCACCTGCTTGGCCCGCTCCAGGCACAGCAGCAGGCCGCGGGACAGGCTCTCCTCCGAGACCGTCACCACCCGGCCCGCGTGCGCGGCGAGGATGCCGAACGGGACATCCCCCGGGGAGCTGACCGCGATGCCGTCCGCCATGGTCGGCGTGGCCTGTACCGCCAGCGGACGGCCGGCCGCCAGCGAGCCCGGGTACGGGGCCACCGACTCCGCCTGGACGCCGACGACCTGTATCGCTGGATCGAGGCTCTTGACCGCCACCGTGACGCCGGCCACCAGGCCGCCGCCGCCGGCCGGCACCACGACCGTGCGTACTGGCGGGCACTGCTCGACGACCTCGAGGCCCACCGTGCCCTGCCCGGCCACGATGTCCGGGTGGTCGTACGGGTGGATGAACACCGCGCCGGTCCGCTCGGCGAAGGCCATGGCCTCGGTGACGGCGTCTTCCACGCAGGTGCCGTGCAGGATGACCTCCGCCCCGTAACCGCGGGTGGCCTGGACCTTGGGCAGCGGCGCGCCAGCCGGCATGAACACGGTGGCGGCGCAGCCGAGCCGCCCGGCGGCGAACGCGACCCCCTGGGAATGGTTGCCGGCGCTGGCCGCCACGACGCCGCGGGCCCGTTCGGCCTCGGCCAGGCGAGCGATCCGGTTGTAGGCACCGCGGACCTTGAACGACCCCGTCCGCTGCAGGTTCTCGCACTTGAGGAACACCGGACCGCCCACGGCCTCGGACAGCACGCGCGAGTGGAGCAGGGGCGTGTCCGAGATCACATCGATGATCAGCTTGCGGGCCGCCGTCACGTCCTCGGGGCTGACCGCGCCTGGTGTTATCTCCACGAGATAGAAGTGTGCCACCCCGGGCCGGCCCGTCGCGGCCAGGACGCAGCGACGGGCACGGTGCGCCGTAGATGCGAAGACTGGCGATCTCGGCATACTGTCGAATGGTGGAGCAACCCAGCCAGCATCACCACGCAAGCACACCGGCGCCTGTCACCCTCGGCGAACTGCGCGCCAGCGGCCACGAGTACCGCGGTGTCAAGGAGGAGATACGTAATAACCTGCTCGCCATGCTGCGGGCGGGGCAAGATCCGTTCCCCGGCATCATCGGGTTCGGGCAGACCGTCGTGCCGCACCTGGAGCGATCCCTGATCGCCGGGCACGACATCATCCTGCTCGGCGAGCGCGGCCAGGGTAAGACCCGGCTGATCCGGACCCTGGGCGGGCTGCTCGATGAGTGGACGCCTGTGGTCGAGGGCTGCGAGATCAACGACCACCCGTACTACCCCGCCTGCGCGCGGTGCCGCCGCCTCGCCGCCGGGGTGGGCGACGACCTGCCGGTCAGCTGGCGGCACCGGGACGAGCGGTACGGCGAGAAGCTCGCCACCCCGGACACCAGCGTCGGCGACCTGATCGGTGACATCGACCCGGTCAAGGTGGCCGAGGGACGGACCCTGGGCGACCCGGAGACCATTCACTACGGACTGGTGCCCCGGACCAACCGCGGCATCTTCTCCCTGAACGAGCTGCCCGACCTGGCCGAGCGGATCCAGGTGTCGCTGCTGAACGTGCTCGAGGAGCGCGACATCGGCATCCGCGGCTACGCGCTGCGGCTGCCGCTCGACCTGCTGCTGGTGGCCAGCGCCAACCCGGAGGACTACACCAACCGCGGACGCATCATCACGCCCCTCAAGGACCGGTTCGGCGCGGAGATCCGCACCCACTACCCGCTGTCCCTGGCCGACGAGCTCACCCTGATCAGGCAGGAAGCCAACGTCTGGACGGGGGCC
>JAJKHX010000310.1 GCA_021154785.1 Nocardiopsis sp.
CGCTTGTACCCGGTGAAATCGAATCCCCGGCTTTCCTTCATCATCATCAGGAGCTCGTCGAAATCGCCGTCCTGGTTATTCTCGTCAGCCACGACAGGAGCGTACGCCTTCGGCGGCCTGGCCGTCCTATCCACCGATGCCGGCCTCACCCGGCGTGAGCTGGCCGGCGACGGGCTCTTCGGTGACCGGGGTCATCTTGCTGGTCGCCCCGCGGATCGCGTCGGCGGCCAGCGCCGCCTCCTCGGAGGCGGCCCGGAAGTGCGCCGCGGAGAGCGGACGGCCCCGGCTCCGGGCCACCTCGGCCAGGCGCCCGGTGAGCCGGCGACGTTCGTCCAGGCTGCGGACGGCGAGCCACATCGCGCGTTCCACGGTGCTGGTCTGCTCTTCGAGCAGCGCCTCCGGTGACCACCGGTGGCCGACCAGGCAGTCGTAGCTGTCGGCCGAGTGCTCGGGGACATGGTACAGCGGGCCGCCGCACTCGGGGCAGGTGAAGCCGCTGTAGTCACGCGGCGGGGGAGCGATCTGCGGGTCGCCGGCCAGCAGGGCACGGACCTCTGCCTCGAGGGCGGCGGGCGGCTCGCCCGGGGATACCTCGACCTCCTCGCGGGTCAGCCGGTTAAGGAGCCTGGCAATCTTCCCGGCGGGCTGGATCTCGGAATGCCGGGTGGTGGCCAGCGCGCAGCGCGGCATGCTGTCGTAGGCCGCGTCATCCGGATCCTGCACGATGACGTAGCCGCCGCACTGCTCCACGGCGGCGGCGCCCAGCGCGCCGTCGTCCAGCGTCCCGCTCAGCACCACCCCGGTCGTCCGCGGGCCGCCGTAAAGCGCGGCGCTGCGGAAGAGCGGATCCGCCGACGGCCGGACCCCGTTCTGCCGGGGCCCCCGCGAGGTCCGCACCAGGCCGTCGACGACCAGGAGGTGCAGGTCCGGCGGAGCCACGTAGACCCGTCCGGCCTGCAGTTGCTCACCGTCCACGGCGGCCGCGGCCGGAAGGACGCCGGCCCGGTCCAGGATGCGCGGCAGGGTCCGGCCGCCGGTGGCCGGGATATGCAGCACGATCAGGACCGAGGCGGGAAGATCAGCCGGAAGCCCCGCCAGCAGCGTGCGCAACGGCTCGAGCCCTCCGGCCGATGCCGCCACCGTGACGATGTCCCGGCCATACGTGGCCGTCATAATCGTCTCCCTGCCCGAGGGCGGCCCTGCTACACCGCCTGCATGCTTCTATAGTAACAAGGAGAGCCGTCTCGCTGCTGTCACGGGCGGACGGCAGTCCGTCCGGCGGAGGAACCCGACGACCGTGCTTCTAGACCCACCGATGTCGCCGCTGCAGCGATTCGAGCTCGTTACCAACGACATAGACCGGGCTCACGAGGCTCTGCGTGAGACCTATTCCGGTCACGAGGTCCAGCTGCGCGGGGAAGTGGAGCACTTCGCTTACCGGCAGCTGACCGCCGCGGCCGGCCCGCTGGCGGCCGACCAGATCGAGCACAGCCTGAACGTGGCGGTCACCGCCGAACCGCTCCCGTGCCTGACGTCATTGCTGGTCGTGCACGGGCACCTGGCCATCAGGGCCGGGCGCGAGGAGACGGCGCTCGGCCCGGGTGACGTGGCGCTGCCCCGCCTGGGTGTCCCGCTGTCCGCCGACTGGGACGACCTGAGGGTTCAGGTCGTGCGCATGCCGCTGGCCGAGGTCGCGCGGATCGCCGCCGAACGGTGGGGCACCGACGCGGCCGCGTTCCGCTTCGAGCGGATGACCCCGGTATCGGCCGAGATGAGCACGTACTGGCGTGACACGATCGCCTACCTGCACCGGGCGTTCGCCGACCCGTACCCGCCGATGGCGAGCCCGCTGCTCCGGGCCGCGCTGGTCGAGTTCGCCGCAGCCGCCCAGCTCACCGTGTTCCCGCATACAGCCACCTCAGCCAGCCAGCTGCGCGGCCCGGGGCAGGTCGCGCCGTCGGCGCTGCGGCGGGCGATCGCGTTCATCGACGCTCACGCCACCGAACCCGTCACGCTGACCCAGATGGCGGAGGCCGCCGGCGTCACCGGCCGGGCCCTGCAGCTGGCCTTCATGCGCCACTACGACATCACCCCCACGGGCTACCTGCGCCGGGTCCGGCTGGAGCGTGCGCACCGGGAGCTGGCCGACGCCGATCCGTCGGACGGGACCACGGTAGCCGCGACCGCCCGGCGCTGGGGATGGGCGAACCCGTCTCATTTCACCGCGGCCTACCGGGAGGCCTACGGCCAGTATCCCCGGCAGACCCTGCGAACTTAACCGCCAGCGGGGCGCTGACGCAGGGTCTGGGCGGGCGGGACGCCGTAGGCGTCGCGGTAGTAGGCGCTGAACCGGCTGGGGTTGGTGAAATGCCAGTCGGCGGCGACCGCGGTGACCGTGGTGCGGTCCGGATCGGCGGACACCAGCTGGTGGTGCGCGCGCTCGAGACGGATCTGGCGCAGGTACGCCAGGGGCGTGGTGCCCAGGTAACGGCGGAAGGCCAGCTGCACCGCGCGGATCGTGACGAACGCGGCGGCCGCGATGTCGGCGACGCCGATGTCGTCGCGCGCGCGTTCCTCGATGAACGCGACGGCACGCCCCACCGTCCCGGAGGCGGTGTAGGGCCGGTGGGGCGAGTCCGCTGCGGCCGGGACCGCGTCATGCTGTTGGTGGTCCCGCAGCGTGGTGGCGTAACTGCGGGCCGTCTGGCTCAGCACCTTCAGGCGAGCCGATGCCGCCGGGCGGCGGGCCGCGAGCCGCGACAAGGTGGCGGCGAGATGGTCCTCGGTCGAGGCCAGGGACTGCGCGATCCGGTAGCTGTCGGCGATCGCCCGCTCAGCCAGGCCGAGCAGGTGCTGCCGTTCGCGGACCAACCCGGCGGTGGCGCTCTCCGCCAGGATCCCGTCCCGGCCCCAGGCCGGCGCGTCGGCCGGATTCGCGTCACCGTCCGGCCGACCGGAATCCGGGCCGCCCAGGTTCAGCCCGGTCAGCTCCAGCTGACGGCGGACGGCCGGGCGGACCGAGCGCACGACCACCGGGCATTGCCCCGGCACCGGGCTGGTCACCGCCCCGAGAGCCCTGGCCGCGCTGAAATCCACGGAGCTGACGCCGGACATGTCGATCACGAGCCGGGCAACGCGTTCGGCCTTAACGCGTTCGGCCTTAACGCGTTCGGCCTTAACGCGTTCGGCCAGTCTACTCGATCCGTCCAGGTCAAGCGAGCCGCTGACCGCTATCACGCAGATGCGGTCGCGGCGCTCGGCCCTGATGCTCAGCTGCCCGCCGCTCATCTCGATCGCACCTCCTGCCTCCTGACGTTGCCCCGCGTAATCAGAATAAGCTTCGTCCTGGCCCGGGGTGAAGCGGGTAATCCCGGTTACCGGCGGCGGCGCGCCCCGGCCAGGGCCCCTTCGGTCTGCGCGGCCACCAGCAGGAGGAAGTCCCGGTAGCTGGCGCCCCCGGCGACCACGTCAGCGATCATCGGTCCGAGCTCGGACAGCGGCAGCACGATGTCGGCGGCCCCGATGCCGATCACGGCCGTCGGCATCGGGGGGTGCGCGGCGGACTTCGGGCTCTGCACCAGCACCGTCCCGCTGGCCTGGCTCACCGCCTCGCTGCCCGCCGCGGAGTCGCCGCCCATGCCGGTCAGCACCACGACCATCGCGCGCCGGCCGTAACTGCGGGCCAGCGAGGCCAGGAAGAAGTCGATCGGCCGCAGCCGGTGGCCCGGCTCCATCGGCCGGACCGAGCATTCGGCGTCCGGCCTGATCTCGAGCAGCTGCTGGGGCGGACAGACGTAGACGTGCCCGGGCTCCAGCCGGTCGTGGTCGGCGATCCAGTGCACGGGCAGCGGGCTGTGCCGGTCCAGGATCTCCGCTAGCCTGCTGGCCGGGCCGCCCAGGTGCTGCACGACGACCAGGGCCGCGTTGAAGTCATCCGGCAGCGCCAGGTGAACCTGACTCAGGGCCGCGAGGCCGCCGGCCGACGCCACCAGCGCCACCACGTCGACGGGCGAGCCCGGCGCCCCCGCAGCTCCCGGCCCGATCGGGACACCGGCGAGCCGGACGTGAACGAGGTTGCCGCCGTCTTGGGCTGCTGGCACTATTACCACCGGTATCCGGGACCCGGACCGATCGCGCCTGGACCCCTGTGCGGAATACCCCCAGCTTAAGCCCGTTCCCGGCGCCTTCCGTCACGGCTTCGCGTCGCCCGCCGGCGACCGGGTTTTCTCCAGGTAACCGGTCATCCGGCTGAGCAGGCCGGCCGCCCGGCGCAGGTCGGCGGACGCGGGCGGCGGCGGATCCGACGGCAGGGCGGCGAGCAGCGAACCAAGACCGGGACGGACCGAACGGGCCAGCTGCGCGCAGATGGTGGCGGCACTCCTGGTTACCTGAGGATCGGCGCTCCAGATCACTTCGAAACGCCGGCCGGCGTCGGCGGACGCCGCCTGACCGGGGAACTCCCAGCCGCTCAGGCAGGCCGGATAGTCCGGGGAGTCGCACACCAGGGTCCACTCGCGGCGCGCGGGCGCGTCTGCGGGCAGGGACACCCGGATCGGGACCGCGCCTTCCGGCGGGGGCTCGTCCGGCCCGGCCGTCGCGGGAAAGTCGGCGAAGACGATGACGACGCGGGCCGTCCGGGCCAGTTCGTCCCACCGCGGCTCGGACCGGCGGAAGAAGGGCTCGCGCTGGAAGCTGGCGAACAGGGCCGGCCGTTCGGCCCGGGCGCAGCACTCGTCCTCGATCGCCCGGGTCAGGGCCAGCAGCGTGACCTTGCGCAGCACCTGCGGGACGAGTTCGGGATGGCGGCGGCGCAGGCCGGCGAAGACGGAAGGTTCGGAGCCGGCCGCGGTCGCGGTGGCCTGGCCGATTGCGGTCTGGAGGTTCATCCCGGCGGCGCGCAGCCGCAAGACGGCCTCGACGAGGCCGGCGTCGTCCGGGTCGTAGCGGCGGTGGCCGCCGGCCACGCGCTGCGGCCGCGGGAAGCCGTACCTGTCCTCCCAGCTCCGCAGCGTCGCCGCGGGCACGTCCGTGCGCCGGGCGAGCTCGCCGATGGACAGGCCGTCCGGAGGCTCGGTCACCACCGCCGACCTCCGTTCTGCAAGTTGCCGAGATTTAATTACAGGTCATGTTTAATGATAGGCCGGCGGGACAGTCACAGCGTCCCGGCTCCCAGTATGTCCGCGGGCGGTCGGCCTGCCAGCCATGACCAGGAGGAAACATGATCGAGAAACTGCACGACGCGGGCCTGCGGTCGGAGCATGCCTACCTAGCCGGATTCGCCAGCATCGGCCTGTCGTTCGCGGCCTGGGCGACTTCCCTGCGGGCCGAGAAGGCCGGAACCGACCGGGCGGACCGGTGGGGGATCTTCGTCGGCCACTGGGCGCCTACCTTCTTCGGCCTGGGCAACGCCCTGCGCAGCTACGAGAAGTGACAGCGGCCGATGGGCGACTACCAGCGCTCCCAGGATGTCGACGCGCCAGCCGACCGGCTGTTCGGTTACCTCAGCGAGGTCGGGAACCTGCCGAGGTACTTCGCCGCCATGACGAGCGCCGAGCCCGCCGGGGGAGAAGCGGTGCGGGTAACGGCGAAGGTGAACGGCAGCACCGAGGAGGGAGAGGCGTGGTTCCGGGTCGACCGGGAAGGCCGTCATCTGGACTGGGGATCCGAGGGGCCGAACGACTACCACGGCTGCCTCGATGTCACCGGTGACGACGGGTCGTCCTCGGTAACCGTATTCCTGCACACCGAGCGCCACGACTCGGACGGCATCGACCGGGGCCTCGCGGAAACGCTCGCGACGATCAGGCGGCTGATGGAAGGGGCTTAGCAGAAGGGGGGCACGGCCGGCGGGTCCGCCCGTCGGCCGTCTGCTGCTACCAGGATCTCTCGTCGGCCCGCGATTGGTCGTGACCAGGACCGAGACCGAGCCAGGATTGCTCGCGGCCGCGCCACGGGCGCGCGATCGCGGCCGCCATCCAGCGAGCGGCCCGGCGGCCGTACGAGAGGAGGAGCCAGGCCGCCTCTTTCATCCCGGCCAGGTTGCGCCACGCGCGGGTGTGACGGAATCCGGTCTGCTCGATGCTGGCGATCGCCTCGCCGGCCGTGAGGCGGGCGAAGATCATCAGCATCGCGGTGAGATGCGGGTCTGACCGGCTCATCGATCGGCCCATCTGCCGCAACCGCCAGCGCTGTGCGTAACTGACACGCATCTCGTGTCTCCTTTTCTGGCACCGGCGGGACGTGATGGATCTCGCGGTCACCCTTCGCGAATCGAATAGTTTGTTCGCTTAATGGATTAAGCTGGCACATCCGTTACCCAGAGATGCCCGGTTTACACCAGTCAGGTGATCCCGGATGCGGAATGAAGCAGCAGCGCCAGGCTGATGCCGTCGCTGACCCACACCGCTAGCTAGCCGCGCCCGCGCCGCCGCGCCAGGAAGGCAGCCGCGGCGGCGCCCGCGGCGGTCGCGGCGATCCCGCCCAGGCGGGCGTAGTCCGCGGCCCCCGGCCGGGTCGGGCGGTCCGCCCGCAGTGGCTCGCCGCGCAGCCCGGTCGCCAGCACCTCGGCCAGGTGAACCGGGGTCCGGCCGGTGCCGCCCTGCTCGATCTGGGTGCGGCAGCTGAACCCGTCGGCTAGCACGAACTCCTCATTCGCCGCGTTCCGGACCGCGGGCAGCAGCACCCGCTCGGCGCAGGCCCGGGACACCTCGTAGTGCCCGGCTTCGAAGCCGAAGTTGCCGGCTAGCCCGCAGCACCCGGAGTCCAGCACGTCGAGGTCGACATCCGCGGCTTCCAGCACCGCCCGGTCCGCGTCGTAGCCCATGATGGCGTGCTGATGGCAGTGGGTCTGCGCGATCGCCTGCCCGCCGACATGCGGCGGCTGCCAGCCGTCGGTGTGGTCGTGCAGCAGCTCGGCGAGCGTGACGGTCTGCTCGCGCAACCGCTGGACGTCGCGGTCACCGGGCATCAGCTCACGCGCGTCGGACCGGAAGACCGCGGTGCAGCTCGGCTCGAGGCCGACGACCCTGACCCCGCGCCGCAGGTACGGGGCGAGGGTGTCCACGGTCCGCCGGAGCACCCGGCGGGCGGTGCCCAGCTGCCCAGTCGAGATCCAGGTCAGGCCGCAGCACAGCGGCTGCTCCGGCACGATCACCCGCCAGCCGGCCGCCTCGAGGACCTCGATGGCCGCCCGCCCGATCCCGGGGGTGAGGTGGTTGGTGAAGGTGTCCGGCCACAGCACCACCTCGCCGCGCGGGCCCGCTGGCCCAGGGTCGCGCTTGGCGGCCCACGCTTGCAGGGTCTGCGGGGCGAACAGCGGGATCGTGCGGCGCCGGTCGATGCCGCCCGCCGTGGTGAGCACGGCGCGCAGGACCGGCGCCTGGGTGAGCGCGTTGACCAGCCGCGGCGCCCGGGACGCGAGGATGGCCGCGGCGGGCAGCCAGCCCATCGAGTAGTGCGCCCGGGGCCGCAGCCGCCCGGCGTAGTGATGGGCCAGGAACTCGGCCTTCATGGTGGCCATGTCCACCTCGACCGGGCAGTCCTTCTTGCAGCCCTTGCAGGCCAGGCACAGGTCGAGCGCGTCGCGGACCTCGGTGGACCGCCAGCCCGCGGTGACCGGGGAATCGGCGTGCCCCTCCAGCATCTCGAACAGCAGCCGGCTCCGGCCCCGGGTGGAGTGCTCCTCCTCCCGGGTGACCATGTAGGAGGGGCACATCACCCCCCCGCTGTCGTGCCGGCATTTCCCCACGCCCACGCAGCGCATGACGGCGCGCCCGAACTGGCCGTCGTCGTCGGGGTAGCTGAAGAAGCTGTCGTAGTCCCGCGGCGACCAGGAGGCGCCGAGGCGCAGGTTCTCGTCCAGCCGGTACGGTGCGACGACCTTGCCGGGGTTCATCAGGTTGCCCGGGTCGAAGATCGCCTTGAACTGCCCGAAGGCTCGCACCAGGTCCGCGCCGAACATCTTCGGCAGCAGCTCGCCGCGCGACTGGCCGTCGCCGTGCTCGCCGGAGAACGACCCGCCGTAAGACACCACCAGGTCCGCGGCCCGCTCGATGAACCGCCGGAAGATGGCGATGCCTTCGGCCGTGACCAGGTCGAACGGGATCCGGGTGTGCACGCAGCCCTGGCCGAAGTGCCCGTACAGGGCCGACCCCGCGTAGCCGAACTCGTCGTACAGCTTGACCAGGTCCCGCAGGTAGTCACCCAGCCGCTCGGGCGGGACCGCGGAGTCCTCCCAGCCCTCCCAGGTGTCCGGCATGTCCGGCACCCGGGCGGTGGCGCCCAGGGCCACCTCGCGGACGTCCGCGAGTTCCTTCTCGTGCTCGGGGTCGTCGTAGAACCTGACCGTCGGCTCGTGCTCGGTGCCGTGCAGGTCGTCGATCAGCGCCCGGGCCTTGCCGTCGGCCTCGTCCTGGGTGTCGCCGGAGAAGATGACCATGAGCCACCCGTGGCCTTCCGGCAGCAGCTGCAGGGCCTCGGGGTTCATCCGCCGCTCACGCTCGAAGGTGACCAGCCGGTCGTCGAGCCCTTCCAGCTGCTCGGGCTGGTGCGGGGCGATGGCCGGCGCGGCGTCGGCGGCGCTGGCGATGTCCGGGTAGCCGAGTACGACCAGCGCCTCGGCCGCGGGCTTGGGAACCAGGCGGAGTTCCGCGTGCAGCACCGTGACCAGCGTGCTCTCGCTGCCGACCAGGGCCTGGGCCACGTCGAAGCCGTTCTCCGGCAGCAGCGAGTCCAGGTTGTAGCCGGACACCCGCCGCGGGATCCGCGGGTAGCGTTCCCGGATCTGGTCCGCGTTCGCCTTGGCCAGCTCCCGCAGCTGGCGGTAGATCTCGGCCCGCCGGCCGCCCGCCGCCACGATGGCCTCGTACTCCTCGTCGCTGGTCGGCCCGGCCCAGAACCGCTCGCCGTCGCCGGTGAGCACCTCGAGTCGCAGTACGTTGTCGACGGTCTTGCCGTAGGCCTGCGCGGTCGCCCCGCACGAGTTGTTGCCGATCATCCCGCCCAGGGTGCAGTGATCGTGCGTGGCGGGCCGCGGGCCGAACATCAGCTGGTGTGGCGCGAGCCCGGCGTTGAGCTCGTCCAGCACGATGCCCGGTTCGACCACGCAGGTGCGCGCGGCCGGATCGACCGAGACAAGGCGGCGGCAGTACTTGGACCAGTCGATGACGACCGCCGCGTTGCACGCCTGCCCGGCCAGGCTGGTGCCGCCGCCGCGCGAAACGACCGGCGTGCCGTGCTCGGCGCAGACCGCCACGGCCGCGGCGGCGGCCTCCACGGTGCGGGGCACCACGACGCCGATCGGCACCTGGCGGTAGTTCGACGCGTCCGTGCTGTAGGCGCCGCGGCTGCCCGCATCGAAGCGGACCTCGCCGTCGACCCGCTGGCGCAGGTCGCGCTCGAGCGCGCCGAACGTGAGCGCTCCCGGGTCGGCGAGCGGCCGCCCGGAGCGGCGCGCGACCGGATCAGGCAGGGAGACGCTCGTCATCAGATGACCTCCTCGGCGCCGCGGGCAGCCGGCTGACGCCCGCTTCCTACCACGGGCGGACCGCTCTATTCAGCCATCCGCGGTCCCGGGCCAGATGCCGGCCGCGACGGCGGATATTCCGGGATGCGGCGGGTAGGCGGCTTCGCCAGTGCGTGAAGCCTGACTGGCAAGGAGGTTCGCATGTCAGGATCGTTGACCGGGATCATCGTCATCGTCGTGGTCGTCGTGGTGGCGCTCGTCATCATGCTCGCCGCGATCGCGCGGGCCGCCCGGCGTCCCCAGCAGGAGCATCCGCAGCCCGACCCGATGCACGGCCTGGTCCAGGGCGGTCAGCACGTGGGCGGCGGCCGCAGCGTCGCGCCGACCCGCGACGCTCCGGTGCCGGAGGGCGGCGGGGACCCGCCGGCCCCGGAAGAAGAGAAGGCCGCGTACGGCCACCGTCCGCCGGTCGAGGACCGGGGCAACCCGGTAGATCTGTGACCGCCTGGCCGGAACCGCCGCTCCGGTCAGGACTGCTGCTTTTCCTCGACCAGGGAATAACCGAATTGGAGAAAGTCGGCGCCTGCTAGCACGGCCAGGGTCTGGGTCGCGAGCCGGGTGGTCCTGGGCAGGAAGACGAATCCCGCGACCAGGCCGGTCGCGACCCACATGTCGATGCAGAACGGGCAGGTGAGGAGTTCTCCTACTGTCTTGCGGGCACCGGTTCCGCGTACCTCTTCCTTCAGCTCGGCGGGCCCGCTCTGGCCCTGGTATCGCGTGAAGGGCGCGCGCAGCGGGCTGGTGACCGGATCCTTGGCGATCACCCTGCTCAGCTTGTGGGTGGCCACGGCGGACAGCAGCACGTCGGCGATGCCCAGCCCGGCCGGAACCTGGCGGCGGGTCAAGCGGGCGGCGAGGACCAGGGACCCGGTGACGGTCACGTAGGCGCCCATGGCCGCCAGGTAGCCGCCGAGCGGCCGTTCCTCGCCGCCGGAGTAGCGTTCCTTCTCGGCTCGCGCCAGTTCGGCGGCCCGGGACTTGACATCAGTGAAAACGGACATGGGCGCCCGGCTACCCACGATTGTCCGCTGAAACCCCCGGTTTGCCATCCAGTAGCCCGGGCAGGGGGCACTGCCGGAACCTGGGCCCAGCCGACCACCGCGGAGATGACCTTATGGCGCAAATCGCGTCTGAGCTGCTGATCGAGCGCCTAGCCGACTGGGGGGTCGATACGGTCTTCGGCCTGCCCGGTGACGGGATCAACGGGATCATGGAGGGCCTGCGCCGTCATGCGGACCGGGTCCGCTTCTTCCTGGTGCACCACGAGGAGGCCGCGGCGTTCATGGCCACGGCCTACGCCAAGGCCACCGGCAAGCTCGGCGTCTGCCTGGCCACCTCGGGTCCCGGCGCGATCCACCTGCTCAACGGCCTGTACGACGCGAAGATGGACCATGTCCCGGTGCTGGCGATCACCGGCATGCAGGAGACCTCGGTGCTGGGCACGGGCTACCAGCAGGAGGTGCGCACCGATCAGCTCTACGCCGACGTGTCCGAGTACAACCTGGTGGTGGACAATCCAGCTCAGCTGCCCGGAGTGGTCGACATCGCGGTCCGCACTGCTCTGGCCCGGCGCGGCGTCGCCCACCTGACCTTCCCGAACGACGTGCAGGTGGCCGACGCGAACGCCGACCCGTACCAGCACGTGGCGCCGGCCAGGCCGCCCGCCACCGCGCCGGTCTACCTGCCGCCGCCCGGGCAGGCCCGGATGGCGGACCTGGAGGCCGCGGCCCGGGTGCTCAACAACGGGGAGAAGGTCGCGATCCTGGCCGGGACGGGCGCGCTGCACGCCCGGGACGAGGTGCTGGCGGTGGCGGACAAGCTGGCGGCGCCGGTCATCAAGACGCTGCCGGGCAAGGCGGTGATCCCCGACGACTCCGAGTTCGCCGTGGGCGGGATCGGCCTGCTCGGCACCCGGCCCGGCGAGGAACTGATCGAGGACTGCGACACGCTGTTCATGATCGGCACCAACTTCCCCTACACCCAGCACCTGCCGCAGCCGGGCAAGGCCCGGGTCGTGCAGATCGACGCGGATCCCGCCCGGGCCGGGCTCAGGATGCCGACCGAGGTCCCGGTGATCGGCGACGCCAGGGAGAGCGTGCAGGCACTGCTGCCGCTGCTGACCCGCAAGTCCGACCGCGGCCACCTGGAGAAGTACCAGAAGGCGATGGCCAAGTGGCGATCGGACATGGAGAACCTGGAGAACCCCAGGCGCAGCCCGGTCGCACCGCAGTACCCGATGGGCGTCATCGATGACCTGGCCGCCGACGACGCCATCGTGACCTGCGACAGCGGCACGATCGCCACCTGGGCGGCCCGGCACTGGACCATCCGCGGCGACCGGCAGTTCTACCTGTCGGGCAACCTGGCCACGATGGCACCCGGACTGCCCTACGCGATCGGGATCCAGCATGCCTTCCCCGGCCGGCAGGTGATCGCCTACGTCGGCGACGGCGGCTTCGCGATGCTCATGGCCGAGTTCCTCACCGCGGTCAGGTCCGGGTTGCCGGTCAAGGTGGTCATCAACAACAACAACTCGCTCGGCCAGATCCTGTGGGAGCAGATGGTGCTCGGCTATCCGGAGCACGGCGTGCGCTTCCCGCAGCCGGTCGCGGACTTCGCCGCGTGGGCCACCGCCTGCGGCGGTTACGGTGCCAAGGTCTCCGAACCGAAGAAGGTCAGGCCGGCCATCGAGCGGGCGCTCGCGTTCGACGGCCCGGCGCTGGTCGACATCGACGTCGACCCGAACGAGCCGCCGCTGCCCGGCAAGGTCTCCTACGACCAGGCCAAGAAGTTCGCCCAGGCCTTCCTGAAGGGCCAGCCGCACAAGGCGGCGATCGCGACCACCCTGTTCAAGGACAAGATCGAGCAGCTACGGCGCTGAGCGGCCACCACGGAGGATGCCGTCTCACCGATGAAGGAGGGGACTCATGTCCCGGAGGAAACCCGGTCACGAGATGCGCGTCTCCGCCGATCCGGCTGACGTGGAGTCCATGACCATCCGCTTCCTGATGTACGTCCTGCTGCCCGCGTGGTTCATCCCGGCCGTGACGGACTACCTGATGCACCGCCGCACCCGGATCGAACGGACCAGCGGGCTGGGCGAATCGGCCATCCACGCGCTGATGATGGCGGAGATATCGGTGCCGTTGCTGCTGACCTTGCTGTGCGAGGTGAACCCGCTGCTGCTGGGCATCGGGACGGTCGCCACGGGAGTGCACGAGGCCACGGCCATCTGGGATGTCCGGGCCGCCGTCGACGGCGGCCGCGAGGTCCGGCCGGCCGAGCAGCATATCCACAGCTTCCTCGAATCGCTGCCGTTCATGGCGGTGTCGGCGTTGCTGTGCCTGCACTGGGATCAGGTCGTCGAGGCCTGGCAGGGCCGGGCCGACGGCACGGCGTGGCGGCTCCGGCTGCGCCGGCGGCCGCTGCCCGGCCGTTACCTGGCCGGGGTCACGGCCGCGGTCGCCGCCTTGATCGCCGCACCGTATGGCGAGGAACTATGGCGCTGCGCCAAAGCCAGGTAGCCCTCTTAGCTACGGCGGAGCAGGCTGTCGTCAACGCCGCCGTTACCCGCTCTTCAGCCTTCTCCGTAGCCATAGCCGCGCTTCCTGCCCGCCGCAGGGATGCCAAACGGCTCAGGGCTGCGCGGGACCGGCCGGAGCATGACATCCCGCTTCCACGAGGCCATGAAGGCGCACCACTGACGGCC
>JAJKHX010000311.1 GCA_021154785.1 Nocardiopsis sp.
CGCGCCGAGGTAACCGAGCGCCCCGGAGCCGGCCTTGTCCTTCTGCAGCCGCCAGACCAGGGGGAACTCCGAATCGACGATCCAGTCCTGGAGGTACTGCGCCCGGACGTGGCGGATCCGGCCGAGGCGCCCCCGCGAGACCAGCTCGCGGGCCAGCGCCAGGGCCGGGGCCCGGCGGTAGTTGAAGCCGGCCATCGCGAGCACGCCGCGTCGCTGTGCCTCCTCGGCGGCGGCGGTCATCTCCTCGGCCTCGGCCACGGTGTTGGCCAGCGGCTTCTCACACAGGACGTGCTTGCCCGCGGCCAGCGCCGCGATCGCGATGTCGCGGTGGGTGTCGCCCGGCGAGGAGATGTCGACGACGTCGATGTCGTCGCGCGTCACGACCTCGTGCCAGTCGGTGGCCGTCTCCTGCCAGCCGAGCTTCTCGGCGGCCGCGGCGGCCGCCGATGCGTTACGGCCGCACAGCACCGCGAGCTCGGGAATGGCCGGGAGGTCGAAGAACCGGTGTGCGTTGCGCCAGGCCTGCGAGTGCGCGGCGCCCATGAAGGCGTAACCCACCAGCGCCACGCGCATCAGGGGCTTGTCGGACATCGCTGCTCCGTCCGTATGAGGGTCAGTTCACCGGCGCGACGAGCTCGATGCCGCCGGCGCGGGCTCGGTTCGGCTGGGTCACGGCAGCCCGCCGATGCGGTCGAAAAAGTAGGAGCGGAACGCTTCGGCGGCGACGTCGACGGCGATGGAGCAGTTGGCGGCCGGCGGGTCGTCGGTACCGAGGAGGTCGGTCACCGCGACCCCCCGGGTGTGGTCGCTGCCGCGCTCCACGCTAACCCGGGCCGGACGCCAGGTCACGAGGTCGGGTCGCGCCACGACCGCGACGGCGAGCGGGTCGTGCAGGGCACAGCTGCCCTGGTCCCGGTCGTCACCGGGAGCGGTCCGCTCCAGGTGGGAGATCCACTCGTCGGTGCAGTCAGCGGCGAAGGTCGCGAAACCCTTCGACATACACCGGAGCGCTTTGGCGTCTGCGCGGTCGAGGCGGACGCGCCGGGTCACGTCGAGCCCGACCAGCCGAAGGGGGGCACCGCTCTCCAGCACGACTGCCGCTGCGTCCGGGTCGACCCAGAAGTTGAACTCGCCGGGCATCACGCCGACCCCGGTGTGGCCGAGGAAGACCCCGCCCATCAGCACGATCTCTCGCACGGACTCCGCCACGCGCGGCTCCAGGGCGAGGGCCAGCGCGACGTTCGTGAGCGGGCCGACCGCGACCAGCGTCAGCTCGCCGGGCTCGCGCATCACGCGCTCGACGAGGGCCACGGCCGCATGGACCGGTGGGCTACCGGGCCCGGACGCCGGCACGAACCTCTCCGCCCCGGCCGGCGATGCTGGTGCGGCCCGGACCAGCGGCCGGCCCGCACCCCGGACGACCTCCACCTCGCGGCCGATCCGCTGCAGCAGCTCGACTGTCAGCCGGGTGGCGTTGTCGACGTCGGTGTTGCCGTTGACGGTCGTCACCAGCTCGACCGACAGTCCGGGCTCGGCGAGCGCCAGAGCCAGGGCGAACCCGTCGTCGATGTCGGATCCCGGCTGGCCCATCCCGAGGTCGGTGTCCAGGATGATCCGGGTCATCTGGCCGCCCAGAGGAGCCCCCGCTCGGTAAGCGTGCGCACCTGCGGCACGTCGAGGTCCTCCAGCTTGTGGCCGATCGTCGAGACGAACACCTTGCCGCGGCCCCAGCGCCGGGTCCAGGCCGCGGGAACGACCAGGTCGGCACGCCATGGCGTGTTGTCGGTGACCACGAACCTCGAGGTGAGGAGCACGTCGTTGAGGTCGTCGGTCAGGCACCAGTACTGCTCGGTGTGGTGGCTCCACCGGTCCAGGCCCTCGACGATCGGGTGGTCGCGGCGTTCGGGGACCACCTGCACCTCGTAGTCGACAAAGCCGCCGGGATGCGCGGCCCACTGGCCGCCGGTCAGGTGCAGGTAGTCGGGGCTCGCCCGGTAGGAGTCCACGATGCCGCCGTGCCAGCCGGCCAGGCCCGTGCCCGCGGCCACCGCGCCGGACAGGTTGGTCACCTGCTGGCCGGTCGCGACGCCCTGTGTGTAGCACTGCAGCACGAGATCGGTAGCCAGCAGCGCCTCGGCGTCGTCGTACGCCGCGGGGCTGTCGCGGACGTCCACGCTGAAGCCCTGATCCTCCAGGAACGGGATGAACATGTCCGTGGCCTCGACGGGGCAGTGTCCCTCCCAGCCTCCGCGCACGACCAGGGCACGGCGGGACGATGCGGGCATAAGGACAGCCTCCGGGTGTCGGGACGCGACAGCGCGCGGGGATCAGTGGAGGGGCCGCTCGAACCGGAAGCCAGGGTGCCGCCAGGGAGCTTCCTGCAGCTTGCGGTAGATCGCGTAGTACGCCGGCTTGGCGCGCAGCTGCCGGCTGAAGGCCAGCGGCCGGCGGTGCGTCCCGTCGTCGCGGGGCATGTCCTCGTCGAGCCAGGTGTAGCGGTCGGTCAGCCCGAAGCTGATCAGCGCCTTGACGTGGTGGCTCTCGAGCGCGGCGTCGAGGTACCGGCGGTAGACGTCGGCGATCATCCGGTCGCGCGGTGCGGAGGCCTTCGGCAGCCCGTCGTCGAGGACGTCCATCTCGGTGATGAGCACCTCCAGACCGCGGTCGCCGAGCTCGCGGATGAAGTGCTGGTACTGCTTGGGGTTGAACCGCTCGGCGAAGCGGTCGGCCAGCAGGTGCGCCTGGAGGCCGAACGCGTCGAGCGGAACGTCGTCCTTCTGCAGTTTGTCAATGATCTTGAGGGTCGCCCGCATCTTGTCGATGGGCCGGTCACCGTACTGACTGACGGTCTCGTAGCCGAAGTCGTTGAGCAGGAGCACGCCGTGCGGGTCGGCCTTGCGCGCCTCGCGGAAAGCATGAGCGACGTATTCGGGGCCGATGGTCTTGAACCACGGGACGTCGGTCCGTAGTCCCTGGTGCCCCGTGTCGGTGCCGTTGACGATGGCCTCGTTGACGACGGCCCAGACCGCGGTGCGGCCCGAATAGCGCTGCATCACCTGGCGCAGGGTGTCGTAGAGGATGTGGCGGGCGCGCTTCTCGGTGATGTCCCAGAGGTCCTTGTGCGACCAGCCGTCGCCGAACCCGTCGTCCCAGACGAGGCCCGGACCGCCGTACACCAGCTGATCGTTCTTCTCGGCGAAGGCGTAGATGCGGTCCGGGTGCGTGAAGTCGAGATCGGAGTCCGGCTTGGGCTTGATCCGCCACCACAGCAGGTCGTCCTCGGTGAACAGGAGCGCCGCGTGACGGGCGAAGAGGTTCGCGTATCCGGTGTCGGAGATCGTGCCGGTGTCGTCGTCCTCGATTTGCCACGTGGCGATGGACGAACCGTAGAGGATGCCGCGACGCGCGGCCGCGCGCCAGAGCGCCGGCACCTTCACGCCGAGCGGCGGCTGGGCCGCGGCCGCTTCCGCCGCCGCGGCCGGCAGCAGGCCGGTCGCGGCAGCGGCGATCCCGGCGCCTGCGCCCACGAGAACGTTCCGTCTGCTGACGCCTTGCTGGATGGTCATGGTGGCTCCTCCGCAGCTCTCCTGGCCGACCTCTCCATGCCGCCGCGCCGCCCGCCCGCCGGGTCGGCCACCCGGTGATGCAAATCGATTCACAGCTTGATCGGGACATTATGCCCGGCGCTGCCGTTCGGCAAGAGTCATCGAGTCGCGGCGCGGGACCGTCCGGCTCCGTGTGGGCACGGCGGGGCCGGTCAGAGCCGTTCGCCGCGAGCCTCGACCGCCTTGCCGGCGCTAGCGTGCTGCCGGCTCCGGCACGGGCTGGGTGGTGAATCGCACGTGGTCGACGACGTACTCGCTCGGCAGCCGCTTTACCCATGGCCGGTCGTAGTCAGCTGGCGACGGTCGTCCGGGCCCAGCCGGTGCAGGGCGGCCGGGAAGAGGAACGGTCGCAGCCCTCCCTGTCGCAGCGCAGTTCGGTCATGGAGACTTCCTGAACGAAATCATTGCGTCAACGGTCGTGCCACCATCAGAGTCATGGATGAGCAAATCGTTTGGCGTCGCGGCCGGCAGGAGAGGCGGAGCGGTGAAGGTTCGAGTGGAGGCGTGCAGCAGTTCCCCTTGCTCGCTGCGGAGGGTGGCGAGCAGGAGCGCCGAGCCGGGCCGGGCCGTCAGTCCGGTGATAGCGGCCCGGGACAGGTCCCCTGCCCGGGGCGGGAAGCGTTACCGGTCACTCAGCCAGATCGCCGGCGGCTCAGGGTTATCGATCGCCGGATCCGCGGCTAGAGCTGACTCGCCGGCCGCGGCTCAGAAGCGGCCAGCAGAACATCACGTCAGTCATCATGTCCGCCCAGCGCCTCAATCCTTTCGCGGCGTCACGATCGCCTCCGCAAGCCCCCGATTATCCCGTCCGTCATAGACGATCCCCACCAGAAAATGCCGCGGAACATAACGCAGCACAGGAGGCAGTCACCATCATGCCACGGCGAGGAATCGTTGGAAACGAGGAAAATAAGCACGTTCAGTCCTAAGTGCTCACTTATCTCATGCTAGATACTAGTTCCAGCCCGTAGCCGGAACCCATGTCACCCGATTCGGTAGGGAGGATGGGGAACTACCGCCAGCAAGATAAGGAGGCGGCTGGCTGGTCTCAGCGTCCATTGGCAACCTTCGCGATCACCACCCCCGCGCCGGTGGCCGGTCCTGCGTGGGCGCTGGGCACGGGCTGACATTCGGCCGTCCAACATGCTGTCTAACTGCGAAAACTGCCGCCCGGTCCACGACCACCCAGATCTACGAGGGCACCAACCAGATCCAGCGCATGGTCATGGCCCGCCAGCTCCTGAAGTAGCAGTCTGGGTTCGTTTCTACAGGTCAGTGCCGGCCTGGCAGGTGTCCGGCGGTCGAGCTTATGGCATGCAGGGGCCGATCTGCGGCGGTGCGGCATCTCGGCGTTATGCCGGTTATTCCGGTTGGTTCCCGTCGGTTTCGGACCTGGTGCTGAATTGGTGCTGACCCTACGGCGACCATGCTAGGCCCATTCCAGGTTGCGTCCCCGTGGGTCGATGTCATGGCGGGCAGCGTCCGGGAGAGCGCGCGGTCCCCGGAACCGCTTGCCTTGCCGGTCCGGGCCGCAGCCGGGACATCAAACCGTTAATTTCTGGCTTGAATGGCCACTACGATCTGGTGCGCTAGCCTGTGGGGTTCCAGGACTCGCTACGGATCCTGATCTGGGCCGCTATGCGGCCCGTTTGTTTCACTGATAAGGCTGCCGAGGACAGCCCAACGCTTGATCCGCTTCCGGGAGAGGTCAGCGACAGGGTCCGCCGGACTGAACGCCGTGCCCGGCACCAAAGCAGCGGGTCACCGCGGCGCCGCCAGGGCGGGCCAGGGAGAGCGGTCATAGTGGCTCTTCGATGATACGGAAGATCCCGTGGTCGAAAGGCTGGCCTGGAGCGCGGTCGACCAGCTCAAGCCGCTCCCGGACGCCGCGGGCCTGCTGGACGAGCGCGCGGTGGTGGCAGTAGGGATTGTTACCGGGGCGGCCGAAGAAGGTGTGGGCGGTCCATGTGCAGCCGCCCCGGCAGGTTGCGGCGTGCTCGCATCCTGCGCAGAATCCCCACAAGTGACTGGTTCCGGCCAGCGTTCCTGCCCTCATATTGAGGTTCAGCTCTGGAGCGCCCCGGACGATGTCGGCCAAGGACCGCTCGCGGATATTGCCGCCCGCGTATGCCGCAGTAGGAAGAGACGGGCAGCCCTTGACCGTCCCGTCGGACTCGATCCCCAGGGTGGATACCCCCGCCTGGCAGCCCTGCCACCAGGCCGGCTGCTCCGCGCCGTGCAGCAGCTTCTCGTACGGACCGTAATAGCCGACGTTGTTGCCCGGAAACAACATCAGGCCGTCTTTTCTCCCGCGCCTGGCGATCTCCGCCAGCACCGGGAAGATCTCCAGGAGGTCAGGCGGTTGCAGCAGCAGCCCGGCGTTGTCGGCGGCGTTGCCCGCCGGCACCGTCAGCTGCACCTGCCAGGCGCTGACGCCGGCCTCGGCCAGCAGCTCATACAGCGGCAGCAGCTCCGCTGCGGTCAGCCGGTTGATCTGGGTATTGCATGTCGCCGCGATCCCGGCTCCGCGCAGATGCCCGAACGTGCGCCAGCACGACTGCCAGGATCCCGGTTTGCCGCGCAGCCGGTCGTGGGTGGCCTCCAGGCCGTCGACAGAGACCGATGCCCGGCCGATTCCGGCGTCCCGCATCCGCCCGGCCATTCCGCGGGTCAGCTTGTACCCGCCGGTCGTCATCGTGCAGGCCATCCCCCGGCGTGCGATCTCAGCCGCGATTACCAGCCAGTCGCGGCGCAAGAAAGCCTCGCCTCCGATCAGCGTGACCTCGGTGATGCCGATCTCCGCCAGCTGACGCACCAGGTCGAGCGCCTCGTCTGTAGACAGCTCTCCCTCGCGCTGGGTGCCGGCCCGGGAGCCGCAGTGCACGCATGCCAGATTGCAGGCCAGCGTCAGCTCCCACACGGCGTATGCGCGCGGCATCGCCCCACCCCGCGCGGCCATGTCAGCGGCGGGTCACCGTCGGCTGAACAGCCCGCGAAGACGGGCCAGCAGCCGAGGACGGGAAGACGGCAGGAGCGGCGGCCCCCCGTAGGCGGGTACAGGTTCAGGCGGCCCGGGCGCCCCGTAGCCGCCATCAGGCTGGCGCGGGAAACGCACATCGTCAGAGGAAGGCTCCTCAGGCCCCATCTCCCACCTCCCAACCGGGATGCTACTCCGCCCGTGCAGGCATCAGCTAGTGCCGTAGCGGATTAGGTTTGCCTCCCAGATCCAGCGCATGGTGATGGCCCGCCAGCTCCCGAAGTAGCTCAGTGAAGCCTGACGGCCAGGACGATGCCCACGATGACGATGAGAACGGCCAGGATCGTCAGAGCGATCTTGATTGTGCTGTAGGGACGGTGGCCGACGACCTCGCTGGTGTGGGCGTTGACCATGACCTGGAACAGCTTGCCAGCATGCCGGTAGCTAAGGAACCACACCGGAAGGAACAGCAGCTTGTATGCCAGGTCGTAGTAGGCCGTGTTGACGGTGCGGACCCGCTGCTCGTCGCCGCCGATGTCGGCCCGGCAGTCGTTCTCGATCACCGGGGCCATCTGCGCCTTCGCCGACTCCAGGCCCTGCTCGGGCTCGATGTCGTACCGGACGGACTGGAAGCCGGCCAGGTAGTCCTGCTGGAAGGGCGTCGCCGTCTGGAGTTCCCACGGCTCGAGCTTGCCAATCAGGTTCGTCTCGACCTTGGTCGTACCGGGGACGAGCACGTCGTCGAAGAGCCGGCTGACCCTGCCCTGCGCGGGGTGCCAGCGGGTCTTCTGGACCTGCCGGGTCTGCGTGACCTGCTGGCCGTTGACCTCCTGGGTGTAGGTCTCGGTGACGTAGTAGTGCTCGCCGCGCTCGCCCGTGTAATCGGAGACGGTATTGCTGTCGTAGGTCCAGAACGGTAGGTAGCTGCCGGTGAACGTCTCCGCGCTCGACACCTTCTTGAGGCTGCTGGGCGCGAACCAGCGCGACGATGTCCACTTCTTCAGCGCGTCGCCGGCCTGCTGCTTGCTGATGCCGAACGGCACGACTGCCTCGGGCGCGACCCGTTCGATGACAGCCGGATCAGCGACGAGCGGCGTCCCGCAGAACTGGCAGCTCGCCGACAGCAGGTCGCTTTCGGTGCGCGCGCCGCAGTTCGGGCAGATGAAGGCCGGGCCGAGCCTGGCGACTGGTTTGGCGGGCAGGCTGGCGAGTTCGGCGAACGCGTGTTCCCGCACGGCTGTGTCCGCGAGTGTCACGGCCTGCCGGTTCCCGCAGTGGCCGCACGCCATCATTCCGGCGGCCGGGTCCCAGGCCATGGTGGACCCGCAATTCTGGCATGGGAATACCGTCGTCCCGCTCGTCATGGTGAGCTCCCCGTGGCCGCCACGATTTTGTTGATGAACGATAGCAGC
>JAJKHX010000312.1 GCA_021154785.1 Nocardiopsis sp.
GCTTGAGCCGGGCCCGGCGGGCGTTGTCGATCAGCGCGTACTGGCTGGGCGCGCCGGTCAGCCCGTGCGCGGCCTGGTGCCGCGACATCATGCCGGACAGCCCGAAGCCGCGGTCTTCCAGGGTGCCGTCGGCGTGTTCGGTGAAGTCGGGGCGGTCCTGCTCGCGGGCGAAGTGCTCGGCGGTGGAGATGGCCTCCGAGCCGAAGATCAGCGTCACCTCGCTGTCCCCGGCCGCGATCACCCGGGCGAACTCGTTGACCAGGTGCTGGGGGGACTGGCCGCCGCTGACCTCGAGCACCGCGCGGGCCGGGGCCGCGGCGATACGGCCGGCCACCGAGCGGGGATAATTATCCGAACGGCCAAGAGGTGCCCGCGCTCGCGGAAACGAATTCTCGAACTGGCGGACGCCGGCCACCGTGTCGATCGCCGCCGCTATCCGGGCCGGGTCCGCCCCGCTGTCGGCGAGCGCCGCCCGGGCCGCGTCGGCGGCCAGGTCCACCGGCGAGCGGCCCTGGTAGCCCGGCGTGCCGAGACGCTCGGAGGCCTGCCCGACGCCCACCACGACCGGAGTGCGGGGGTCCAGGTCCGGCTGGTTCATCAGCTGTCTTCCCTCCAGGTGACGGCGGCGTCGAGCGCCTCGATCCGGGCGCCGTCTACGAGCAGCGGATTGACCTCGAGCGATTCCAGGTCCTCGCCCAGGGCCAGGGCGAGGTCGCCGATCCTTGCGATCACCGCGGCCAGGGCGCCGCGGTCAGCGGGCACGCCGCCGCGGGCGCCGTCGAGCACGGCCTGGCCGCGGAGCCGGTCCAGGAGGCGTCCGGCCTGGACGGCGGAGACGGGGAGCGGGGCAAGCACCGACTCGTTCAGTATCTCGACGAACAAGCCGCCGATGGCTACGGCGAGCACCGGGCCCCACTGCGGGTCGCGGACCACGCCGACCAGGAGCTCGGTGCCGCCGCGGCGCATGGGGCTGACCAGCACGCCGTCGATCGCGGGGCCGGCCGGGCGCGCCGCGGTCGCGGCCTCGGTCACGGCCTGGTAAGCGGCGCGGACGGGGCCGTCGGCGGGCGGGACGTCCAGCCGGACGCCGCCGATGTCGGTCTTGTGCGGGATGCCGGCCGAGACGACCTTGATGCTGACCGGGGCGCCGAAGCCGGCGGCGGCCTGGACCGCCTCGGCGGCCGAGCCGGCCAGCCGGGCCGGGACCAGCGGGATGCCGGCGTCGGCGAGCAGCCCGCGGGCGGCGTGCTCGGACCATTTCCCGTGGCGGCGGGCTGGTTCGGGGACAGGTACCGCGGGCACGGCCGGGGGCCCGGCTTCGGTGGTCCTGGTGGCGCCGGACCACCAGGCGACGTGGTGCAGCGCGACCACGGCCTGGCGCAGCCCGGGGATGACGCAGGACACCCCGCCGTGCGCCATCGACGCCCGGGTGACGTCGGTGACGGGCTGCATGACCTGGTTGACGTAGGCGGACGGGCCGGACGCGGCCCGCATGCCGGCGCCGATCGCGTCCACGAACGCCTGGCCCGGGAACTGGTCCGCCCGCCACGGGATGCTGTTGACCACGCCGACGACGCCGATGGCCGGGTCGGCGGACATGGCCTCGATCGCCCGGGTGAAGATCGTGGGGTCGATGACGGCCGCGCCGGTGACGTCGAGCGGATTCTGCACGGTCCCGTACGCGGGCATGATCGCGGCGAGTGCCGCGCGGGTTTCCGGGGCCAGCTCAGGCAGGTCGGCGCCGAGATCGTCAGCCCGGTCGGCCACGATGTCGCAGGCGCCGCCGGAGATCGAGACGATGCCGATCCCGGGCTTGCTCAGGCGCCCGAGGGCGGCGGCGGCCCCGGCCGTGATGAGCATGTCCTCGATGCAGTCCACCCGGATCACGCCCAGATCGGCGAAGACCGCGTCGATCACCCGGTCGTCGCCGGTCAGCGCGCCGGTGTGCGCGGCCGCGGTGCGGGCCGACAGCACGCTGCTGCCGGCCTTGAGGACCACGATGGCCTTGTCCGCCGCGGCGGCCCGCCGGGCGGCGCGCCGGAACGTCTCCGGGTCCCGGACCGTCTCCATGAAGATCGCGACCGCCCGGGTGCCCGGGTCGTCGACCAGGTAGTCCAGCACGTGCCCGGCGGTGATCATGGCCTCGTTGCCCAGCGTGACCAGGTAGGACAGGCCGACGTCGACCATCGCGGCGAAGTCGAGCATGGCCGAGGAACTGGCGCCGCTCTGCGACAGCAGCGCCACCGGGCCGGGCTCACGGCGCGGCACCGGGATAGAGCAGACCGGCACGCCGTCGGTGAAGTTGGCGAAGCCCAGGTGATTCGGTCCGAGCAGCACCAGGCCGAGCCCGGCGGCATGACGGGCCAGCTCGTCCTGGGCGGCCCGGCCGGCCTCGCCCGCCTCGGCGTAGCCGGATGAGAGCACGCACGCGTTGCGGATCCCGGCGGCGGCCGCGTCCTCCAGGGCCGCGGGCATGCCCGCCTGCGGGACCATCAGGTAGGCCACGTCGACCGGCTCGCCGATCTGCGCGCACGAGGGTACGGCGGCCTGGCCGTGGACCTCGGCACGCCGGCTGACCAGGTAGGTATGCCCCGCTAGGCCGAACTCGACCAGGTTCCGGTAAGCCAGCAACGAGAACGCCGACTTGTCCGACGCGCCCACCAGCGCCACGCTGCGCGGGCGGAGCAGGCTCGTCAGCCGTTCGGCCGTGATCGGGAGGGCCATGGCTTTATACTAGACGGTAATCGTTCAGAAATGCCAGCCGAGCGTACGGGGGTGAGCGTGGCGCAGGTGACGCCGGGACGCCCCCGTGACCCCGAGGTCGACCGGCGGATCGCCCAGGCCGCGCTCGACCTGTTCGCCGACGCCGGCTGGGCCGGCTTCGCCATGGAGGCCGTGGCCCGCCGGGCCGGCGTCGGGAAGGCGTCGCTGTACCTGCGGTGGAGCAGCAAGGAGGCGCTGCTGACCGATGCGGTGACGTGGCGGCTGGCCGGGGTGGCCGATGTGGACACCGGCACGCTCCGCGGTGACCTGGTCGAGCTGGCCACCCAGATGCTCGGCATCTACGCCGGCGACATCAGCCGGGTCGCGCTGCGGCTCGGGCTCGAGGCCGCCGCCATCCCGGGCGTGGCCGAGCACTACGCGCAGCTGCGGCAGACCGAGGTCCTGGCGGCCCGGGCCATCGTCCGCCGGGGCATCGACCGCGGCGAGGTCGCGGCGGACGTCTCCGTCACGCTGCTGCTCGACACGCTGATCGGCGGGGCCATGATGCACGCGATGGTCATCCCGGACGACCGCCGGGCCGATCTGGCCCGGAACACCGGGCCCTATGCCGACCAGCTGGTCAGCTTCCTGCTACGCGCCGTCGCACTGCCTTGACGGGCCGCCGCCGCCCTGGCGGCGGCCGGGGACGGGCCCTCCCGGGATAGATCCCGGGCCATCCGGGACGCGTGTCCCGTGACAGCGGGACCAAAAGGCCCCATCGTATGTATGTGGCTCTGGACCTCCCGGTACCCGCGAGGCCGGCCCGGTGGCTGATGCCTGCCGTGCTGGCCTGGACGGCTGCCGTGGTGACCACGCTCCTGGCCGTCTTCACCGGGGTACTGGCCCTGCTCGGCCGGGACGTGTCCTTCCTCCTGGTGCCGGGGCCCCTCACCTACGCGTGGGTGGGGTGCGTGCTGCTGTTCCGGCGGCCCGGCCACCCGATGGGCCCGCTGCTCAGCCTGATCGGGCTGGCCGACATATTCGCCCTGGTGCCCTATACCTACGTGCGGTACACGCTGGTCCACTCGCCCGGCTCGCTGCCGTTCTCGACCGCGGTGCTGTGGCTGAACACCTGGTCCTACGCGCCCGCCACCAGCCTGAGCGGCATGGTCCTGCTGCTGGTCTTCCCGGAGGGACGGCTGCTGTCGCGGCGGTTCCGGCCCGCGCTGTGGGCGGCGCTGGCCTTCATCCCGCTGTCGGTGGGCGGCTACGCCTTCGTCCCGCAGAACCTGGGCGCCCTGTTCCGCCACCTGTCCAACCCCTACGCGCTCCCCCGGTTCGACCCGCTGTCGGAAACCTGCCAGGGCCTGTCCATCGCGTGCGGGCTCGTGGCCGGGGCGGCCGGGGTTACCAGCGTGTGGCTGCGCTGGCGGCGGGCGGACCGGGTGGGCCGCCAGCAGATCAAGTGGTTCCTGGCCGTGCTGCCGGCCACGGTCGTCTCCCTCATCGCGACCCTGGTCTTCCCGGGCACGCTGAGCCTGGTGCTGGCGCTGCCGGCCGGCATCTTGATGCCGATCGCCATCGGCATCGCGGTCACCCGGCACCGGCTGTTCGAGATCGACATCCTGCTGAGCCGGGCCGCCCTGTACGGCCTGCTCACGGCCGGGATGGCCGGGGTCTACCTGGCCGTGGTGGTGGTGGCGCACACGCTGTTCGGCGTGCAGGGCCGCGGCATAGCCGTGCAGATCGTCGCCACCGTGCTGGCCGCTTCCGCGCTGTGGCCGCTGCACGACCGGGTGCAGCGCCGGGTGGACCGGCTGTTCTACGGCGACCGGGGCGTGCCCTACGAGGCGCTGGCCCGGCTCGGCCGCCGCGTCGAGGAGGCCGCGGACCCGGAGACCGCGCTCAACTCGGTGGTGAAGACCATCGCGGACAGCCTGCGGCTGCCGTACGCGGCCCTCGAGCTGCGGCTCGGCGACGGGTGGAGCCCGGCCGCCACCTACGGCGAGGCCCCGACGCAGGTGGTCGCGTTCCCGCTGACCTTCCAGCGGGAGACCGTCGGGCGGCTCCTGGTGGGCATGCGGTCGCGCGGCGAGCAGCTCGGCCCGGACGACGTCCGGCTGCTGGCCGACCTGGCCCGCCAGGCCGGGCCGGCCGCGCACGTGGTGGCGCTGCGCCGGGCGCTCGACGCGTCCCGGGCGGGCCTGGTCACCGCGCGGGAAGAGGAGCGGCGGCGGCTGCGCCGCGACCTGCACGACGGCCTCGGCCCGACGCTGGCCGGCCTGACGCTGGGCCTGGACACCGCGCGGTCCCGGTCGGCCAGCCAGCCCGAGCTCACCGAGCTGCTGGGCAAGCTCAAGGCGGAGACGCAGCGGGCGGTGACCGACGTCCGCCGGATCGTCTACGGCCTGCGGCCGCCCGCCCTCGACGACTTCGGCCTGATCGGGTCGCTGCGCGAGGAGGTGGGGCGGCTCCAGTACGAGGCGCCGGCGCTCACGGTTACGCTGGATGCTCCGGACGGCGAACTGCCCGACCTGCCCGCGGCAGCCGAGGTGGCCTGCTACCGGATCGTGACTGAGGCGCTGACCAACATCACGCGCCACGCGCTGGCGACGAAGTGCTCGGTCCGGATCCGGCTGGATGACAACTACCTGGACGTGGTGGTGCGCGATGACGGTGTGGGCTTGCCGGAAGGCTGGCGGGCCGGGGTCGGCATCGCGTCGATGCGCGAGCGCGTGGCCGAGCTCGGCGGGGACCTCGTGATCGAGCCCGCCCTGCCGCACGGAACCAGGATCAACGCACGCATGCCTGCCCGGGAGAAGCAATGACAGAGAAGATCCGGGTCCTGATCGCCGACGATCACCCGCTGTTCCGGGACGGCCTGACCGCCTTGCTGACCGACGGGCCGGACACCGAGCTGGTCGGGGCCGCCACCAGCGGGACCGAGGCCGTCGAGCTGGCCCGGGAGACCCAGCCCGACGTGGTCGTCATGGACCTGCACATGCCCGGGGTGAACGGCATCGAGGCCACCCGCCGGATCGTGGCCGACAGCCCGCACATCACGGTGCTCGTCCTGACCATGTTCGACGACGACGACTCGATCTTCTCGGCGCTGCGGGCCGGCGCCCGCGGCTACCTGCTCAAGGGCGCGGACCAGGAGCAGATCCACACCGCCATCCGGGCCGCGGCCAACGGCGAGATCATCTTCGGGACGCAGCTGGCCGCGCGCATGCTCGCTTACTTCACCGCGCCCGCGGCTGCCCCGGCCCCGGTGTTCCCGCAGCTGACCGAGCGGGAGCGCGAGGTCCTCGACCTGGTCGCCCAGGGGCGGGCCAACCCGGCGATCGCGGCCAAGCTGAGCCTGAGCCAGAAGACGGTGCGCAACCACGTGTCCAACATCTTGACCAAGCTGCAGGTCGCCGACCGCGCCCAGGCCATCGTCCAGGCCCGGGACGCGGGCCTGGGACAACAGTCCCGGGTCTAAGGGACATCGCGCGCCGTTTTCCGTCCGGGAGCGCTCTTTAAATCCCGGTCACGTCGTGACAGGTACCCCATGACGACGGGACGCCGGTTCACCGAGTCTGTGCGTAGTGGCTCGGAACGAATGAGGAGAACCCGGATCATGACAGCTGAGGCCTGCACCATGGAATCGCCCGCCGCCGTTGCCCCCGTTGCCCCCGCGGATTCCGTCGCCGAACTGACGGTCAGTGAGCTGGTGGCCCTCGCCAAGGGTGGCGACAGCGAGGCGTGGGACGAACTGGTCGAGCGGTACGCCCCGCTCATCTGGTCCATCTGCCGCAAGCACCGGCTCGGCCGCACCGACGCCGACGACGTGGCCCAGAGCTGCTGGCTGCGCCTGGTCGACCAGCTGGACAAGGTCCGCGATCCGGCCGCGCTGCCCGGCTGGCTGGCCACCACCGCCCGGCGCGAATGCCTGCGGGTGCTGTACACCGCGCAGGGACCGCACGCGTCGATGTACGCCAAGGACGTCGAGACCCTCCCGGACGAGCGGCTCGGGCTGGCCGAGCAGGGCCTGCTCGCGGCCGAGCGCCAGGCCGCGCTGCGCGAGGCGTTCGCCCAGCTGCCGCGATCCGGTCAGCAGCTGATCTCCCTGCTCATCGCGGACCCGCCGCTGCCGTACGCCGACATCAGCGCCCAGCTGGGCATCCCGGTCGGCAGTATCGGCCCCAACCGCAGCCGCTACCTGAGCAAGATGCGCCGCCATCCGGCCATCGCCGCCCTGATCAACGCCTGACCCTTGGTGTAGAACCCGCCCGGCCGGGCAGAGGGCGGCGATGACTTTCCAGCCGCAGCGCGCCATCGTCACCGCTTCCGATTCAGGCATCGGCCGCGCCACCGCGGTCGCGCTGGCCGCGTCCGGCCTCGACGTCGGGGTGACCTGGCATAACGA
>JAJKHX010000313.1 GCA_021154785.1 Nocardiopsis sp.
CCCCGAACAACGACGCCTTGCTAGCCCCCTCGGTAGTCGCGGCCCTGAAGGCCTGGGCCGAGCCCTACGCCCCCGCCGGCTAAGGTACCGCGCCGTCACGTCCGGGTGACCGAGGAAAGGAGCAGGTCCTGACCCACGACCCCGAGGCGACCGAACGGGTGCGGATCCTGCTATCCGGTCGGCCCGACGTGGTCGAGAAGAAGATGGTCGGCGGCCTGTCGTTCCTGGTCAACGGCAACATGTGCTGCGGCGTGACCGGAACCGCGCTGATGATCCGGGTCGGCCGCGAAGCCCGCGAGCAGGCCCTGCGCGAGCCGCACGTGCGCCCCATGGTCCTCGGCGGCCGGTCCCTGTCTGCCTTCGTCTGCGTCGACCCGCCCGGCTACGCAGCCGACGACGCCCTCGCCCGCTGGGTCCAGCGCGGCCTCGATTTCGTCGCCGGCCTCCCGGACAGGTAAGCGCCGGCCCGCCGTGGTAGACAAGCGGCATGGCGAAAATCGTGGTCTCCGCCGAGCGCGTGGTCGACGCGCCAGCCGAAGCGGTCTACCGCTATGTCGCGGACATGCGCGAGCACCACCCGCGCTTCCTGCCGCCGGCGTTCTCGGACTTCCAGGTGGAATCCGGCGGTACCGGGGCCGGCACGATCACGCGGTTCAAGGTGACCGCGGGCGGCCGTACCCGCGACTACCGGATGAAGGTCGACGAGCCGGAGCCCGGCCGCGTCCTCACCGAGTCCGACACCGCCTCCAGCATGGTCACCACCACCACGGTCACCCCCCAGGATGGCGCCGCACTGGTCCGGATCTCCACCAGCTGGAACGGCGCGGGCGGCATCGGCGGCTTCTTCGAGCGCCGGTTCGCCCCCAAGGCGATGCGCGCCATCTACACCGACGAGCTCGAGCGCCTGAACGCCTACGCCCGCGACCAGCACCCCGCCTGACCCCGCCACCTGGAGACCCGCATGTCGAAACCGCCACTTCCCGAAGCCGCGGTGGAAATGCTGCGCAAGCCGAACCCGGCCGTCATCACCACCCTGCGCCCGGACGGCCAGCCGGTATCCACCGCCACCTGGTACCTCTGGGATGACGGCCGGGTGCTGGTGAACATGGACGAGGGCCGTAAGCGCCTCGAGCACATGCGCGGCGATCCCCGGGTCGCCCTCGACGTGATCGACGAGAGCAACTGGTACACCCACGTCGCCATCATCGGCCACGTCGAGGAACTGCGCGAGGACGCGGGCCTGGCCGACATCGACCGGGTGTCCCGGCACTACACCGGCAATCCGTACCCCCGGCGCGACCGCGGCCGGGTCACCGCCTGGATCGCGGTGGACGGCTGGCACGGCTGGGGTGCCCACAAGGACAGCAGCCAGCCCGGCTGAGCCGGCCAGCCCAATTCAGCCCCGGGGGACGAGGGCGAGCTGGCGCGACTGGCCGACCAGGCGCCCGGTGCTGTCCCAGACCTCGCCGTCCTCCTCCAGGAAACCGGCGGTGACGAACCGGGTCGCGAACCGGCAGCGGAGCCAGCCGGGCGCCGGGTTGGCCCGGATGTGCGCGGTGAGCTCGACCGTGGGCGTCCACGCGATCGGCAGCCGGGCGTTGAACGCGGTCGGCGGGAACGCGTCGACCGCGCACAGCAGGGCGATGCTGTCGACCGGCTCGTCGTCAGGGAGCCGGAACCAGCCCCGCATCAGCGGCTGCCCGGACTGGTGCCCGGTGGCGAAGGCGGCGTCGTCGGGATGCAGGCGCAGGTCGACGTGACCCATGAACGGCGGCGGGAAGGTGCCGGCCGGCACCACCCGGACGCACTCCTCGGGGGACGGCAACTCGGGCGGCGCGCCCTCGATCAGCTCAGGGCCGCCAGCCTGCGACAGATCGCCGAGCGTGCCGAGCACGGCCAGCAGCGGGCGGTCGCCGGCGAACATCGTCGCGGTGCCGGTCGCGAAGCGCTTCCCGTCCTTGAGGATCTGGGTCGCGATGCGGACATCCCCGGTCCGGCCGGGGGACAGGTAGTGCGCGGTGACCGTCACCGGGTCGGGGCGCCCGGCCGCGCCGGCCAGCGCGCGGGCGGCCATGGCCAGCAGGTAACCGCCGTTGGCGTTGCCCGCGATCTCCCACCCCGGGGCGATGGAGCCCGCCCATTCGCCGGGCGTTGCGGGCTGGACCGCCGTCGCGGCGGCAAACGAACCGGTCAGGGCGCACCTCACTCGGGCGGGAAGTCCCGCCATGCTATCAACGGCCCCGCGTATCAAAGATCGGCGCCGGCCCCTCTCTTAACTGCCGGGGCCTCACGGCAATTTCGCGTAAAAACCGGGAGAAAATTATGCCAAACGAGTCGGCTTACCCGATCATCTATGTCCGAGGATTCGCGGGCGGGACCTCCGGGATTGATTCCGCCACCGATGACCCGTTCAACGGATTTAACGACGGCGCCACCCACGTGCGCGTGGGCGGCGACGGCCAGCCGCAGTTCTACCAGTTCGAAGGCCCGCTGGTCCGGCTGATGGAGGACGAGGATTACCGCGTGCCGATGCACGGCGGCCAGCAGGCGTACCTGAACCGGTCCGCCGCCGGGTCGCAGCCGCGGACCTCGGTGTGGGTCTACCGCTTCTACGACCCGGATGCCGACACCTTCGGCGCGCCCGCCGTGGCCTTTGACCTGCCCACGGCGGCCAGGAACCTGCTCGCCTTCGTCCGCCTGGTGCTGGCCAAGACCGATTTCACCGGCCCGGACGGGACTCCGGGCGAGGCGAAGGTGTGGCTGGTCGCGCACTCGATGGGCGGCCTGATCTGCCGCAGCATGATCCAGAAGGTGTGCCCGGACAACGGCATCGCGCCCGGCGACCTGGTCGACAAGTTCTTCACGTACGCGACCCCGCACAACGGCATCGACTTCGGGATCTTCGGGCTGAACATCCCGGTGCCGCAGATCGCGCCGTTCGACGCCCAGATCTTCAATCGCAAGGTCATGTACCAGTACCTGACCCCTGCGACCGGGCTCCAGCGGGCTCCCGACATGCCGGCCGGCTGGGACGCCCACGCGATTACCGGCCTGGATCCTTCCCGGGTGTTCTGCCTGATCGGCACCAACGCCGCCGACTACGGGGCGGTCTCGCACGCGGTGGGCCCCAAGAGCGACGGGCTGGTGCAGATCGACAACGCCTACGTCCGGGGCGCCAGCCGCACGTTCGTGCACCGCTCCCACTCGGGCCGCTACGGCGAGGTGAACTCCGAGGAGGGCTACCAGAACCTGCGCCGCTTCCTGTTCGGCACTCGCAAGGCCACCGCCCGGCTGATCAACGCCGCCCTGCCGCCGGCCACGTCCCCCGGCGTGCTCGACGTGTGGCAGGCCGAGGTCTGCGTCAGCATCCGCGGGCTGCCCGTGCTGCTCGACGACCAGGTGGCCGCGCATTACTGCCCGGTCGAGCTCGGCAAGGTGGCCGGTGCCCAGGTGCCGGGCGGGGCCCCGGCTCCGTCCGACGACACCGTGACCCCCGGCTCGGGCCCGGCCGCGGGACCCGGCGGGCCGCCGCTGACCACGGTCTTCCTGCTCGACCCGGCGCGGGCTGCGCAGATGCAGCGGGAAGATCTCCAGCCGGGCCCGGTCTCACCGCGCTGCCGCTACTCCCTGCAGCTCAAGGTGATCCACCTGGAAGAGCAGCACGGCCTGTTCACCTGGCAGAACCACCTGGAGGGGGCGGCCGAGTGGCAGGACACCCTGATCGTCGACACCGGCCCGGGCGACGACGGCGCCGAGCACGTGTGGGCCGCCTGGGAGGTCAGCATCGGCCAGGTCACCTCGGTCCCCGACCCGATCACGCCGGCGCCGCTGACCCCCGACACCCCCGGCGGCCTGACCTTCACCATCCCGCTGCCCCCGGCCGGGAAGCAGCTCCTCGGCGTCCACGCCGCCATCGCCCTGAACGTCGAACTCCTGGACTGACCCGCGGGTGGCGGTGAACATCTGCGACTCATCCAGGCCGTCCCGGTACTACGCGGTCCGCGGGCAAGTGATCGGCACGACCACTAAAGGCGGCGCCGAGCACATCGAGGCGCTGGCCCAGCGCTACCTCGGTACCCCTTACCCCTGGTACGGCCTGGCCGAGTGAAGGCGCCGGTGCCGGGGCAGGTTAGCTGGCGCCTTCGTCGACCGCGAGCTGGATCGGCTCGGCCCGGCCCGGGCGGAACAGCAGGCCGCGGCCGAGCGGGCCCGGCCCGGCGTTGCGCGGCAGCCTGACCCCGAACAGGTCACCGTCATCCGGGGTGTCCACCGCCACCAGCACGCCGCACCTGGACTTGCGCGCGGTGGCGATGAAGCCCGAGTAGCAGCTGCTCAGGTCGCGGGTGTTGCCCGCCAGGATCAGGCCGTGGTCGGCATCGCGGCCGGAGACGATGATCCGCTCGAGGATCTCGGAGTCGGGCGCGTTGTACAGCATCTCCGCGTCGTCGACCAGGACCACGTACCGGTCCAGCGGGTTGAGCGTCGCCCGCAGGAACTCGACGTCGAGCTCCGCCCCGAGCACGGCGAGCACCCCCGGCGTGCCCTCCAGCGAGCGCAGCGGGGACCGCCGCGGGGCGATCAGCAGGACCGGTGTCTGCTGGGCGATCAGCGACCGGGCCATCGTGATGAGCGTGGTCGACCGCCCGCTGCGCGGCGGGCCGGCCACCACCAGGCCCGGCCCTTCCTCGGCCACGTCGAGGCCTTGCGGTGACAGCTCGTCCCCGCCCGCGCCGGCCATCGCCCACAGCCGCGACGGCGGCGCGAACTCCGGGTCGAGCCGGTAGGCCTCGGCCACGGTGATCCGCGGCGGGAGCGCGTCCACCCGCAGCGGCCGGTGCCCCTTCGGCAGCCTCCCGTACCGCTGCCGCGCCTCCGCGGCGATCTGGCGCAGCGCGCCGACCTGCGCGAGCCCGGTGGGATCGGGGTCGAGCAGCGCGACCTGGGCCTCGAGCGGGTTGGGCTTGGCACCGAACATCAGCCGCCCGTCGGGCTGGTGCGCGGGCAGCGCGCGCTCCCTGATCTCGGCCAGCGAGCAGTCGCTCCGGTCGGTCAGCCGGAAGATCATCCGGTGGCCGAACACGGTGCCGATCTGGCCGAGCAGCGCGGCCCGGTCGGTGGTGACGACGGCCCGCAGCCCGACCGCGCTGCCCTCGCGGAGCACCTGGAGCAGGGTCTCGACCAGCCGGCCCATGTCGTATTCGCCGAAGGCGGCGAAGTACCCTTCCCACCAGTCGAGCAGCAGCAGTATCCAGGGCAGCCGGTCCTCGCCGGCGGTCGCGGCCCGCTGCTCGGCCAGCCCGGCGAAGCCCTGCCCGGCGAGCAGCTGCTGGCGCCGCGCGATCTCGTTGCGGAGCTTGCTGAGCAGCCGTTCCACCCGGTCGACCTGCTCCCGGGCCACCACCGCGCCGCAGTGCGGGAGTTCGCTCACCGGCAGCAGCGCGCCGGCCCCGCAGTCGATCCCGTAGATGTGCACGTCGGCGGGCGAGGTGCGGGCGGCCACCGCTCCGGCCAGCGTGCGCAGCAGGCTGGACCGCCCGCTGCGGGCCGCCCCGGCGATGACGGTGTGCTGGGCGGACGGGAAATCGAGGGTGAGCGGCTCCCGGGCCTGGCGGTGCGGCAGGTCGGTCAGCCCGTACGGGATCGGCGCGATGTCGGCGTGCCGGCCAGCCGCCGGGGCGGGCAGCTCGCCCAGCGTGACGATCTCCGGCAGCGGCTCCAGCCACGGCCGGCGCTGCTGGCCCAGGCCGGCCTTGACGTTGGCGGCGGCGATCGCGTCGACCAGCACCGACAGGTCGGTCTCCATCGTCTCGTCGTCGGATCCGCTCCGGACGGGCGCGGGCATGGCCCGGCCGAGGCCGCGCCAGGAGACCGGGACGATCTGAGCGCTGGCCGTGACCGGCCCGCTGCCGGGCCGCCGGCCGCCGATCCGGGCCGACTGGACGGCCATCAGGTTCGACGCGCCCGACCGCACGTAACACCGGCCGGGGGTGGACTTGGCGATGCGGGCCGAGTCCGGCGCGTCGATGACGTCGGCCGATTCGTCGGTGCTGGTGACCCGCAGCGCGATCCGCAGGTTGGTGTTGGCCCGGATGTCCGCGCTGACCACGCCGGCCGGGCGCTGCGTGGCCAGCAGCAGGTGCACGCCGAGCGAGCGGCCGCGGCGGGCGATGTCGATGAGCCCGTTGACGAAGTCGGGCAGCTCCGCGACCATGGCCGCGAACTCGTCGATGATCAGCACGAGCCGGGGCATCGGCTCCAGGTTCAGCTCGGGCCGCAGCCGCTTGGTGTCCCAGTAGTCCTCGATGTCCTTGGCCCCCGAGTGCAGCAGCATCTCCTCGCGTCGCTTGAGCTCGGCGCCGAGCGAGTCGAGCGCGCGCACGGTCAGGTGGCCGTCGAGGTCGCTGACCATGCCGACGGTGTGCGGCAGCCGGGCGCAGTCCTTGAACGCGCTGCCGCCCTTGTAGTCGATCAGGACGAACGTCATCGCGTCGGGCCGGTTGGCCACGCAGAGCACCGCGATGATCGTCTGCAGCAGCTCGGACTTGCCGGCGCCGGTGGTGCCCGCCACTAGGCCGTGCGGGCCGTCCGCCGACAGGTCCAGGATGAACGGCCCGTCGGCGCTGATGCCGATCGGCACCTTGGTGGTCCGGCCGCGCTTGCGCCAGGCCGTCAGCACCAGCTCGGGGGAGGGGTCCGGCATGTGGATCAGGTCGAGCAGCCGGGCCGAGTCCGGGATCGCGGCGTCGGCGTCGTCCCGGCTGACGTCACGGACCGGCGCGAGCGCCCGCGCCACCCGGTCGGCCCAGCCCACCGAGACCTGGTCGGCCAGCATGGCCGGGCCGCCCTGGCCGAACGGGCCGCCGTGCCCCCGGATCAGGAACGGCCGCACCGGCGAGGGCGCGGCGCCGTGCGAGGCCACCGACCAGCCGCCCGGACCGACCCGCACGCCGTGGTGGTTGCCGTTTCCCTCGCCGGGGATGTCCCAGGACAGGACCGCGGCGCATTCCTCCGGCAGCACCCGCGCCGCCTCGTCGATGCAGACCGCGTAGATGCCGCTCCGGCGGGCGTTGGCGAGCAGCTGCGGCATGCCGGGGATCCGGCGCAGCTGCCGCGCCCCGTCCAGCACGACGATGATCTTCGGCCCCAGGTCGCTGCTCGCCACCGCCTCGGCCGGAGCGCCGCCGCCGAGTCCGCCCGGCTCGTGCCCGGCCGGAATTCTCGCCAGCCGCGCGGTGGCCTCGGCGACCAGCTCGGTCACCCGCTTGGCGGCCGAGTCCGGGTCGGCGCCGACGAGCGCGATGCAGTCCTCGCCGCCGCGCGGCGCGCAGTGCGGCAGCCAGCGCACCCAGTTCCAGTGCTGGCCCGCGGCCGGATCGGCGACCAGCACGACGATGGACAGGTCACGCGGACTGTGCAGGACCGCGGCCTGGGCAACCATCCACCGGGCCAGCGCCCGGGATGCGTCCACCGGCCCGGCTAGCCCGACCACGCCCAGCTTGGCCAGCGACATCGAGACCGGCACGCAGAACGACGTCGGCACGGCGGGCGGCTTGACGTCCTTGGTCGCCGGGACCAGCTGGATCAGGGCGGGCCCGTCGAACAGGCCGACCCGCATCCGCAGCGCGTCGGGATCGTCGGCGCGGCGCTCCCACAGCCGCCGCCGGGGCCCGGTCGCGGTGAGCAGGACCTGCGCCGGGTCCATGGCGTCCTCGCGGCGCTTCTTCTCGTCGGCGGTCTTGGCCTGCTCCAGCTTGGTGTGCGCCTCGGCCAGCTGGGCCGCGTACGCGCGCGCCTTGCGGCGCTGCGACCCGCCCTGCTGCTTGGCGCCGCCGAGCCAGCTGGCCAGCATCATGAGCGGGAACATCAGCATGAACAGCGAGTACAGCCACTGCCGGGTGACGTACACCATGACCCCGCCCATGGCCATCGGGATCAGGGCCGACAGCAGCATCGTCATGCCGTTGCTGTGACCCTTCTTCGGCTCGGCCGGGATCGCGATCTTGACCGGCGCCAGGTCCGGGCGGAACCGCGGCGGCCGGTGGTAGGCCAGGCCGCTGCCGGCCGGCGACAGGTGCGCGTCGGGGGCCTCGGGCCGCATCAGCTGCAGCACCGTGGTCGAGACGCGCAGCACGCTGCCGAACGGCCACGCGCACGCCTGGGTCACCGGCTTCCCGTCCAGCAGGAGCGCGGGGCCGCCCGGGTCAAGCGAGGGCACGCTCAGCCCCCACGCCACCGTGACCGTGGCCGCGTGCGCGGGTACCCCGGGCGAGGTCAGCCGCACCTGGCAGCCGGGCCCGGATCCTAGCGTGGTGACACCGGGCCCGAGCCGGTGCACCGTACCGGCGTCGGGGCCGCCGATGACCCGGAGCTCGGCGACACCACCCGGCTCGGCCAGTGAGGTCGCCGACGAGGCGCCCTCCAGCGTGGTGACCACGGCCCCGTCCCGCAGCGCGCGGGCGGCCGGGGTGTCCGGGGGAACCTGCTGTCCGCCGGCCCACAGCACGGGTCCGTGTGCGGCCAGCCGGGCGCCCGCCGCCGCAGCCCTCGGGTGCATGATGACCGAGGCCAGCTGCTCCTTCGGCACGAACGCCGCGGCGAGTGCCTCGGCCACCTGCCCGGCGGTCGCACCGTCGTCGCCGCTGACGATCACGTCCGCGGGCCCCCGTGGCGTCAGAGCGGTCAGCGCAATCCGCATCGGGCTCCCCTGCTAGTCCCGCTCGCCTCCGGCGCCCTTGAGCCGGCTCCTTCCCTCGTCGTTCGTCGCAAGCTCCTCACTCCTCAGTCCAGTCGCCGACGGCGCCTTTGGCTCGCGGGGAGGGGCCTCGTCGCAGGCTCCTCGCTCGTGGGTCCAGACGCCGGCGGCCCCTTGGCTCGCGGAGGCTTGCCGGCGAAGACGCTGGCCAGGGCGCGAGTGCGGCATTCCCGGGCACGTTCCGCCGCAAGTGCCGCTATGTTATCCAATTTCACCTTCCGCCTCCGGCGGTATGGCCTGTCTGGGACTATGGGCGCTGATGATCTTGCTGCGACCTGCGTGATGTCCGCAGTTCTCACACGATGGGCGTTTAGCCGGATTTGCCGGTTACTCAGGGTTGTCGCACGAGTTAAGACAGGTCATCTCTGATTACGGTTTTTTTATATGTGGGGTATGGGGCGTAGTTGTCACGATATGTTCGGGCGGACGGTTGGGGGCGACCTAGCAGCGACATAGCGTGCCCGTTACCGAGGTGAGACGGTGACACGGGGCCGCGCAGTACGGGAGACCGTGATCACATGGTGAGCGACAGGGGCACGCTACCGCGCGGCGGGGTAGCCGATCAGCAGGGTTCGTGGGCGGAACCGACCGCACCCGGCGGCCGCCGGATGCCGAGCGCGCCGCGCGAGCGCAAGCCGGCCTTGGCCGCGCTGGCCGTCTTGCTCGTCGCCCTGGGCGCCGTCGCGGCCGGCTACCTGGTCATCAGCGCCGGGCACCGGGTGGGCGCGGTGGAGATCACCGCCGAAGTGGGCCAGGGCCAGCAGATCCCGGCCTCGGCCATCAAGGAAGTCCAGATCAACGCCGACAGCGACGTGCACTACGTGGCGTGGCAGTTCGCGAACCGGGTGACCGGTGTCTTCGCCGCGGTCCAGATACCGGCCGGGACCCTGCTCACGCCGTCGATGACCACGGCCACCAGCAACCTCACCGCGGGCAAGGTCGAGGTCGGCCTGTCCCTCAAGCCCGGCCAGGCCCCCGCGAACCTGCTGATCGGCCAGACCGTGCAAGCCTTCCCGGTCGGCAACGGCAGTGGCTGTGCCGGCGGGACCAACGGGACCGCTAGCGGGAACACCGCCACCCCCGGCGTGTCCATCACCACCGGCACGATCGTCAGCGTGATCGGCAGTACCTCGACGAACGGCAGCACCGCCGCGGTCACCCTCGCCGTCCCGGCGACGGACGCGGGCGTCCTGGCCTGCTACGCCTCGGCCGGCGACGTGGCCATCGCGCTGACCCCCGGGTCGGGGTGAGGCATGGCGCTGATCGCTATCGCGTCCGACAAGGGAGCGCCAGGTGTCACGACAGCGGCACTGGCGCTCGCCGCTGTGTGGCCGCGCCCGGTCCTGCTGGCCGAGTGCGACCAGGCCGGCGGGGACCTCGTCTACCGGTTCCCCGCGGCCGGCGGCGGCCACCTCGACCCCCGGCGCGGAGTGCTCAGCCTGGCTGTCGTCGCCCGCCGCGGCATGCAGCCGCAGCAGGTCTGGGAGCACGTGCAGAAGCTCCACGGCGGCCTCGACGTGCTGGCCGGCGTGACCAACGCGGAGCAGGGCGCCGGGCTGAGCCTGCTCTGGGGCCCGATCGGCAAGGCGCTGGCCGGGCTGCCGCAGGCGGACGTGATCGCCGATTGCGGGCGGCTCGGCGCGGACGGCCCGCTCTACGACCTGCTCATCGAGGCGACCACGGTCGTCCTGGTCAGCAGGGTGCACGTGGCCGACGTGATCCGGCTGCGCGACCGCGCCGCCGCGTTCGCGGCGGCGGCCCAGAGCCGGGGCAGGCGCGGCTTCGGGGTCGGCGTCGTGGTAGTCGCCGAGCACAAGAAGTTCCGCGCCGCGCTCGGCGAGGTGCAGCATGTGCTCGGCCAGGCCAACGCCCCGGCCACCGTCCTCGGCGGCATCGCCCACGACACCAAGGGCGCCGATCTGCTCAGCGGGGAGTGGGGCGGCAGCCTGGACCGCACCATGCTGATCAAGACCGCCCGCGAAGTAGCCCAGCACCTGGCCCAGGGCCTGCCCCCCATCGGCGACCCGGCCGCGCCACCGGGCTATCCGGACGCCACGGCCCCTGGCTACCCCGGCGCGGCCGCTCCCGCCTACCCGGCCGCAGCCCACGCGGGCCAGCCCGCCGGAACCCACTCCATGACCCCGCCGCCGCCGGTGC
>JAJKHX010000314.1 GCA_021154785.1 Nocardiopsis sp.
GCCGGTGCGGAAGTCGCCGTGCACCAGCGTGTCCTTGGCTGGTTCCGGCTGGTGCTCATCGAGCCAGCGCAGGCCGATCTCCAACGCGGGCCGGGGCTCGGCGAAGGCCTGGTACAGATCCTTGAGCTGGCCGAGCGCGTCGACCTGGGGCAGCCCGGGGATTCCGGCCGGGTCGAGGAGGTGGATGCGGGCCAGGACTTCGCCGAAGCGGCGGGCCAGGCCGGGACGGGCTTCGGCGTACGCATCGTCGCGGAGCAGCCGGCGCGGGATGGTCTCCCCGTCCAGGCGTTCCATCAGCAGGTAGGCCTGGCCGAGGGCGCCGTCCCCGTGGTCGTGCAGTTCGGGGGCGGGCACCCCGGCCTTTCTCGCCGCGACCATGGCCGCGGCTTCGACTTCGATGTTCTTCTCGAGAGCAAGCGCCCGGTCGGGCGAGTTGCGGAGCAGGATGAGGTGGTTAGCCGAGTTCGCTTCGATGTCCCAGGCCTCGCGGCTGGCGCCGCCTGATAGCTGCTTCAGGCCGGTGATCTCGACGGGAGTTCCCCACAGCTGGTGCAGACGCTCGGCCAGTTGGCGGGCTAGCCCCTCGGTCATAGCCACACAATTCACGGCTGAGAGCTTGATCGTCAAGCGGTGCGGCGGCGGAACAGGACGGCGGCACTGCCCATCGAGACCAGGCCGATGCCGAGGCACCAGGCCAGCGCGGCACCGAGGGGCAGCGGATGGGAATGGCCGAGGAGCAGGCCGCGGATGGTCTCGGTGACCGGGGTGGCGGGCTGGTGCGCGGCGAACCCGCGCAGCCACGTCGGCATGGTCCGGACCGGCACGAACGCGCTGCTCGCGTAGCAGAAGAACATCAGGAAGAACATGGCCGAGTTGGCCGCCTCCGGCGCGCGGACCAGCAGGCCGAACGCGGCGGCGAACCACGAGGCCGCGGCCACGAACAGCAGCAGCACGCCGAGCGCGGCGGCGAAGGCGCCGACGGAGGAGTGCGGGCGGAACCCGATGCCGAGCGCGACCGCGATGACCAGCAGCGTGGACACGAAGTTGCGCAGCAGGCTCGCGGTCACGTGCCCGGCCAGCACCGCCGGGCCGGACACGTCCAGGGACCGGAACCGGTCGATGATGCCGCCGGCCATGTCCTGGCAGACCGTCACCGCGGTAGTCGCGGCCCCGGTCACCGCGCACAGCAGCAGGACGCCGGGCGCCACGTAGTTGACGTATTTGGTGCCGATGTCCACCGCCCCGCCGAACAGGTACACGAACACCACCATCAGCATGACCGGCAGCATCAGCGCGGTCAGCAGCGCCTCCGGGCTGCGGGCGGACAGCCGCAGGCTGCGTCCGGCCATGATCAGTGCGTCAGACATTGCTGGTCTCCTTAACATTGTTTTAATTGGCGCTGTCGGTGAGGGTGAGGAAAACGTCGTCCAGGCTGGCGCTGTGCACCGTGAAGCCGGCGATCAGGCTCCGGTCCGGGTCGGCCTGGTCGAGCAGCGCCCGGACCTCCGCCGCATCGCCCTCGGTGGGCACGCCCAGGGTCAGGCTCACGTCGTCCTGGTGGACTAGCGCGCCCCTGAAATGGCGGACCAGCCGCTCGAAGGCGGCCCGGCTGGCGGCCGTCAGGTCCAGCCGCTGGGCGGCGACCTTGCGCTTGAGCTCCGCGGCGGTGCCCTCGGCGATGATCTGGCCCGCGTCCAGGACCGCGATCCGGCCGGCCAGCCGGTCGGCCTCCTCCAGGTACTGGGTGGTGAGGAAGATCGTGACCCCGGATGCGGCCAGGCCCTCGATGACCCGCCACATGGCCAGCCGGCTCTGCGGGTCCAGGCCGGTCGACGGCTCGTCCAGGAAGATCACTGACGGGCCGCCGACCAGGCTGGCGGCGATGTCGAGGCGGCGGCGCAGGCCGCCTGAGTAGGTGGCCACCCGGCGGCCGGCCGCTTTGGTCAGCTCGAACTGCCCGAGCAGCTCACTGGCCCGTTGCCGGGCGGCCGTCCTCGACAGCCCGGACAGGCGGCCCATCATGCGCAGGTTCTCGGTGCCGGTCTGCATCTCGTCCAGCGCGGCGAACTGGCCGGTGAGGCTGATCGTGCGGCGCACCTGGGACCGGTCGCGGCGCACGTCGAAACCGGCGACCCGAGCCACGCCGTCGTCCGCCCGGACCAGGGTGGCGAGGATGCGGACGGTGGTGGTCTTGCCTGCCCCGTTCGGTCCGAGGAGGGCGAATACCGTGCCGGCCGGGACCCGCAGGTCAACCCCGGCCAGCACGCGCACGTCGCGGTAGGACTTGGCCAGGCCGCTGGCCTCGACGGCCAGCCCGGGGCTCGCCGCCCGGGGACCCGCCTGCCCCAGATTCAGGTGGCCGGGGCCGGTCCGCGTGAACCCATCTCGTTCGGTCATAGTCTTTCGTCCTTTCTGCGTATGCCTTACGCTGATATGCGTAAGCTATACGCAGCACTAAGATGATGTCAACCGCGATCCGGGAGGCTCGGAAATGGCAGGCCGCAGCGCTGAGACCACGGATACGCCCGGGCTTCCGGCCGAGGTGGCCGCGGCCTGGGGGGTGCGCGAGCGATCGCACAAAGGGCCGAAGCCGGCCTTGAGCCTGGCGCGGATCGTGGACGCCGCGGTGCACGTCGCCGACACCGAAGGACTGGACGCGGTGTCCATGGGGCGGGTGGCTACCTCGCTCGGAGCCGCTCCGATGTCGCTGTACCGGCACGTGTCCGCCAAGGAGGAACTGCTCCGGCTGATGGTGGACGCGGCCTGGGGCGACAATCCCGGGCCGCTGGCGCCGGGCGAGACCTGGCGGGACGGCCTGTCCCGGTGGGCCTGGGCGATGCGGGCGGGCGCCCGGCGCCACCCCTGGGTGGTACGCATCCCGATCAGCGGGCTGCCGATCCTGCCGCGCGAGATCGCCTGGTTCGAGGACGCGCTGGCCTGCCTGGCCGGTACCGGCCTGACCGAGGCCCGGAAGGCCTCGGTGGTCATGCTGCTATCCGGCTACGTCAGGAACCTGGCCGCCACCGAGGCGGACATCACGGCCGCGGTGCTGGCTTCCGGCCTGGACCACGACGAGTGGATGGCCTCCTACCCGCGCATGCTGGGGCAGCTCACCGACGCCCGGCGGTTCCCCGCACTCACCGCGTTCATCGCGGCCGGCGTGTTCGACCAGGCCGACGACCCCGACGACGAGTTCATCTTCGGCCTGGACCGCATCCTGGACGGCATCGCCGCCCTCATCCCGCCCTCAGCCTGACCGCACTCGCCCAGCCGTCAGCGTGGCCCGTTCGCCGAGCGGTCAGCACAGCCCCCGTTCGCCCGGCCGTCAGGCCCACGGGAAACTCTGGTAACAGCAATCTCGCGACTAAGGCGGCTTTCATGATCGCGAAGGATTTTATCCCCTTATAGGGGACAAAATCCTTCGCGATCATGTTCGAATCGCTCGCATGTGCTGGTAGTTCAGGGGCACCGGTCGAGCTCATGCAGATCGACCACGAGGCCCGCCCGGACCTGTAGCCGGGTCGCGGGCCATGGCACGGTCAGGGAGAGGCGTACCGGCCCGGACCGGTGACGTCGGGACTTGGCCGGGCGGTCCAGCCGCGGGCCTGGCGGGCTTCGGTGACGGGGTCGCCGGGCAGCAGGCGGGCGCCGACCGCGTCGGCTAGGGCCCCGGAGGCCCCGGCTCCGGCCAGGCCGAGGGGCACGGTGGCGGCCAGGCGGGCCAGGCCGGCGGTTTCTGGCTGGTATCGCCCGGCGGCGACGGCGGCCAGGACCGCCATGTCCGGGCCGATGTCCCGGACGGCCCGGGCCAGTTCGGTCGTCGGGGTGTCGGCCCCCAGGAAATGCACGCGCCAGCCGTGGCGGTGCAGCGTGATCCCGAACGCCAGCAGCCCGAGATCGTGGTGCTCGCCAGGCGGGCAGGCCAGCACGGCCTGCGGACCGTGGCCGTGGCCCCAGCCGCGCGCCAGGCCGGCCAGGCGGCCGCGCACGATGTTGCTGGCAAAGTGCTCGCTGGCCACGCTGGCCCGCCCCTGAGCCCACCGGTCACCGAGATCGTGCAGGTAGGGCACGATCACCTGGCTCAGGACGGACTCGACCGTGAAGTCAGCCAGCAGCCGGTCCAGGACGGCGTGCGCGGCGGGCTCGTCGAAGGCATCCAGGGCAGCGGCCAGGACCGCGCGGCCATCCGGGCCCAGGCGGGCGGCGGGGAGCTCGGCCAGGGGCTCGCCGTCGCGCATCACAGCCCGGGCCGCTTCGGCGGCCGACAGGCCATCAGCCAGGTAGGCCTGCATACGGCGGATGCGGGCTTCGTCTGCCAGCGCGTACAGGCGGTAGCCCGCGGGCGAGCGGGCAGGCAGCAGCAAGCCGTACCGGCGTTCCCAGGTACGCAGGAGCTGAGCGCTGATTCCGGTCCGGCGGCTCAGTTCCCCGATCCGCAGCCCAGGCGGCGACTGGCCGACCACGGCACCATCTTACTCACCGGACAACTGGTTTAACGCTTGTTCAATGCTTGCGGGACGTTTGTTTAGGCGCATATGACCCGGGTAGGCGCCGCGCCAGCACAGGCCGGAAACGAGCACGATCCGGCCGGAACCCCATAGAGGAGGACTATGACTACGCCAGGACAGTGGACCGACCTGATCGGCTCTACCGCCGTTGACGTCGATGGCGAGAAGGTCGGCAAAGTCGGCCAGATCTACCTCGACGACACCACCGGCCAGCCGGCCTGGGTGACCGTCAGCACGGGCTTGTTCGGCATGCGGGAAAGCCTCGCCCCGTTGTACAACGCCCAGCCGCGCAACGGCGAGCTGCAGCTCGCCGTGACCAAGCAGCTGATCAAGGACGCCCCCAACGTCGACACCGACGAGCACCTGTCCGAGTCCGATACCCAGACGCTCTACCAGCACTATGCCGGGTATCTCGGGGAGGGCGGCTACGGCACTGGCACGGAGAGCGCGGACGCCGGCTACACCAACACGGCCAGGACCGACGTCGGCTACGCCGACACGGCCAGGACCGACGCTGATTACGCCGGGACGACCGGGACGGCCGGCACGGCCGGGTACGGCGACGCCGACGTGACCGGCGCGCGCGGCCGTGACACATCCGGCCCGACCACCGACGACGCCATGACACGTTCCGAGGAACGCCTTCACGTCGGCACCGAGAACGTCACGGCCGGCCGGGCCCGGCTGCGCAAGTACGTGGTCACCGAGAACGTCACCCAGACCGTTCCGGTCAGCCACGAAGAGGTCCGGGTCGAGCGGGAGCCCGTCACCGAGGCCAACGCCGGTGCCGCGATGTCCGGACCCGACATCAGCGAGGAAGAGCACGAGGTCACGCTGCGGGCCGAGCGTCCCGTGGTCGACAAGGAGGCGGTGCCGGTTGAGCGGGTCCGGCTCGGTACCGAGACCGTCACCGAAGAACACCAGGTCAACGAGGAAGTCCGCAAGGAACAGATCGACGCGCCCGACGTCGACACCGAACTGCGCGGCAACCGCCGCTGACCTGCCGCTGCCCCGGCACCGCCCGGCCGAAGGACCGCGGCGGTGCCGGCCCAGCGACCAGGCGCTGACGATCCCAGGTCAGTGCCCGGCCTGCGACCGGACCGCGCCGCGTGACGTCAGGGCGAGCCGTACAGGCCCGGGCCGGTGATGTGCAGGTCGCGGAGGAACGAGCGGGCCGCCTCGTAGGCGGTCTCGATGAGCATGCCGGTCTGGCGGAAGTCCAGCGGCGAGACCCGGAGCGGCACCGGGCCGTGCAGGTAGACGACCGGGACGTTGGCCGCGACCAGCGGGGCCTCGAAGGCCGGCTGGGCGCGCATGGTCACCAGGGCGGTATAGAACAGTACGTCGGCCAGCGTGGCAGGCGGGTCGGGTACGTGGCCGGGAAAGTTGCAGTCGAGGACGACGAGGGAGCGGGCGCCCATGGCCAGGGCCTGCCGCATCGGGACGTTGGCCACCAGGCCGCCGTCGTAGAGCCGCAGCGGACCGATCTCCACCGGCGGGAAGATGCCCGGGATGGCCGCGCTGGCCAGCAGCGCGGGCAGCAGCGGCCCGTCGCCCAGGACGTGCGGCCGGGCCGTAGCGACGTCCATGGCCATCGCCGTGAACGGCAGAGCGAGGTCGGCGAAGGTGGCGTCGGGTCCCAGGAAATCGCTGATCACGGCAGCCAGGCCGGTGCTGGGGAACAGGTACGTCTTGGCGTGCTGCAAGGTAC
>JAJKHX010000315.1 GCA_021154785.1 Nocardiopsis sp.
CCGATGGGCGGCTGCCAGCGTACGAGAGTCGGGGATAGGGTCGGAATACCCGACCAGCGCGACTCCTCGTCGAGGTGTGCCGTCAGGTGCCAGGGCTCCTCGTCGGGGGTGCCGACCAGCAGGAACCCGCCCGGCGACCGGGTGGCCTTGCGCAGTCCCAGCGCGAACGCCCGGGTCCGCTCGAGCCAGCCGGTCGGGGCCAGGAGCGCACGGAGGGTGGTCACCTGATTCGCGTCCACGTATCTATGGTGCCTCCAGCCGACCCCTCCGCGCAGCCATATCCGTACGGACAGTTGCGATCTTTGCGAAACCGCAGGTAACGGCCGATCGCATTCTGCCCCGGTGCCGACCCGGCCGGGACATCTGAAAGGATGCAGACCATGACTGAGCGCGAAACCCCGTCCGTGGACGGACTCGTCGTCGGCATCCTCGGCGGTACCGGGGACCAGGGACGCGGCCTGGCCCGCCGATTCGCGCTGGCCGGGCACCAGGTGCTCATCGGCTCCCGCAGCGCCGAGCGGGCGCAATCGGCCGCGGCGGAGCTCGGGCACGGCGTCCGCGGCCTGGCCAACGCCGACGCCGCCCGCGCGGCGGGCGTCGTGATCGCGGCCGTGCCGTGGGAAGGCCACGGCGAGCTGCTGTCCGCCCTGGCGGGCGAGCTGGCCGGCAAGATCGTCGTGGACTGCGTGAACCCGATGGGCTTCGACAAGCAGGGCGCCTACGCGCTGCCAGTCGCCGAGGGCAGCGCGGCCCAGCAGGCCGCGGCCCTGCTGCCCGATAGCCGCGTGGTGGCGGCGTTCCACCACGTGTCCGCTGTCCTGCTGCTCGACCCCGAAGTCGACACCATGGACCTGGACGTCCTGGTCCTCGGCGACGACCGGGAGGCGACCGACCTGGTGCAGGCCCTGGCGGGCCGGATCCCCGGGGTCCGCGGCGTCTACGCGGGGCGGCTGCGCAACTGCGGCCAGATCGAGGCCCTGACCGCCAACCTGGTCTCGATCAACCGCCGCTACAAGGCCCACGCCGGCCTCCGCATCACCGACATCTAAGACCATTAAACCCTTTACCCCGAACGAGTTCCGTCCCCGCCCCGGCTCGCCACTTCCGCACGCTCCCTTGGCGCACCCGGAGTCACCCGCCCCGTTCGGCCATCTCCGCCCCGCGATCCCCGCCCCCTTCCACAAATGCTCCCTTGAGCCCCACTCGCAGCAATTTGCATATTTATGCAATTGGCCGGAAATCAATGTGGTGGATTTCGGCTATGGGGTGGATTTGGGAGCCTATCCGGTACCGGATCCGCCCGGTAACCCGAATCCACCCCGCTATTTCCGGGCGCATCGCATCGGTCCGGCCTTCCTCGCCACGATCCGGTGGAGCCATGCCAGGCCCGCTCCATCGTGCTTACGCTCTCCCCGCCGGCGGCCCGCGCAGGGCTGCTAATGAGGCATGCGCGGGCTGGCATCAGAAATGCATCTGCCCGTTCGGAAGACGGGATCCAGGCCGCTCCGGCTGGCTGTCAGCTGACCAGCCTGATGCCGTGGACGAGGCCGTCCTGGTCACCGGTGACCAGGACGTCGCCCACGATGGCGGGAGCGGAGTAGCAGTGCGCCTGGGTGAACCGGACCGAGCCCGCGACGGCGCCGTCGGCGAGCCGCACCTGGACGAGCCATCCTGGTTCGGACACGACCCAGGCGCTGTCCCCGGCCACGGCCAGGCCCGCGTTCTGCACCCGCGTGCCCAGGCTGGCCTGCCACACTCTGCCGCCGTCGGCCAGGTCCAGCCGGGAAATGACGCTCCGCTCGGTGGTGAGCAGCACGGTGCCGTCGCCGAGGGGCACGGCGGGCGGGTACATCGTGGTGCCGGGAAACGCCCAGCGCGCGGTGCCGGTGACCGCTTCGAGGGCCTGCGAGCCGGACACGGTCGCCACCAGGACCGCCCCGGCGCCGAGCACCGCCACGTCGTCCCAGCCGCTGTACAGGGTCACCCGGTGCGGGTCGCCCGCGACCATCGGGTAGGACCAGGCTTCCTGCCCGGTCCGCAGGTCGTGCGCGCGGGCGTACCCGTCCGCGGCCGCCGTGTAGACGCGCTCGCCGTCGCACGCGGCCCGCCCGGCCGAGAACCCGCGGCCCGGCACCGACCAGGCGAGCCGGCCGGTGGCGGCCTCGACGGCGAGCAGCCGTTCCCCGGCGGTGAACACCACGTAGCCGTCCGGTCCGGCCGTCACCGCCAGCGGCTCGCTGAGCACCGCGGCATCCGCAGCGAACCGCCACCGGAGCTGCCCGGTGGCCGCGTCCAGGGCGTACAGGTGCCGGTCGGCGGACGGGACGAAGAGCGTGCGGGCGGCGCGGTCGACGCCCGGGCGCCGGTACACCGGCCCGAGCCGCGTGCGCCACAGCCAGGCCGCCTGCCGGTCACCGGGCCCGGTCCCGGCCCGGAACGCGGCGACGTCCCCGCCGGTCGACGCGGCCACCAGGGCCGGGCCGGCGACGGCGATCCCGGCCTGCACCGACCCGTTCAGCCGCAGCCGCCACTGCGGGCCGGGGAGCGTGGCGGCGGCCGGGGCCCGGCGCTGTGGCCTAGCCCGAGCCCGGGCCCAGCCCCAGCCCCAGCGCGGGCGCGGGCGGCGTCCGGATAGCGGCACGGTGACGACCGGCACGCCGGCGGCCGGCGCGCTGAGCTGAGTCCCGTCCCCGGCCACGGTCTTCCGGCTGACCGCCAGCGCCGGGCCGTCGGCCAGGTCCGCCCAGTAGAAGACGGCCTCGTCCTTGACCGCCCGCAGCGTCACCTGGGTCAGCCCGTCTAGCCGCGCGACGGTCTCGCGGTGGACGTGGCCGGCGATCAGGCCCCGGACGTCGTGGCGGGCTAGCAGCGCGAGCAGTGCGTCCTGGTCGTCCACCAAGTCATGCCGGCCGCCGACCGGGAAGTGCTGGAACAGCAGCGACGGCGTGCCCGGGGCCAGGCCGCCGAGATCGCGGGCCAGCCAGTCCAGCGCAGCCGTCCCGCAGTGCCCCGGCTCGAGCAGCGGCTGCGTCGGGTCGAACGCGACGACGTGGACGCCCCCCGCGTCGAACGAGTACGGCACGGCGCCGAAGTGCGCGCGGTACAGCTCCTTCGCGGTGGGATCCCACCGCACGTCGTGGTTGCCCGGTACGTGCCTGATGCGCCCGCGCAGCGCGGCCGGGACCGTCTCCTGGTAGCGGTCGTATTCTCCCGGCAGGCCGGTATCGGTGATGTCGCCGCAGTGCAGCACGAAGTCGGGCGCGAGCCGGGCGATAGCCGCGTACACCAGGCTCAGCCGTCCCGCCCGGCCACCCGGCGGCAGGCCCACGTGCGTGTCGGTCACCATGGCGAACCGCAGGCTCATGTCTTATACGCCCGTCAGGATTTGCGCAGGATCGCGGTGTTCTGCTCGACGTTGTCGGTCCAGCGGTACGCGAGCCCGGTGCCGTGCCGGGTGAACGTCACCGTGCCCGCGACGCAGGCCGGGGTCCCCGGCTCGCTGAACACCATCACCGCGGACGTCGCCCGGGTCAGCGTCAGGGTGTTCACGCAGTCCTGATCGGTCTCGTGGGCAGTGCGCCCGCCGGCCGCGAACGTGAACGAGATCTTGTTCTTCAGGCCGAAGCTCGCATCGCCGAGGGCGGCCATGGTGGCCGTGCCGTTCCAGGTGCCTGCGAACGAAGCCGGGATCTTAGCCCCGGCTGACGGCGTGGCCTGCGTCCTCTGCGTAGCGTCCGGGCTGGCCGGCTGACTGGACTGGGTGGCGGCCGGGCTCGCCGGGTGGCTGGCCGGCGAGCCGCTTCCCTGGCTGGCGGAAGGCCCAGACGTCGATCCGTGAGCGAACAGCACCACGCCGAGGGCGATGACGGCGGCGGCCGCGACCCCGCAGGCGGCCAGCAGCGGGCCCCGCCGGGACCGGGAAGCCGGGCCGCCCGGCACCGAAGGCTGGCTCGGGTAGCCGCCGGGGGCGGTCGGCCCGCCGGCCGGGTACACCGGCCCGGTGGCCGCCGCCCAGCCGGGTGGCGGCGAGTCGGCCAGCGGCGGCGGCCCGGATCCGGGACCCCAGGTGGCGGGGCCGGACATGGCGGGCGGTGCCTGCGCGGCGGTCGCGGCTCGCTGCGCCGAGGGATCGACCAGACGGAGCAGCAGGTCACGGGCGGTCGGCCGCCGGCCCGGGTCCTTGTCCAGGCATTCCCGGGCGATGGCCCGCAGCGACGGCGGCAGGCCGTTGACGTCCGGCTCCTCGTACAGGATGCGGTGCATGACCGCGGACACGCTGTCGGCTTCGAACGCCAGCCGGCCGGTGGCCGCGTAGATCAGGGTCACCGCCCAGGCGAAGATGTCCACGGCGCTGGTCGGCCGGTGGCCGGCCAGCTGCTCCGGCGCCACGTAGGACGGCGTGCCGATGAGCCCGCTGGTGATCGTCGACGCGTCGGTCAGCCGGGCGATGCCGAAGTCCACCACGCGCGGGCCGTCCGGGCCCAGCAGCACGTTGGCCGGCTTGAAGTCCCGGTGCACCACCCCGGCTCCGTGAATCGCGGTCAGCGCGGTGGCCGTGCCGACCGCGAGGCGCTGCAGGTCTCCCTCGGCCAGCGGTCCTCGCTCGTCCACCCGTTCCTGCAGCGACGGGCCGTCGATGAACTCGCTGACGACGTAACGCCGCTCGCCCTCGGCCGACGCCTCGATGACCCCGGCCGTGACGAACGGCTGCACCTGGTGGATCGCGTCGAGCTCGCGGGCCAGCCGCTCCAGGACGTCGGCGTCGGCGGTCGACCGCAGCACCTTGACGGCCACCCGGTCTTCCCCCGGGTCCGGCCCGCGGCCGAGGTAGACGATGCCCTGGCCACCCTCGCCTAGCCGGCCGAGCAGCTCGAAACGCCCCAGGCGCGCGGGATCGCCCGGCTCCAGCGGTTTGGACGGCATGATTTCTCCATAATCGCGCGGCGGCTACGACAACGCTGCCGTAATTCGCGGTGCCCCGCAACGCGCATCAGCAGACCGATCCGCGATCCTGAATGCGGGAATCTGCCCCGGCTGACAAGGAGGATCCCGGCATGATCGTTGACTGCGCTTACTACCTGGACGGCCGCCGATCTGAGGAGGGCGCGATGTCGCTGCCGGAAGCGGCGGCGCGGTGCGGGCCGGGCGGCTTCGTCTGGCTGGGATTGTTCGAGCCGGACGAAGCCGAGCTGGCTCAGGTCCGGGAGATCTTCGGCCTGCACGAGCTGGCCGTCGAGGACGCGCAGAACTGGCACATGCGGCCGAAGATCGAGACCTACGACAAGGACGTCCAGCTGATCATCCTGCGCACGGCGCGCTATGACGACGACGCCGAGCAAGTCGAGTTCGGCGAGATCAGCGTGTTCCTCTCCCCGACCTTCGTGATCGCGGTGCGGCAGGGAGTGGCCAGCGAGCTGCGCGATGCCAGGCAGCGCCTGGAGCAGCGGCCGGAGCTGCTGGCGGCGGGCAGCTCATCCGCACTCTGGGCGATCATGGACCAGGTGGTGGACGGGTACGCTCCGGTCGTCGCCGGGCTCGAGGCCGACATCGACCAGATCGAGGCCACCGTGTTCTCCGGCTCGGTGGCGCCGACCGAGCGGATCTATTCGCTGCGCAACGAGGCCACCGACTTCTACCGCGCCGTCCACCCGCTGCTCGCGGTGACGTCCATCGTCGAGCGCGCGGCCCAGAAGAAGCTGCGGCCCTATTTCCGGGACGTCCGGGACCACCTGCTCCTGGTCGACGAGGAGGTCACCGACCAGCGTGACGTGCTGACCACGGTGCTCCAGGCCAACATGGCGGTGATCTCGGTCGAACAGACCAGGGTCAGCGTCCAGCAGAACTCCACCATCGAACAGCTCACCATCCTGTCCACGGTGTTCCTGCCGCTCACGTTCGTCACCGGGTTCTTCGGCCAGAACTTCGGGTGGCTGGTGCGGCACATCGACAGCCCGGTCGCGTTCATCGGCTACGGCCTCGGCGGTCTGGCGGTACCGGTGGTGCTGCTGTTCTGGTGGCTGCGGATACGCGCGCCGCGCGCCAACGCGGCCGCATCCGGCCTTCCCGGCCGCTGATGTCCGGTTACGCATCCGGTCGCCGGGTTACCGCGACCAGATCGTTACTTAATGTTCGCGAGTGTTACTTGACGCTCCTATCGGGCGGCGGGAGGCTCGGCAGGTCCCGAGGGAGGGCTCGATCATGCCACGCCGACGCCGTTTCATTCCGCTCGCCGCCAGCACCGCCTTGCTGGCCGGCCTGGCGGTCACCGTCCCGGCTGCGGTCGCCGTTCCGGCCGCCAGCGCCGCCGTGACGGCCGCCACGGCACCCGGTGCCCCCGGCACGGCCTCCTACTTCGACCTGGCCAGGAAGGACTGCCTGGGCACGTCGGCCGGAACCGGGTCCAAAATCTGGTACACCGTGGCCGGCGGGGTGCTCTCCGACGTCTACGAGCCCACCATCGACAACACCGACGTGAGCACGCTGCAGTACATCGTGACCGACGGCTCCACGTTCACCGACCTGCAGACACGGGACATGACCTACACGGTCGCCGCCGATCCCGCCGGCATGGCCTGCACGGTGACCTCGGCCGACGCCAAGCACGGTTACCGGCTGGTCACGACCTACATCACCGATCCGGCCCGGGACACCGTGCTGATGCACACTCAGCTGCAGGGGCTCCCCGGGTCCGGGGTCCGCCTGGCCGGGCTGCACCTGTACGCCCGGCTCGACGCCCACGTCAACGGCAACGGCGGCGGCGGGATCCAGAACGCCGGCGCCAACTCCGGTGTGGTGGACGCCTCGGGCGTCCCGGTGGTCTTCAGCACCAACACCGTCACCAACGCGGCCAACCGCGACTACGCGGTGCCGACCTACATGGCCCTGGCCGGCACGTCCGGGGGCGCGGCCTCCGTCGGCTACGCGGGCTCGGCCAGCGACGGACTCACCCAGCTGGACTCCGCGCGCACCCTGACCTCGTACACCTCCGCCCCGGACGGCCACATCACGGCGACCGAGAACGTCACCCCGGGGCCCAGCCACGACGTCACCCTCGCGCTGGGCTTCGGCCGGAGCCAGGCGCAGTCGGTGTCCGTCGCGAAGAGCTCGCTGAGCCGTCCGTTCGCCCTGGCCGCGGCCAGCTACCTGGCCGGCTGGGTGGGCTACGATGCCCGGCTGCGGCCGCCGCCCGCCCGCGAGGCCAAGCTGGCCACTCATTACTACCTGTCGGCCAACGTCCTGAAGGCCAGCGAGGACAAGACCTTCCCCGGCGCGATCGTGGCCTCGCTGGCCAGCCCGTGGGGCCAGTCGGTGCCGGCCGGGGTGACGGCCAACGGCGAGCCGTCCTACTTCGGCTCGTACCGCGAGGTGTTCTCCCGCGACCTGTACGAGGCCTTCACCGGGCTCATGGCCGACGGGGACGTGGCCACCGCCAGGGCGGCGACACTGTTCCTCTTCGACCACCAGCAACTCCCGGACGGCGCGATGCCGCGCAACTCGCTGCTGAACGGCAAGGCCGCCCCGGACACCGGCGGCACCCAGCTCGACGAGGCGGCCTACCCGATCCTGATGGCGCACCTGGCCGGGCTCGGCGGTGACGCCTCCCTGTACACCGACCACATCCGGCCGGCCGCTGACTTCCTCGTCGCCAACGGCCCGTCCGACGGCGTGGAGCGGTGGGAAGAGCAGACCGGCTACTCCCCGTCCACGATCGCGGCCGAGATCGCCGGCCTGACCGCGGCGTCCGCCATCGCCGCCAGCCACGGCGACGCCGCCCGCGCCCGCCTGTACCAGGCCACCGCCGACGACTTCCAGCGCACCATCAAGACCTGGACCGTGACCACCACCGGCCCGGACGGACCGCGCTACTTCATCCGGCTGTCCAAGACCGGTGACCCGAACGCGGCCATCAGCTACAGCCTCGGCAACGGCGGCCCGACCCTGGACCAGCGCGCCGTCATCGACGGCGGCTTCCAGGAGCTGGTCCGGCTGGGCGAGCTCCCGGTCACCGACCCCGACATCCAGGCCTCGCTGAAGGTGCTCGACAAGCAGATCTCGGTGTCCACGCCCAGCGGCACCGGCTACTACCGGTACGGCAACAGCGCCGCCGACGGCAGCGCGGACGGCTACGGCGACTGCTACCAGCCCAGCCAGTCCTCGTGCACGGTGCCCGGGGCCCCGTGGCCGCCCACCGGCACCGGCACCGGGCACCTGTGGCCGAACCTGTCCGGCGAGCGCGCCGAGTCCGACCTCGCCGCCGGGTCCGCCGGCGGCGCGCAGGCCCTGCTCCAGGCGATCGTCAGCTTCTCCTCCGGCGTCGGGCTGGTGCCCGAGCAGGCCTGGGAGGACCCGGACCTGGCCGCCTCGCCGTTCGGCAGCGACCCGGCGACGGCCTCGATCGGCTTCACCGACGGCAAGGCGGCCGGCTCGGCGTCCCCGCTGACCTGGGCCCAGGCTCAGGAAGTGCGGCTGATCGACTCCCTGGGCACCGGGCACAACGTGGACACCCCGGCCCTGACCACCGCGCGCTACGTCACCAACGGGCCGCCCGGCAAGCTGCCGGTGACCATCACCGCTCCGGCCGCGGGCAGCACGCTGGCCAGCGCCACCACCACCGTGACCGGGACGACCGCGCCCGGCGCGGCGGTGACGGTACAGTCCGACGACACCACCACCAACGCCCCGGCCGCGGTGGCCAGCACCACCGCGGCGTCCGACGGGACGTTCTCGGTCACGGTGCCGGTCAGCTTCGGCAGCAACGCGATTACCGTGGCGGCCAGCGCCGCCGGCGGCCGCAGCACCGGCTACGGCCAGGTCACCGTCACCAACGAGGGCGGCGGCAGCACCGTGCTCGACGTGACCGACCCGGCCGGCGACGACAACGGCCCGGGCACCTACCAGTACCCGACCGACGCCAGCTTCCACGCCGGGGCGTTCGACCTGACCAGGTTCCAGGTCCTGTCCGACGGCACCTTCACCTACCTGCGCACGACCCTGGCCAACCTGGACCCCACCTTCGGGGCGACCGACGGGGCGCAGCTGCTCGACCTCTACGTCCACGTGCCGGGCGCCTCGGCGACCTCCACCCAGGCCGCGTTCGCCTCCCGTAACTACACCATCGGGTCGGCCGGCGCCTGGAGCCAGCGGATCGAGGTCCAGGGGTTCGCGGACCCGGTCTGGGTGAACGCGGCCGGCGGCAGCGCCGGCACCGCGTCGGTGCTCGCCGAGCAGGCCGACCGCACGATCACCATCGCGCTGCCCGAGGCGCAGTTCGGCACCCCGGCCTCGGGCTGGGGCTTCAGCGTGGTGCTCACCGGCCAGGACGGGTTCGGCACCGACCAGGCGCGCAACTTCACCGCGACCCCCGGCGGCTTCACGTTCGGCGTGTGCGCACCCGGCGGCACCGCGCCGATCTGCGCGGTCGACCCCAACACGGTGCCCAGGGCGATGGACGTGCTCACCCCGGCCGGGGTCTCCCAGGCCACCGAGCTCGACCCGGCCAAGGGCCCGGTGGTCATCCAGCCGGTTGTGGTGCCTTAGCCCGCGCCGTCGGCGCTGACGGACCAGGTGAGATAGGGAGGGTGGACGCGGGCGCAGATGGGGTTGCCCTTGGCGTCGGTCAGCCGGATCCGGGCGAGGAGCGTGTGACCGGGCCGCAGGGCCTCCTCGATGAGCTCCGGATCGATGTCGACGAGCCGGAGCTTGGCCCCGCGGAACAGCTCCAGCGTCTCGTCGTCCACGAGGTCACCCCAGAACAGCCCGAGGTGGCGATCGTCGCGGACGCCGCGGACGAAGGGCCCGGCGAAGTCGAAGCCGTCGTCGTCGCGCCGGACAGTGACCGGCATCTCCCAGCGTGCCGCGGACGCGTCGCCCGGTACCGGCTCGATGCCCTGATGGGGCTTGCCCGGCACGGTCACCGCGCGCCGGTCCGCGCTGCGGCCGCTCAGGGCGACGTGGACGTTCTGATGACCGCGACCGCCCGGCTCCGGCCGGCAGGTGCGGCCGGGTAGCTCGGAGCCCTCGATCACCACGGTCATCGTCCCGGCCTTCGCGCCCAGCCGCCGGGCCGGGCGGCGAGGCGGAGGCGGCGCCGAATTCTCGGCGTAGGCGCGCCGCATCAGGTCGCGGACCTCGCCGTCGACGTCGTCCGGACACGTCAGCGCGATCCGCACCGTGACCCCGCCGCCGCCCACGTTCCCCGCGGCCAGCAGCCGGCCGCCTGGCCTGGCATCGTCCAGTCGCAGGCCCAGGTCCACCCGGTCCCTGGTCGCGGCCCGGATCGCGGCGAACGCACGGCGTGGCGTGAACAGGGTCACGATGGTCCGGCGGGCCTGCACGGTCACCGGCCCGAGTCCGGGCAGTACCGCCAGGACCGCGTCCAGGATCGGGCGCAGCTGGGGCCGGTCTGCGTACTGCCCCTCGATCAGCTCGTCCGCGTCGTCGGGCCCGTCCGCGGCCAGCAGGTCACGCCACGGCTCGCCCGGGGCCGCGGTTTCGCGGGTGGTATCCGGGGCGGAGGCCCGGCGTCGTTCGGCCTCATCTTTAAGCTTCGCCCAGCTGGCGAAGCCGTATTCGCGGGCCACCGCCAGCTGGGCGGCCGACAGCGTCGTTTTCGCCGAGACCGGCTGGATCCGGCGCCGGGCGCCCGGGTCGCCGCCCGCGGCGGCGCGTTGCAGCTCGCGTGCCTGACGGCGGAGCTGGGCCAGGTCAGGGCGGTCGGGAAGCTGAGGCATGACACGTCTCCTCGCAAGCCGGGGCCCGCGTTCCGGACTCGCTCGAGACGGTCGTGCTGTCCGGCCAGGAACGTGCACAGACCGAGGAGGCGGACTCAGTCCTTCCCGCGGACCCGGAGGCGCCCTCCCGCGCCGGTTCCAGCGTACAGGTATTCCCTTTTGGCCGGCAGTCGCGCAGAGTGGGGCCAGGAGGTGGGTGCCGTGGGCGACGCGATCGTCGGCGTGGTCGCCAACCCGCTCTCCGGTCGCGACATCCGCCGCCTGGTCACGCAGGCCTCGGTGTTCCCGACGGCCGAGAAGGCCAACATGATCCAGCGCATGCTCACCGCGTTCGGCGCCGTCGGCGTGCACCGGGCGCTGCTCAGCACCGACCTCGGCGGCATCTCCGCGGCGGTGTACCGGGCCTGCAGCCGGCACCGCGACTCCGACGCCCGCTGGCCGGAGGTGGAGTTCCTCGACGGCCGCCCGATCAGGCAGACCGCGCAGGACACCGTGGACGCCGTCCGGCGCATGGTCATCGCGGGCGCGCGGGTGATCGTCTGCCTCGGCGGCGACGGCACCGCCCGGGTCGCCGCGTCGGCGGCCGGCCAGGTGCCGCTGCTGGCCCTGTCCACGGGGACCAACAACGTGTTCCCGGCGGTCCGCGAGGCCACCGTCGCCGGGCTGGCCGCGGGCCTGGTCGCGACCGGCGCGGTACCCGCCGAGGGGGCCACCCGGCAGGCCAAGCTGCTCGAGGTCAGGGCCGGGGACCGGACCGAGACCGCGCTGGTGGATGTCGCGGTGTCCAGCGAGCGCCACGTCGGGGCCCGCGCGGTCTGGGATCCCGCCACCGTGAGCCAGCTGTTCTGCGCCTTCGCCGAACCCGACGCCATCGGCCTGTCCAGCGTCCTGGGCCAGCTCGCGCCCGTAAGCAGGCAGGATCCGTGCGGGGTCACCGCCCGCCTGGCCGCCGCCGCGCCCCGGCAGGTCCTCGCCCCGGTCGCGCCGGGCCTCGTCGTGCCGGTCGGGGTGGGCGAGATCGAGCCGATGCACCCCGGTTCGGTGCACGCCATCGACGCGCGGGCCGGCGTCATCGCCGTCGACGGCGAGCGCGAGCTCACCTTCGGGCCCGCGGACCAGCCGGCCGTCCGGCTGCGGGCGGACGGTCCCCGGTGCCTGGACGTCCCCGCGGTCCTGGCGGCCAGCGCCCGGCTCGGCCTGCTCACCACCATCCACCAGCCTCCGGGAGGAGCACATGACCGACACGGTTGAGCGGAAAGCCCTGACGAAGGAGCACCTGCTCGGCGTATACCGGGTGATGAGGACGATCCGCGAGTTCGAGGAACGCGTGCACGCGGAGTTCGCGACCGGTGACATCCCCGGATTCGTCCACCTGTACGCGGGCGAGGAGGCCTCGGCCGTCGGCGTCTGCAGCAACCTCGACGAACGCGACACCATCGCCAGCACCCACCGCGGCCACGGCCACTGCATCGCCAAGGGCGTCGACACCGGCGAGATGATGGCCGAGATCTACGGCCGCCGGACCGGCAGCTGCCACGGCAAGGGCGGCTCCATGCACATCGCCGACCTGTCCAAGGGCATGCTCGGCGCTAACGGCATCGTCGGCGGCGGCCCGCCGCTGATCTGCGGAACGGCGCTGGCCGCCAAGATCAAGGGCACCGGCGGGGTCAGCGTGGCGTTCTTCGGCGACGGCGCCAGCAACCAGGGCACCACGCTGGAATCCATGAACCTGGCCTCGGTGTGGAACCTGCCGGCCATCTTCGTGGCCGAGAACAACGGGTACGCCGAGTCCACCGCCAGCACCTGGTCGGTGTCCAGCGACAACATCGCCGACCGCGCGGCCGGGTTCGGCATGCCCGGCGTCATCGTGGACGGCTTCGACTTCTTCGCGGTGCACGAGGCGGCCAGCGAGGCCATTGCGCGGGCCCGCGGCGGCGGCGGCCCGACGCTGCTGGAGATGAAGTTCACCCGGTACTTCGGGCACTTCGAGGGCGACCAGCAGACCTACCGGGCGGGTGAGGTGGAGCACGCGCGGGCCGAACTCGACTGCCTGAAGCGGTTCGCGGCCCGGGTGACCGAGACCGGGGAGCTGGCCCAGGCCGACCTCGACGCGGTGGACGCCGAGATCGCCGTGCTGATCGAGGGGGACGTGGCGGCGGCCAAGGCCGCCCCGCTGCCCACCGAGGCCGACCTGCTCACCGACGTCTACGTCCGCTACTGAGCCCTGGAGGAGGCTGGCCATGGCCAGGAACATCACGTACCGCGAGGCGATCCACGAGGCGCTGGCCCAGGAGATGGAGCGCGACGAGACCGTCATCGTCATGGGCGAGGACAACGCCGGCGGGGCCGGGGCGCCCGGCGACGACGACGCCTGGGGCGGCGTGCTCGGCGTGACGAAGGGGCTCTACCACAAGTTCCCCGGCCGGGTGCTCGACACCCCGATCTCGGAGTCGGCGTTCATCGGTGCCGCGATCGGGGCGGCCACGGCCGGGATGCGCCCGGTGGCCGAGCTGATGTTCGTCGACTTCATGGGCGTCTGCTTCGACCAGATCTACAACCAGGCCGCGAAGTTCCGGTACATGTTCGGCGGCAAGGCGGTCACCCCCGTCGTGATCCGCACCATGTACGGGGCCGGGCTGCGGGCCGCGGCCCAGCACTCGCAGTCCCTGTACCCCCTGTTCACCCATATCCCGGGGCTCAAGGTGGTCACCCCGGCCACCCCGTACGACGCCAAGGGCCTGCTGATCGCGGCCATCAGGGACAACGACCCGGTGATGTTCTTCGAGCACAAGGCGCTCTACGACATCTCCGGGCCGGTGCCGGAGGAGAGCTACGCGCTGCCGTTCGGCGAGGCCAGCGTGGTCCGCGAGGGCAGTGACGTCACGATCGTGACCCTGGGCCGGATGGTGCACACCTCGCTCGAGGCGGCCGGGCAGCTGGCCGCCGCGGGGGTCGAGTGCGAGGTCGTCGACCTGCGGACCACCAGCCCGCTGGACGAGGACACCGTGCTGGAGAGCGTCGAGGGGACCGGCCGTCTCGTCGTGGTCGACGAGGCCCATCCCCGCTGCTCGATCGCCACCGACATCTCGGCGCTGGTGGCCAGGAAGGCGTTCGGCTCGCTGCGGGCCCCGATCGAGATGGTGAACGCGCCGCACACGCCGGTGCCGTTCTCTTCCGCGCTCGAGGACATGTACATCCCGGACGCGCAGCGCATCGCGAATGCCGCCAAGACGGTGACCGGATGGTCCCGGTGAGCGATGACCGGATCGTCCCGGTGACGATGCCGAAGTGGGGCCTGTCGATGCAGCTCGGCAAGATCACCGCCTGGGTCGTCGGGGAAGGTGACGATGTCAAGGCCGGTGACGACCTCGCGGATATCGAGACGGAGAAGATCAGCGGGACCCTGGAGGCCGCCGACGGGGGCACCGTGCGCCGCATCGTCGCCCGGGTCGGCGAGGACGTGCCGGTCAGCGGCACGATCGCGCTCCTCGCCCCGGCCGACGTGACCGACGCCGACCTCGACGCCGCCGTGCAGGAGGCGCGCGCGGTGATCGACGCGGGCGTGCCCGACGACGCGGCGGGCGGCCCCGATCTCCAGACGGCCGACGTCGGCGGGCGCCGGATCAGCTTCGCCGGCGCCGGGGAGGACGGGGACGTCGTCCTGCTCGTCCACGGGTACGGCGGCGACCGGAACTCCTGGCTGTTCCTGCAGGAACCGCTGGCCGCCCGGTACCGGGTGTACGCGCTGGACCTGCCCGGGCACGGCGCCTCGGCCAAGGACGTCGGCGAGGGCACGCTCGACGTGCTGGCCGGCGCGGTGACCGGCGTGCTGGACGCCCTCGGGGCTGAGCGCGCCCATCTGGTCGGGCACTCGCTGGGCGGCGCGGCCGTCCTGGCGGCCGCCGCCCGGGACCCGGGGCGGATCGCGTCGCTCACGCTGATCGCCCCGGCTGGCTTCGGCGCCGAGATCAACGTCGGCTACCTGCGCGGTTTCGCCGATGCGCAATCGCGACGCGAGCTCAAGCCGGTGGTGACGCAGCTGTTCGCCGACGAGAGCCTGGTGACCCGCCAGCTTGTCGATGACCTGCTCGCCTACAAGCGGCTGGACGGGGTGGACGAAGCGCTGCATGCCCTGCTCGGGGTGCTGCTCGACGGCGACTCGCAGGGGGTGAACTCGGCCGCGCTGCTCGCGGCGGCCGGCGGTGCTGGGGCCGGCGGCACTGGGGCCGGCGACACTGGGGCCGGCGGCGCTGGTCCCGGCGGCGCGGTGCCGGTTACGGTGGTCTGGGGCCGCGACGACCGGATCATCCCCGCCGCGCAGGCCGAGGCGGTGACCGGCGCGGACCACCGCCTGATCGACGATGCCGGGCACATGCCGCACATGGAACACCCGGCCCAGGTCCAGGCCGCGATCGAGCAGAACATCGCCCGGGCGACCTAGCCGCGGCCGCCCCGCCCGTCCGTGATCAACTTGTTGCAGCTGACACCGGAAGGGCGGGAGGCGCCGTGGTGAACGTGGTGATTACCGGGGGAGCCGGGTTCCTGGGCTCGCGGCTGGCCAGGGAGCTGCTGGCCGCGGGCTCGCTCGACGCGGCGGGCGGCGGCGCGTCCCCGCTGTCCCGGGTGACGCTGATCGACCAGGCTCCGGTCCCGCCGGACCTGGCGGCCGACGACCGGGTCACGGCCGTTCACGGCGAACTCGGCGAGCTGCTCGACCCGGAGGGCGCCGGGCCGGATACGCTCGCGGGCGCCGACGTGATCTTCCACCTGGCCGCGGCGGTCAGCGGCGAGTGCGAGGCGGACTTCGACCTCGGCCTCCGGGCGAACCTGCGCGCCACCGAGGCGCTGCTGGCGTCCGGCCGGGCGCTGGGGACCAGCCCGGTCGTGGTGTTCTCCAGCTCGCTGGCGGTCTTCGGCGGCTCCGAGGACCTGCCGCTCCCCGACGTCGTCGACGACCGGACCCGGCCCAACCCGCAGACCAGCTACGGCGCGCAGAAGCACATCGGCGAGCAGCTGCTGGCCGATTACACCAGGAAGGGATTCCTGCGCGGCCGCGCCCTGCGCCTGGTCAGCGTCAGCGTGCGCCCGGGGCGGCCGAACGCCGCGGCGTCCGGCTTCATGTCCGGCGTCATCAGGGAGCCGCTGGCCGGACAGCGCGCGATCTGCCCGGTAACCCCGGACACCGAGGTCGCGCTGGCCTCGCCGGCCAAGGCCATCGCCGGGCTCCTGTGCGCGGCCACGGCCAGCGATCAGGCCTGGGGCGGGCGCAGCGCGGTCAACCTGCCCGCGCTCACCATCAGCCTGGCGGACATGGCGGCTGCCCTGGCCCGGGTCGCCGGGCCTGAGGTGAGCGCGCTGATCGACTGGGTCCCCGATCCGGAGGTCGCCCGGATGGTCTCCGGCTGGCCCGCCCGCGTCCGCGCTGACCGGGCCGGCCGCCTAGGCCTGACTCCGGACCCGGACTTCGACGCGATCATCAGGATGCATCTCGCCGAGTCCGGGTCCTGACATCGGCGGGGTTCAGACCGTGATGACGGCGTCCGCGCCCTGGCCGGCCGGGGCGGTCTCGTCATCGAACCACACCCCGCCCTCGGCGAGGTAGCGGAACTGGAGGGTAGTTCCCGCCTTGACCGTCACGGCGGCGCTCCGGGTCTGGTTCGCGCGCTTACGCAGCGGGTGCGTGTGCGGGTTCCAGTCGTTGAAGTTGCCCACCACCGAGACCGCCCCGCCGGGCTGGCCCTCGGGCAGGGCGAACGTGACGCGGACGGTGCCGTCGCGGCCGGGCTTGGATGTCTTGATCACCTAACGCTCCACTCCTGTACTTCAGCCATCTACTCGAGGAGATTATCTCGAATTTATGTGCGTAGTCACTTACGTCGCGGCTTAGTGACATGGCGTGTCGTGTCCCCGGCCATTCTGGCAGCCCTCCCGCCGCCCGTGGCGGACATCTGGTGAAGTGCCACGGGAATCACGAGAACCGAACCTGCCGGCCAGCCTCAGCTTTTACCCGCTGGACCAGGCATGTTAATCATAATGACGTGAGATGTTACAGCGGCTCCTGCGCGCTTTGATGTCAGGCGCGTCTTGTGAAACCTATGTGAATTTCGGGGCGCAGCCGTGTGACGGCGACAGGAAAACGGCCCTCGCGGAGGGCGGGCCGAGCCCGGATTCCCCGCGAGGGCCAGGATTTTCCGTGTCAGACCGGGCCGCTTCGTACAGGTAAACGAAACATGCCAAGGATGTGGCTAAACGGGCAATCTGGTTACTGGTAGGAGTGCGCCTGGCCGGGGAAGGCCCCGCTGGTCACGTCGTCGGCGAAGGCGGTGGCCGCCTCGCTGAGCACCGTGGCCACGTCGGCGTACTTCTTGACGAACTTGGCCACCCGCGGGGACAGGCCCGCCATGTCCTGCCAGACCAGCACCTGGGCGTCACAGCCCGGCCCGGCGCCGATGCCGATGGTGGAGATGCTCAGCTCCTCGGTCACCCGCGCCGCCAGCGGCGCCGGCACGCACTCGAGCACCACCGAGAACGCCCCGGCCGCCTGCAGCACCTTGGCGTCGTGCAGCAGGCGCTCGCCCTCCTCACCGCGTCCCTGCACCCGGTAGCCGCCGAACGCGTTCACCGACTGCGGGGTCAGGCCGATGTGCGCCATCACCGGGATGCCGGCCGCGACGAGCTCCTCGACCTGGCGGGCGACCCGCTCGCCGCCCTCGAGCTTGACCGCCTGCGCGCCGGTCTCCTTCAGGAACCTGGTCGCGGCGTCCAGCGCCGCGGCGGGGGAGGCCTGGTAGGAGCCGAACGGCAGGTCGGCGACGACCAGCGACCGGCTGGTGCCGCGTACCACCGCGGCGGTCAGCGGGATCAGGTCGTCCACGGTGACCGGGATGGTGGTGCCGTGGCCGTAGACCACCATGGCGGCGGAGTCGCCCACCAGCAGGACCGGGATGCCGGCCCGGTCGAAGATCCCAGCGGTGAGCGCGTCGTAGGCGGTGAGCATCGGCCACTTCTCGCCGCGGGCCTTCGCCGCGGCGATGTCGCGGACGGTCACCCGGCGGCCGGTACTGGCTCCGCCGTAGAGCGGCTCTGGCGTGGTCCGCGGTCCTGTCGCGGCCATGGAAACAGCTGCGTCCTGTGACATCTCTGTCGACCTCCGTGTCTCGTGTCGCCCCAGCGGCGTACCCGGACAGTTAGATGATGACATGCCCGCGGGCCTGCGCGGTATACGCATCTTTGCTCTGGAAGACTGGGGCCATGGTGGACTTCGCGGAAGTGGATTCCCTGGCGGCGGGCTATCATCAGCGCGGCGGGCAGCCCGGCCTGGCCTACGGGATCGTCATCGGCGGCGAGCTGGCGCACGCCGGGGGGCTCGGCGTCCGGCACGTCGGCGGCCCGCCCCCGGACGCCGGGACGGTCTTCCGCATCGCGTCGATGACGAAGAGCTTTACCGCGACCGCCATCCTGGCACTGCGCGACGACGGCACGCTGCGCCTCGACGACCTGGCCGAGGAATACGTCCCCGAACTAGCGGACTGGCAGCCGGTGAGCCCGGACTCGGCGCGGATCTCGATCAGGCACCTGCTGACCATGACCGCGGGTTTCCCGACCGACGACCCGTGGGGCGACCGGCAGCAGGGACTGCCGCTCGAGGAGTTCTCGCACTTCCTGGCCAAGGGCGTGAGCCTCAACTGGGCGCCCGGCACCCGGTTCGAGTACTCCAACCTCGGCTACGCCATCCTGGGCCGGGTCATCACCGCGGTCACCGGCATGGCGTACCAGGACTACATCCGCCACCGCCTGCTGACCCCGCTGGGCATGTCCCGGACCGGCTACGAGGACGCGGAGTTCGAGGTCCCCGGCCAGCCGCTGACGGGGCCCGAGGGCATCGCGCGGGGCTACCGGCGATCACCGGCCGGCTGGTCCGAGGTGGGCTTCGATCCGCTGGGCGCGTTCGCCCCGATGGGCGGAGTCTTCAGCTGCGTGCGCGACCTCACCCGCTGGGTGGCGGGGTTCGCGGCCGCGTTCCCGCCCGGCGAGGTCGACGGGACGCATCCGCTGCGGCGGGCCAGCCGCCGCGAGATGCAGCTGCCGCAGGTCCTTACCGGCTGGGCCGTCCCGGCCAGCTTCCCCGGCGACGGCGCGTCGTCACCCCCGGCCACGTACGGGTTCGGCCTGTTCGTCGACGAGCATCCCGTGCTGGGCCGGATCGTCAGCCACAGCGGCGGCTACCCGGGGTTCGGCAGCAACATGGCCTGGCACCCCGCCACCGGGACCGGGGTGATCGCCCTGGGCAACAGCACCTACGCCGCGATGGCGCCGCTGGCCGCCCGGATGCTCGAGGCGGTCGTGCGGCAGGCGGAGACGTCCGCCCACGGGCCTGTGGTGGCCCTTGGCTCGCCCGGGCCGTGGCCGGAGACGCTGGCCGCCCGGGACGCGGCCGGCCAGCTGCTGCAGTCGTGGGACGACGCGGCGGCGCACCGGCTGTTCTCGCCCAACGTGGCGCAGGACGCCCCGTTCGAGGAGCGGCGGCGCCGGATCGCCCTGGTCCGCGAGCGCATCGGCGAGTTCGGCGACGACCCCGTGCGCCCGCCCGAGTTCGACACGCCCGCCCACTGCCGCTGGTGGCTGACGGGGGAGCGGGGGTCGGTCCAGGTCCAGCTCCAGCTCAACCCGGAACGTCCGCCCCGGGTGCAGTCGCTCACGCTGGCGGTCCCGCCCGCGGCCGGCTCGGCGCTCCGCGTCACGCTGGACGCGGTGGTCGACTGGATGAACGGCGCCGACCGTGACTGGCCGCCGGTCATCCCCGTCGCGGCCGGCGTCAGCGCCACCACGATGGCCCGCCGCCTGCGGATGGCCGCCGCCTGGGCCGGGCCCTGCCGGGTCGGCGGCTTCAAGGCCGGCGACGGCACCGCCTCGGTCGCGGCCGAGCTCCTCGGCGACCACGCCACCATCACCCTCGCCCTGGTCATCGATCCGGAGACCCGCCTCCTGCGCCTCGCCGACGTCACCCCGTAGGCCCCACCTGCCCCACAGGCCCCCCGCTGTCCCCAGCGGCGCCCCTCCAGAGGAAGCCGACGGGCCATAAAGGCCGCCGCAACCGGATCGATGGAGCATTGAGCCGGCGCTGGCCGGATCGATGGAGCATCGAGCCGGTTGAAGCTGCTGCCGAACCGGCGCGGGACTTGGCCCCCGCTGTTCCTAGCGGCGCGCCCTCCGTACGGAGTCGATGTGCCGTCGGGCAGCCTCTCACACGCCCGGCGTGCCATCGGCTCCGGTAGCGAGAACCTCAAACGTGACGCACATCACAGCAGGCCAGCGGAAATAGATTCCGATACGATACCGTTCCGTATCGATAGGCGCGGTACCCGGAAGCTCTCCTAACCGTGGCAACACCGAACCAGGTCAGCACCTTCCCGGTCCGCCAGCAAAGCTTCAAGTGATAGTGATCCGGAAAGGGACACATGGACTCGCAGGCCATCTACCGTCGGCGCTGGCTGATTCTCAGCGTGCTGATCGTCGGGCTGCTCGCCATCGTCATCGACAACACGGTCCTCAACGTGGCGCTGAAGACTATCGCCGAGCCGCACGGCGGCCTCGGCGCGAGCCAGAGCCAGCTCGAGTGGGCCATCAACTCCTACACGCTGGTCTTCGCCGGGCTGCTGTTCACGTTCGGGGTCGTCGGCGACAAGATCGGCCGCAAGCGCATGCTCATGATCGGGCTGGCGCTGTTCGGCATCGCCTCCCTGCTGTCGGCCTACGCGCAGACGCCTGAGCAGCTCATCTTCGCCCGGGCGGCGATGGGCCTGGGCGGCGCCGCGGTCATGCCGCAGACGCTCTCCATCATCTCCAACGTCTTCGAGCCGGCCGAGCGGCCGCGGGCCATCGGCCTGTGGGCGACCGCGGTCGGCCTGGGCATCGCTACCGGTCCCGTGCTGGGCGGCCTGCTGCTCGACCACTTCTGGTGGGGCTCGGTCTTCCTGATCAACGTGCCGGTGACCGTGATCGGCGCCATCGCCGCCGCGGTGCTGGTGCCCGAGTCGCGCAACCACGAAGCCGGGGGCATCGACTACGTCGGCGTGCTGCTGTCCATCGCGGGCCTGATCACGCTGGTCTACGGCATCGTGCAGGGCGGCGACACCGGCTCCTGGGTGCGCCTGGACGTGCTCGGCCCGGTCGCGGGCGGCCTGGTCATCCTCGGGGTCTTCGCCTGGTACGAGGCTCGCATCGCGCACCCCAGCCTCGACGTGCGGCTGTTCCGCGACCGGCGCCTGTCGGCCTCGGTGGGCGCACTCGCGCTGGTGTTCTTCGGCATGGGCGGCGTGTTCTTCTTCACCAGCTTCTACCTGCAGAACGTCCGCGGTTACAGCCCGCTGGCGGCGGGCCTGCTGACCGTGCCGTTCGCGGCCGGCCAGCTGGTGATGTCGCCCCGCAGCGCCGCGCTCGTCCGCGCCTACGGCGCCAAGGCGGCCGGGGCCACCGGACTGTTCGTCATGGCCGCCGCCGTCGCTGGCTACGCCGCGCTGGGCGCCACCTCGCCGATCTGGGTGCTCGGGGTCCTGTTCGGCATCCAGGGTGCGGCGATGGGCGTGGTCATGCCGGCCGCTACCTCCGCCGTCATGGACGTACTGCCCCGGGAGCGGGCCGGCGCGGGTTCAGCCCTGACCAACACCGCCCGTCAGGTCGCGGTGGCGCTGAGCGTCGCCGTCCTCGGCTCGATCCTGGCCGAGTTCTACCGGAACTCGCTCAGCCCCTCGCTGGCCGGCCTGCCGGCCGCGACCCGGGACGCCGCGTCCTCGTCGATCTCCGCCACCCAGGCGGTCGCGCAGCAGCTCGGCGCATCCGGCCGGTCGCTGCTCGCGCCCGCGAACACCGCCTTCGTCGGCGCCATGCACGTCACCACGCTGGTCGCGGCCGCCCTCGCGCTGGCCGGCGCCCTGGTGGTGCTGCGCTGGATGCCCGGCAAGCCGCGGAAGGCCGCGGCCGCCGAGCCAGCGCACGAGCCCGAGCTGGCCATAATGGAGCAGGAGATGCTCCAGACCGTGGAACGAGAGGTGTGACCACCCATGCAGCCCGTGATCCTGGATCAGGGGCCTGACAGCGCGGTGGACGCCGGGCCGGCCGGGACTTCCCGCCGGCCCGGCCGCCCGCGCAGCGAGCAGGCCGAACAGGCGATCATCGAGGCCACCCTCGACCTGTTCGCCGAGCAGGGCTTCGAGGGCGTCTGCGTCGAGGCCGTCGCCGCCCGGGCCGGGGTCGGCAAGGCAACCATCTACCGTCGCTGGCCGAACAAGGAAGAGCTCCTGCTCGCCGCCCTCAGCTCGATGAAGTCGCCGTTCCCCGAGCCCACCGGCTCGGTCCGGGACGACCTGGTGGCGCAGATGACGGTGATGTGCGCGGACCGCGCCGACCCGCGCAAGGCGCGCCGCTACGCCCTGCTGCTCGGCGAGGGCCAGAAGTACCCGCGGCTGATGGCGCGGTACAAGGAGACGGTGATCGGTCCGCGGCACGACGCCATGCGGGCCGTGATCAGGCACGGTATCGCCACCGGCGAGCTGCGGGCCGACACGGACGTCGAGATCGCGCTGCTCGCCCTGACCGGCACCGTCCTGGCCAAGGAGAAGGCCGCGGACGGCTCGCTGAACGCCGAGTTCGCCGCCCGCATCGTCGACGAACTGCTTCTCGGCCTCGCCGCCCGCTGACCCCGTGGCGCTGACGGACGACTTCCTGGCCCGGCTGCGGCCCGAACTGGACGGCTACGCCCGGCTCGCGCTGGACAACATCGACCGGGAATTCCCCTCGTACCTGACCGTGCTGCTGGCCGGCCCGGGGGAGTTCCCCGCCCGTCCCCGGGACCGGACGCCGGTGTTCTACGGCAGCTTCGACTGGCACTCCTGCGTGGAGATGCACTGGGTCCTGGTCCGCCTGCTCAAGACGGCCGGAGACGCCGTACCTGCTCACGAGATCAGGGCCGCGCTCGACCGCCAGCTCACCCCCGCCGGCCTGCGCGCCGAGGCCGAGTTCATGCGCGCCCAGGGCGGTTTCGAGCGGCCCTACGGCTGGGGCTGGGCGCTCGCGCTGGCGCACGAGCTCGCCACCTGGCCAGGTGACCAGGACGCGGCCCGGTGGGTGGCGGCGATGGAACCGCTGGCCGCGGCGCTGAGAGAGAGCTTCCTGGGCTGGCTGCCCAAGGCGACGTATCCGGTCCGCACCGGGGTGCACGGCAACAGCTCGTTCGGCCTGTCCCTGGCCCTGCCCTATGCACAGGCACAGGCACAGGCACAGGCACAGGCGCAGGCGCAGGCGCAGGCACCGGCCGGCCGAAGCCAGCCGCCGCTAGCCGCGGCCATCGAAGCGGCCGTCCGCCGGTGGTACCGGACTGACACTGACTACCCGGCGGCCTGGGAGCCGTCCGGGCACGACTTCCTCTCCCCCGCACTGGCCGAAGCCGAGCTGATGGCCCGCCTGCTCCCGGCCGGCGCGTTCGCGTCCTGGCTGGCGGCGTTCCTGCCCGGCCTGGCCGCCGGCGAGCCCGCGTCCCTGTTCACCCCGGCGGTCGTCTCCGATTCCAGCGACGGGCAGATCGCCCACCTGCACGGCCTCAACCTCAGCCGCGCCTGGTGTTTCCGCCGCCTGGCCGAGACCCTGCCACCCGGCGACCCGCGCGTCCCGGCCTGCACCGAGGCCTCGCGGCGGCACGCCGAGGCGTCCCTGCCCCACGTGACCAGCGACGACTACATGGTCACCCACTGGCTCGCCGCCTACGCCGTCCTGCTCTTCAGCTGAGAAAGCTCAGCCAAGCAGCGGGGCGACGTCCCGGGCCAGCAGCTCGACGAATCCCACCAGGTCAGCGTCCTCCTCGGCGGCGTTGACCGCGACGTGCGTCGCCCCGGCCGCGGCGTACTCGCTGACCATGGCCGCGATGTCCTTCGCCGGGCTGGCCGCGGAGGCGCTGGCGAAGACCACGACGTCACCCGGACCGCCCCGGCCGGCCTGGAAATGCCCGACGGTCGCGCGGATCTCTGCGGGCGACCGGCCGCTGGAGATGATCACCCCGTCGGCCAGTTCCCCGGCCAGCGCCACGGTTCGCGGCCGGACCCCGCCCACCAGCAGCGGGGGCGCCACGGCGGGCGGCCAGTCCAGGGCGACATCCTCCAGCTGGACGTAGCGCCCGTGCACCGTCACGGTCTCCCCGCGCAGCAGGGCGGACAGCGCGGCGGTGTACTCGCGCAGCAGCGTCAGGGGCGACTCGGCCCGGGCGCCGACCTGGCTCATCCAGTCCAGCACGCCGTGGCCGATCCCGGCCGTCAGCCGTCCGGGGAACAGCCGGGCCAGCGTGGCCAGCTCCATCGCGGTGAGCGCGACGTTGCGCAGCGGCACCGGGAGCAGCCCGATCGCCACCGGGAGGCGGCTGGTCATGGCCAGCATCGCGGCGGCGGTGGCGATGCCGCTCTCGGAGAAGCAGTCCTCCCACACCCACAGCTGCGCCAGCCCGGCCGCGTCGGCGGCCGCGGCCACCGGCCCGATCCGCTCCGGCGGCTGCGACGGCGGGAAGATGCCAGCCAGCGTGACCACGGCGCTCTCCTCAGGCGTTCGGCGGGCGCGGCTCGCGCCAGCGGCTGGTGATGGGCAGGCGCCGGTCACGGCCGAAGTTCTTCTGGCTGATCTTCGGGCCCGGCGGGTACTGGCGGCGCTTGTACTCGGCCAGGTCGATCAGCCGGACTACCCGCTCGACCAGGTCGGGGTCGTGCCCGGCCGCGATCAGCGCGGCCGTGCCCATGTCCTTCTCGACGTAGTCGTCGATCAGCGCGTCCAGCACCTCGTACGGCGGCAGCGAGTCGGTGTCCAGCTGGCCGGGGGCGAGCTCGGCGCTCGGCGGCTTGTCGATGGAGTTCTGCGGGATCGGGGGAGTGGCCCCGGCTCGCTCGGCTTCGGCGTTCCGCCACCGGGACAGCTCCCAGACCAGCGTCTTGGGCACGTCCTTGATCGGCCCGAAACCGCCCGCCGAGTCCCCGTACAGGGTCGAGTAGCCGGTCGCCAGCTCGCTCTTGTTGCCGGTGGTGAGCACCAGGTGCCCGCCCGCGTTCGACAGCCCCATCAGCACCACGCCGCGCACCCGGGCCTGCAGGTTCTCCGGCGGCAGCCCCTTCTCCGGGAACCCGTGCGGGGTGAGCGCGTCGCCGAACGCCTCCACCATCGACGCGATCGGGATCGTCATCCCGTTCAGCCCCTGCCGCTTGACCAGTTCCTCGGCGTCGGTGACCGAATGATCCGAGGAGTACCGGCTCGGCATCAGCACCACGGTCACATTCGACGGCCCGACCGCGTCGGCGGCGATCGTCGCGGTCAGCGCCGAGTCGATCCCGCCCGACAGCGCCAGGATCACCGACCGGAACCCGTTCTTGCGCACGTAGTCCCGCACCCCGGTGACCAGGGCGGCGTAGACCTCGGCCGGATCGGACAGCCGCGGCCAGATCAGCCCGTCGCCCTCAGGGCGTGAGACCTCGGGGACGCCGGCCGCCTCCGCGGCCTCGTCCATCGCCATCGTCCCGGCCGACCCGGACGGCCCGGACGGCGGCAGGGACACCCGCCTGATCGTGATCACCGACCCGTCGCCCGCGTCCACCGGCTCGTCCGCGGGCGGTTCGCCCGGCGCCGCCGGCAAGTCCAGGTCGGCCACGACCAGCGCCTCCTCGAACTGCGGGCCGCGGGCGATCAGCGCGCCGTCGGCGGCGACCAGGATCGAGTCCCCGTCGAAGACCAGCTCGTCCTGCCCGCCGGTCATGTTGGCGTAGGCCAGCGCGGCCCCGGCCTCCCGGGCCCGCCGTACCACCAGGTCCAGCCGCACGTCGTCCTTGCCCCGCTCGTAGGGCGAGGCGTTCGGCACCGCGAGCAGGGCCGCGCCCGAGCGCCGGCACACCGCCACCGGACCGCCGTCCTGCCATAGGTCCTCGCAGATGGCGATCGCGATCTCGACGCTCTCCCCGCTGCCGGCGGGCAGCCGGAACACCGGCAGCGTGTTACCGGGCACGAAGTAACGGAACTCGTCGAACACCCCGTAGTTCGGCAGGTGGTGCTTGGCCGAGGTGATGACCACCCGCCCGTCGTGCAGCAGCGCCGCCGCGTCCAGCGGGGCGCCGGCCGGCAGCCCGGTGCGCGGGGCCAGGTCAGGCCGCCGGTCCAGGTAGCCGGTCACGACCGCGATCCCGCCGAGCCCCTCGGCCGCCAGCCGGGCCGCCACCTGGTGCAGCGCCGCGATCGACGCCTCCACGAACGACACCCGCAGCGCCAGGTCCTCCACCGGGTAACCGGTCAGCATCATCTCGGGGAACACCACGACCCGGGCCCCGCCCGCCGCCGCCCGGCGGGTCCACTCCACGATCATCGCCGCGTTTCCGTCCAGGTCCCCGACCGTGGCATTGACCTGAGCCAGCGCAATCCTCAGCATCGTCACCCCATCAGCCTAGGCCGTAGCCAGCCGCCCCCCGGCGGCCCGGTACTGCCCAGATCATTGAGGCCGAACGAGGCATGTTTTCCGCCATCGCCCCGTGCAAGCGCGGGCAGGCCGGCGTCACGCCGAATAGGATGATTCCGGTAACTAGGGACCTGGAATGAGCGGAGGCCGGGACGGAGGACAAGCCGGTGACGGGTGGTGTCACCTTCGACGTCAGCGTGGCGCACCCGGCGCGCATCTACGACTACTGGCTCGGCGGCAAGGACAATTTCGCCGCTGACCGGGTCGCGGCCGAGGAAGTGCTGACCGTCATGCCTGCCATGGCCCAGATCGCCCGCAGCGTCCGGCTGTTCCTCGCGGCCGTCGTGCACCACCTGGCGGCCGACGTCGGCATTCGGCAGTTCCTCGACATCGGCACCGGCCTGCCCACCGCTAACAACACCCACGAGGTAGCGCAGCGCGCGGTGCCTGAGGCGCGGATCGTCTACGTCGACAACGACCCGATCGTCCTGCTCCATGCCGGGGCCCTGCTGACCGGCACGCGGCCTGGACGGTGTGCCTACGTCGACGCCGACGTGCGGGACCCGGACCGGGTCCTCACCGAGGCGGGCAGCCTGCTGGACCTGACCGAGCCGGTGGCCGTCATGATGCTCGGCCTCCTGCACTTCATCCCCGACGCCGACGATCCCTACTCGCTGACCAGGTATTACCTCGACTCCCTGGCGCCCGGCAGCTACCTGGCCATCTCGCACGCCTCCAGCGACATCAACACCGAGCCGCAGCGGGCGGCGGTGGAGAGATACAACGCCCGCTCGGCCACCCCGATCGTGCTGCGCTCGAAGGCGGAGGTCGCCCGGTTCTTCGGCGGCCTGGACCTGGTTCCTCCCGGCATCACCCCGCTTGGCCAGTGGGCCCCCGGCACGGCCATCCCCGGCCCGGTCGGCCTCCCCACCTACACCGCCCTGGCCCGCAAGCCCGCCGGGCCGCTTTAACCGCCAGGAAACACGGGCCGGGCAGACTCGCTCTTGCGCGTTGCGCGCTCGGCGAAGCAGATCGGCCGGAGGCTGGTCTAGCGGTGAGGAACGTCTAAGGTGATTACCGTGGATAGGCAGGAAGAATTCGTGCTGCGCACGCTCGAGGAGCGTGACATCCGGTTCGTCAGGTTGTGGTTCACCGACGTCCTCGGCACGCTGAAGTCGATCGCGGTGGCACCCGCCGAGCTCGAGGGCGCCTTCGCCGATGGCATCGGCTTCGACGGCTCGGCCATCGAGGGGTTCGCGCGGGTCTACGAGGCCGACATGATCCTGCGCCCGGACCCCGGCACGTTCCAGCTGCTGCCGTGGCGCGGCGAGTACCCCGGGGTCGCCCGGATGTTCTGCGACATCCTGCTGCCCGACGGGTCGCCCTCCTACGCCGACCCGCGCTGGGTGCTGAAGCGCAACCTGGCCCGTGCCTCCGAGCTCGGCTTCACCTTCTATGCCCATCCGGAGATCGAGTTCTTCCTGCTGCGGGAGCGGCCCGAGGCCGGCGGCCGGCCGGTGCCGATCGATACCGGCGGCTACTATGACCACACCCCGCACAGCATCGCGCACGACTTCCGCCGCACGGCGATCACGATGCTGGAGTCGATGGGCATCTCGGTGGAGTACAGCCACCACGAAGGCGCGCCCGGGCAGCAGGAGATCGACCTGCGCTACGCCGACGCGCTGACCACCGCCGACAACATCATGTCGTTCCGGCTGGTGATGAAGGAGGTGGCGATCGAGCAGGGCGTCTACGCGACGTTCATGCCGAAGCCGTTCACCGATCACCCCGGCTCGGGCATGCACTCCCACGTGTCGCTGTTCGAGGGCGACAAGAACGCGTTCTACGAGGCCGGGGCGGAGTTCCAGCTGTCCAAGACGGGCCGGGCGTTCATCGCCGGCCTGCTGCGGCACGCGCCCGAGATCACCGCTGTCTGCAACCAGTGGGTGAACTCCTACAAGCGGCTGTGGGGCGCGGCCGAGCGGACCGCCGGCGCGGGCGGCGAGGCCCCCGCGTATGTGTGCTGGGGCCACAACAACCGCTCGGCCCTGATCCGGGTGCCGATGTACAAGCCGCAGAAGGGCAACGCGACCCGGGTCGAGTTCCGCTCGCTGGACGCCGCCTGCAATCCGTACCTGGCGTTCGCGGTGATCCTGGCGGCCGGGCTCAAGGGAATCGAAGGGGACTACGAGCTGCCGCCCGGCGCCGAGGACGACGTGTGGGCGCTGACCTCCGCCGAGCGCCGCGCGCTCGGCATCCACCCGCTGCCGCAGGACCTGGACCAGGCCATCAAGGTGATGCAGGACAGCGAGCTGGTCGCCGAGACGCTGGGGGAGCACGTCTTCGACTTCTTCCTGCGGAACAAGCGCGAGGAGTGGCAGGAGTACCGCCGCCAGGTCACCGAGTACGAGCTGGGCCGCTACCTGCCGATGCTCTGACCGCCGGCAAGGTTAGCTAGGCCGACGCGGAGATCTTGATGGCGCCGACGTCGGTGGTCGCGGTGATCACGTGGTCCGACGAGGAACTCTGCCGTACGCCGACGTCCGCGTGACCGACCCGGGCGTCCGCCGAGACCTTGTATGAGTCCTGGCCGGGAACGTGGAGGATGATGGCGCCGACGTGGGCGACGGCCGCGATCGTACCTGGCGCGGCGGTGAAGGACGCCGTGATCCCGCCGCCGTCAGTGGTCAGGCTGACCGAGGCGCCGGACAGGCCGGTGGCGTTGATGAGGCCGACCTTGGCCTTGGCCGTCACGTTCCCGGCAAGGTCGGCGAGCCTGACCGCCCCGGCGTCGGCCTGCGCCTGGACGGCGACATCGCGTGGTACCTGGAGCGCGTACGCGACGGCGCACACGAGCTGAGACGGGCACGTGTAGGTGACGGTGAGCGTCTTGCCGCTGAGGGTGCGGGTGGTGACCGGCGGCGTCTTGGAGTAGGTGGCCTGCTGCGTGACCGAGACCGAAGCCCCGCCGCCGCCCGTGACCGTGATATTGCCGACGTGGCTGATCACCACCACCGTGCTGACAGGCGAGGTGATCCGGTAGCTGGTGGCCGACCGGTGCGTGCCGGGGACGGAAAGCCCCGGGCTCGGGCTCGTCGTCGTGACCTGCGCTGGCGCCGGGGAAGGTGGGCTCGCGCTGCCACCGGACTGGCAGCCGGTCAGGACCAGCCCGCCCAGGGCTACCCCGCCGAGTACGCCTGCCGCTGCCCGCCGTATCCGGTGCATGCTCCTGTCTTACCCGGCCCGCACCGGATACTCCCGTCCGCACCCGCCCCGGATTACTCCTCGAAGCGCCCTCCGAGGTACCGGGCCAGGAAGCGCTCGGCGGCCGCGTAGAACTTCAGCCGGTTGGCCGGCTTGGCGAAGCCATGGCCCTCGTCGGGGAACAGCATGTACTCGTAATCGATCCCGGCGTCCTTGAGCGCCGCGACGATCTGCTCCGACTCGGCCTGCTTGACCCGCGGGTCGTTGGCGCCCTGCGCGATCAGCAGCGGGATGCGGATATCACGAGCCCGCGACAGCGGGGACCGGGACCACAGGAACTCCTTGTCGGTCTCCGGGTTGCCGACCCGCCGGTACAGCTGCGCCGCCATCGGCTTCCAGTACGGCGGGATCGTGTCGAGCAGCGTCTGCAGGTTCGACGGGCCGACGATGTCCACCGCGCAGCGGAACACATCCGGGGTGAAGGCCGCGCCTACCAGGGCCGCGTAGCCGCCATAGGAGCCGCCGTAGATGGCGACCTTGTCCTGGTCGGCCCAGCCCTGGTCCACGGTGTACTGGACCGCGTCCAGCAGGTCGTCGTGCATCTTGGCGCCCCACTCGCGGTCGCCGGCCGACACGAACGACTTGCCGTAACCGGTCGAGCCGCGGTAGTTCACCTGCACGCACAGGTACCCGCGGTTGGCCAGCCACTGCGCCTCGGGGTCCCAGCCCCAGACGTCACGGGCCTGCGGCCCGCCGTGCACGTTGAGCACGGTGGGCAGCCCGGACCGCCCGCCGTCGGGCGGGAAGGTGACGTACCCGTGCACGGTCAGCCCGTCGCGCGCCTTGAACGAGAACGGCTCCATGTGGGCCAGCCCGTAGCCGGACAGTTCCGGGCGGCTGGAGAACAGGTGGCGGCCGGTGCGGGTGGCCCGGTCGAAGGCGTAGTACTGGATCGGGCCGGCGTCGTCCATGAACGCGATCAGCCAGGTGGAGTCGGCCTCGTCGCGGCCGATCGGCTGCGGGTCGCCGTGGTGGAGCGCCTCGATGGCCTCCCAGTCCGCCCGTACCGCCGGGTCGAGCACGTGGTACTCGGTGCGGTCCTTGAGCACCTCGACGATCTGCGGTTCCCGGGTGTCCGGATGCAGCGTCGCGCCCGCGACGTCCGCCTCGGGGTCCTCCAGGAGCACCTGGGCGTCGCCGGAGGCGAGGTCGATCTTGACCAGCCGGCCGGTGTCGGTGCCGGCCGAGCTGATCGCCAGCAGGGAGTTCCCGTCGCCCGTGAACGCCAGCACGTCGCTGGCCGGGGCGTCGTCGGCCGTGATGGTCAGCAGCGTCCGCCATTCCGCGTCGGCGCTGTCGCGGACCAGCAGGTCGAACCCGCCGTCGGGCAGCGGCGCGATCGCGCCGCGGACCACCAGGTCCTCATCCGCCAGCCAGCCGGCGTATCCGGGGTTCTCGATCAGCTTGTCCAGCTCGCCGGTGGTCAGGTCCAGCTTGAAGACGTCGTGCAGCTGCGGGTTCTCCCGGTTCATGGCCACCAGCACCTCATTGCGGTGGCTCTTGCGGGTGGCGATGATGCGCGCCTGGATGTCCTCGAATGGCGTCAGGTCGCGCCGGGCCATCGTGCCCATGTCGACGTCGTACAGCCGCCAGTTCTCATCGCCGCCGGTGTCCTGCACGTAGAGCAGGTGCTGGCCGTCCCGGGCCCAGGTGAAGGACCGGATGCCCCGGTCGGTGTCGTCGGTGACGACCTTCGCGGCGTCCCAGTCGACGCCGGCGGCCGTGACGGGTGCGACCCAGACGTTCAGCACCCCGTCGCGCGGGGCGATCCAGGCTAGCTGGCTGCCGTCAGGAGAGATATGCGGGCTGACCCGTTCGGGGTTGCCGAAGAGCACTTCACGGGGAATCAGTTCGACCATGGACCATGCCTATCACACGGTCCAGAGTGCCAGCCTTACCCGGAGAACCAGTGCGTGGGACCGGGGCTGGTGTTGTGGTAAATGTGCTTCTTCTCCTGATATTCATCCAGGCCGGAGGGGCCGAGCTCGCGCCGACCTGCGCCGACGCCTCTGGTGGCCGTCTAGCTGCGGGTTTTACCGTTGACTGCGTTGGCGGGCGTTGGCTGTTGGATGCTGTTTGACGGCCCGGCGACGGCCCGGCTCGGGGTCGGTCACGGTGACCGCCAGCCCATACGACGAGCCCCTGTCCGCCCTGCGCGAGCGGGTCGAGAACCTAGCTACTTGGCTAGCCATCTGGGAGCACCGCGCCGAGCCCGACGCCGCGCCCGTCGCTGCGCCAGTGACGCCGTGGACGCGGCAGACGCCGCGCTGGGCGAGCTGTACCGCATCCGCGCTCAGCTCGTGAGCGAGATCCGCGATGCCGACGACGCCACGGCGGCCAGGGTTGACGCGCTGCTGAACCGCAGCCGGGAAGAGGGTGAGGCATGACGGACAGCCAGGGCGAGCGCGGCCTGTGGGCCGCAGCAGGCGAGCCGGGGAACTCCGCGATGTGCGGTGCCCGGTACGAGGCCGGCCACCTGGTCCGCCGCGACCGGATGCGGGCGGCCGGGTCTGTATCGCCTGCGGCCGGGAGCCGGGCGAGGCGGGCATCCTGGACCAGCTCGACGGCCGGTGAGGCAGTACCCCGCGTTTGCCGGCCGCGCCCGGTACCCTCTACGCCGGGGACACGCATTATCACAACTGATTACTAGCCACGCGGCAGGCTATCCACCGTCACGCTATGCGGTAGCCCGCTTACGACGTTGCAGCCGCCTGGCACGGCGAGGTCTCATGTGCGGGTGCTGGCTGGCCCGGCTCCACGGCGCATAGGCTGGCTAATAGGTGACGACACGACCCGAGGTGACGATGCTCGATGACCTCGCCGGGAAGCGAACCGGCGAGCGAATCCAGATCCTGCGCGAGCGCAGGGGGCTGTCCCGGCCGGTGCTGGCCGGGCTGGTCGGCATGTCCGCCTCGTGGCTGAAGGGGATCGAGCGCGGGACCAGGCTGCCGCCGCGCCTGCCGCTGCTGGTCAAGCTGGCCGAGGCGCTGGCCGTGGGCGACGTGGCCGTGCTGGCCGGGACCGACATGGACCTGGGCGGCGCGGCGTCGGTGCCGGTGTCCTCGTTCGCCCGCATCCCGCATGACGCGGTGCCCGCCATCCGCGAGGCCATCCGCGACCCGCTGCTGACCGTCCCGGCCACCTTGATCGACGTGGCCGCGCTCGCGGCCAGGGCGGCGGACGCCTGGCTGCTGTGGCACCAGTCCGCCGAGCACCGCACCGACGTAGGCCGCATCCTGCCCCGGCTGGTCACCGATGCCCGCATCGCGGCGCGCACTGCCGAGGGCTCCGACCGCCGGGCCGCCAGCGCGGTGCTGGCCGACGTGTACGCCCTAGTCCAGCACGAGGTGGTCTGGGCGAGCGAGGCCGAGCTGACCTGGACGGCGGCCGACCGGGCGATGACCGCCGCGCAGGACGCCGACACGCCAGAGGCGCTGGCCGGGGCGGCGTGGACGCTGGGCATGGTGCAGCGGGGGGCCGGTGACACCGACGCCGCGCTGACCCTCGCGCAGGAGGCCGCCGGGCTGCTCCAACCGCGCCTGGAGGACGCCGATGACGAGACACGCGGGCTGTACGGCGCGCTCCAGCTCCACGCCGCGACCACGGCGGCCAGGGCTGGCCGCGAGGGGGACGCCTGGCGTCACTGGGACGCGGCCAGCGTCACGGCCGAGCGGCTGCCCGACGGCTACTACCACCCGTGGACCATGTTCGGCGCGGCCAACGTGAAGCTGCACGCGGTGTCGATCTCGGCGGACCTGTCCCGGTCGGCCGAGGCGCGCAACCGGGCCGAGGAGATCGACCCCGAGGAGATCCCCAGCCGGGAGCGACGCGCACGGCTTGGGGTGGAGATCGCGCGGTCCTATCACCAGCGCCGCGACTACCCGGCCATGCTGCACTGGCTGGAGACGGCCTATGCGACCTCGGCCGATTCGGTGCGTTACTCCCCGACGGCGCGGCAGATGACCGCTGACGCGGTGGATCACGGCGGCCCGCTGATCAGCCGCAGGGCGCGCTCGCTGGCCGGGAGCATCGGCCTGCCCCTCTAGCCAGGGGGCGCACCCTGCACCCCGCCGGGCTGGTCCGCACTGCGGGCCGGTTGGTCGCCCGGTGTCTTCATATCGTCGCCGCTGACGACAAGATCACGGCAGGAGACGATCGCCATGGGCAGGGCCGCCGCAGCCAGCGGGCAGAGCGATCCGTTCGCGGTAGACGAGGAAGCCGCGCTGGCCGAGCTGGAGCGCACGTGGGCAGACGGCGGCTACCACGCCTTCAGCGCCGGGGGCGGCCTGTGGTACGCGGTCAGTAGCGCGGGCGAGGTGCTGACCGGGGACACGCCCGACGCGCTGGACCGGGCTATCCGGGCGCACTGGGCGGCGTGGCAGTGACGCCCGGCCGCGACCATGATGTCAGTGAGATGACCGCTTGAGCGCGCCCGGCGCGACCTGCGAGTGAGCCTGGCCCTGGCCATGCCCGGCTCCCCTATGCGGGAACCCATCCTCGCGCAGATGAGCGCGATCGATGCCGCCCTGGCCGCACGCACCGACGGCAGCTCATGATCTACCTGTGTAGCTGCGGCTTCGCCACGGATGACCGAGATTGGTTCGACGGGCACCTGTTCACGCATCCAGGCCACCAGACGCGACCGTAGCCCCGCAGCGCGACTCCCACGCCACCATGAGCGCCGACGACCACGAGCAGCGATGAGCGCGCAGGCCCGTCAGATAGCACATATCCGCAGGTCAGCGGCTACCCGGAGAACCAGTGCGTGGGACCGGGGCTGGTGTTATGGTAAATGTGCTTCTTCTCCTGATATTCGTCGAGGCCGGAGGGGCCGAGCTCGCGGCCGATGCCCGACTTGCCGAACCCGCCCCATTCCGCTTGCGGAAGGTAAGGGTGGTAGTCGTTGATCCACACGGTGCCGTGCCGGAGCGCGCCGGCCACCCGTTCGGCCTGTCCTGCGTCGGCGGTCCATACCGCGCCGGCCAGGCCGTAAGCGGTGTCGTTGCCGAGCCGGATCGCCTCCTCCTCGGTGCTGAACCGCTCGACGGTCACGACCGGGCCGAACACCTCGTCCTGCACCACCGCCATCTCGCGGTGGCAGCCGGCGAACACCGTGGGCCGCAGGAAGAACCCAGCCGCCAGGTTCGGCTCCGGGGGCCGCTGGCCGCCGGCCAGCAGGTCCGCCCCCTCGGACAGCCCGAGCTGGACGTAGCGCTCCACCTTCGCGCGGTGCGCGGCGGAGATCAGCGGGCCGCACTCGGTCTGCGGGTCCAGGCCGCTGCCCAGCCGGATCCGGTCGGCCCGGGCGGCCAGCTCGGCCACGAAGCTGTCGTGCAGCGAATCCTGCACGATCAGCCGCGCGCCGGCCGAGCACACCTGGCCTGAGTGCAGGAACGCCGCGGTCAGCGCGTTGTCCACCACGGTGTCGAAGTCGGTCCCGTCGAACACGATGTTGGGGTTCTTGCCGCCGAGCTCGAGCGCCACCCGCCGCACCCCGCGCGCCGCCGCGGCCATGATCTTCTCGCCGGTGCCCAGGCCGCCAGTGAAGGAGATCAGGTCCACTCCCGGGTGCGCGACCAGCGCCTGCCCGGCCGTGCCGCCCTGGCCGAGCAGCAGGTTGAGCACGCCGGGGGGCAGCTCCGCTTCCTCGAACAGCCCGACCAGGGCCACCGTGGACAGCGGGGTCAGCTCGCTGGGCTTGATCACGGTCGTGTTGCCCGCGGCCAGGGCGGGCGCGAGCTTCCAGGAGATCTGCAGCAGCGGGTAGTTCCACGGGGCGATCAGCGCGCAGACGCCGACCGGCTCATGGGTGATCCGGCTGGTCACGTTGGCGCGGCCCGGGTCGACCACCCGGCCCGCGTCGGCGCCCGCGACCCCGGCGTAGTACCGGAACACCGCGGTGGTGTCGTCCACGTCGGCCCGGGCCTCGTTCACCGTCTTGCCGGTGTCCAGGCTCTCCGTGTGCGCCAGCTGCTCACGGTCCCGCTGCAGCAGGTCGGCGATCTTGGCGAGCAGCGCGGCCCGGTCGGTCACCGTCGACCGGCGCCACGGCCCGTCGAACGCCTCCCTGGCCGCCGCGACGGCGGCGTCGACGTCGGCGGTGCCCGCCTCGGCCAGCGTGTCCAGCGGGGTGGCGTCGAACGGGTTGATGGTCTGCGCCGTGCCGCCGTCCGCGGCCTCGGTCCACTTTCCCGCGATGTACAGGTATCTCACGCGCTGCTCCCGTGCCTCGGCTGAAGGTCACTATAGACGGGCCGGGGAGCCGCGTTAAGAGGCGGAAACTGGCGGGAATCATGCGCCGTCGTACGCGTTAATATAGGGGAAGGCATCCGAGAGCCGAGCCGGTCGTCCGACGACTTTCCCTGTGCTGAGTCATCAGCCCACCCGTCGGCGGTTCAGGATTTCGGGTAACAGCCTGCCGTGGCCCGCAGCGTTGATCGTCGGAGATCCGCGAGGCGGCCCCGGCGTTCAGGGCATCAGGCTCTCTGCCCGGGACGGTTCCTCGTCCCAGCCGGGAGACTGTGCGGCATGCTGCCGTGGCCACCGTGCCCCGGCAACCTAGAGGAGAAGTCTTTGGCTCGACCAGGCCAGCGCCAGACGAGCGCTCGCCGTACCGCCCCGCGCAATCAGCGACGCGTCCGCCACCAGGGCGACGTCGTGTCGGTGCTCGCGCGCAACGCCCGTGAGGTAGAGGCGGCCGCCCAGCGCGGCCGCGTGACGCCTGCCGTGCGCACGAAGTTCCAGGCCATCGCCCTGCTGCTGCGGGACGAGCGGGCCCGGGTGCGGGCGGCGGACGTCAGCGACAGTCACCGGTCCGAGCAGCTCAGGCGCCTGGACGGCGTCGCGACCATCCTGGCGACGACCGCCGTCCGCGACGCTCAGCTGCTGGCGCTGCTCGCTGAGGACTCCGACGTCTCCGACGCGGCCCGGTCCCTCAAGCGGGAGATGCTGCGGGACCTCGGCATTGAGCCGGCGCCCGAAGAGATCGCGCCGGCCGAGCCTGCGACCGCTCCCGCCGAGACCGAGCGGCGGGTCGTGCCGCAGTCGGTGATCTCCCGGCAGCTGGCGAACCCCTTCCTCGCCCCCGACTTCTCGGCCGCCCCGGCGCCCGCCGCGCGTCCGCGCCGCCTGGGCAACTGGGAACTGCTCAACCCGCTGCTGAGTTCCTTCGAGCGCGCCGGCGGGGGAGCCTCCGCCTGCATGGCGCTCCCGGCCCCGACGGCCCGGTTCACCCCGCCCGGCCTGGAGCTGATGCCGCACCAAGGCGAGGTGGTCGCCGCGGCGGCGGCCGGTCACCGGACGTTCCTGCTCGCCGACGAGCCGGGCCTGGGCAAGACGGCCGAGGCGCTGCTCGCCGCGGAAGCGGCGAACGCCTACCCGCTGCTCGTCGTCGTGCCGAGCGTCGTCAAGACCAACTGGGCCCGGGAGGCGGCCCGCTGGACGCCCCACCGCCCGGCCACCGTGGTGCAGGGCGACGGCGAGGCGGTCGACGGCTTCGCCGATATCGTCATCCTCAACTACGAGGTGCTCGACCGCCACATGGGCTGGCTCGGCGACTTCGACTTCCGCGGCATGGTCGTGGACGAGGCCCACTTCATCAAGAACAAGTCCTCGCAGCGCTCGCAGCGTGTCCTGGCGCTGTCGGACCGCATCCGGTCCCGGGCGGCCCGGCCCCTGCTGATGGCGCTGACCGGCACCCCGCTGATCAACGACATCGACGACTTCCGGGCGATCTGGCAGTTCCTCGGCTGGATCGATGACAGCAAGCCCCTCGACGAGCTGACAGACGCGCTCGAGGACACCGGCCTGACCCCCGCCGACCGCGGCTTCTACACCGCGGCCCGCCAGTGCGTGATCGACCTCGGCATCGTGCGCCGCCGCAAGGTCGACGTGGCCGCCGACATCCCCGCCCGCCGCATCGCCGACCTCCCCGTCGAACTGGACGGACGCGTCGGCCGGTCGATCCGGGCGGCCGAGAAGAACCTGGCCGGCCGGATGGTGGCCCAGTACGAGAACGCGCTCGCGAACCGGTCCTCCGACGCCGCCGTCGAGGGCATCGATCACGACCTCGTCCGCAAGGTGGCCCGGTCCGAGCTGAAGGACACGACCACCAAGACGTCCGGCGAGAACGTGTTCACCATGATGCGGCGCATCGGCCAGGCCAAGGCCGAGCTGGCCGCCGACTACGCGACGCAGCTGGCCCGCAGCGCCGGCAAGGTCGTCTTCTTCGCCAGGCACGTCGACGTGATGGACGCCGCGGAGGAGACCTTCGCCCGGCAGGGGGTGCGCTCGTCGTCCATCCGTGGCGACCAGACGCCGACGACGCGGCAGGCGAACATCGACGCGTTCGTCAACGACCCGGACGTCGCCGTCGCGGTGTGCTCGCTGACCGCGGCCGGCGTGGGCCTGAACCTGCAGGTCGCCTCGAACATCGTGCTGGCCGAGCTGTCCTGGACCGACGCGGGGCAGCCCCAGGCCATCGACCGCAGCGACCGCAGCGGGCAGACCGAGCCGGTCACCGCGTCGCGCATCATCGCCGCGCAGACCATCGACGCCCGCATCGCGGGCCTGATCGACGGCAAGGCCGGGCTCGCCGCCCGGGCCCTGGACGGATCCGACGAGGA
>JAJKHX010000316.1 GCA_021154785.1 Nocardiopsis sp.
AAGGCGCTGGCTGCCGTCGGGAGATAGCATCCGGGATCATGACCATCGCACCCGCCGAAGGCACCACGGCCGCGGCTGCACCCTCCCGCGACCTGGCCGCCGCGCTGCGTGCCGCCGGGCTGGCGGAGGTCGACGACTCACCGCGGCGCCGGGCCGAGTACTCCTCCGACGCGTCGAATTACCGGGTCGTGCCGGGCGTGGTGGCCTTCCCGCGGGACGCCGGCGAGGTGGCCGCCGCGCTGGACGTCGCCCGGCAGGCCCAGGTGCCGCTGACCAGCCGTGGCGGCGGTACCTCGATCGCGGGTAACTCCGTCGGCTCCGGCGTCGTGCTGGACTTCTCCCGGCACATGAACCGGGTGCTCGCCGTGGACCCGGAGGCGCGCACGGCGGTCGTGGAGCCCGGCGCGATCCTGGACCACATCACCGCGGCCGCGGCCGGCCACGGGCTGCGGTTCGGCCCGGACCCCTCCACCCACTCGCGGGCGACTATCGGCGGCTCGATCGGCAACAACTCCTGCGGCTCCCGGGCACTGATGTACGGGCGCACGGCCGACAACGTGGTGAGCCTGGACGTGCTGACCGCGGCGGGGGAGCGGATCGCGGCCCGGCGCATGGACCGGGACGGCCTGGCCGCCGCGCCCGTGGTCGGCGCCGCGCTCGATGCCCTGGTGGCCGGGCGCCTCGGCCTGATCCGCACCGAGTTCGGCCGGTTCATCCGGCAGGTATCCGGCTACTCGCTGGAGCACCTGCTGCCGGAGAACGGCGCGGACCTCGCCAAGTTCCTGGCCGGCAGCGAGGGCACCCTCGGCGTGGTCACCGGCGCGACGGTCCGGCTGGTGCCGTCGCCGAAGGCGGTGGCACTGGCGGTGCTCGGCTATCCCGGCCTGCCCGAAGCCGCCGAGGCGACGCCCGGGCTGCTGCCGCACCAGCCGGTCGCGGTCGAGGGCATGGACGCGCGGCTGGTCGAGATGTTCCGCACCCGCCGCGGCGCGGCGTCCATCCCGGTGCTGCCCCGGGGTGAGGCCTGGCTGTTCGTGGAGACTGCCGGTGACACTGAAGCGGAGGCGCAGGCCGCGGCGGAGCGGCTCATCGCCGACGCCGGCTGCCTGGACTCGCTGGTGGTCACCGGGGCCCTGGCCCAGGCGCTGTGGCGCGTCCGCGAGGACGGTGCCGGCCTGGGCAGCCGTACCCCGGCCGACGCGCCCGCCTGGCCCGGCTGGGAGGACGCCGCCGTGCCGCCCCCGCACCTCGGCGCGTACCTGCGCGATTTCGCCGCGCTGATGACCGGTCACGGACTGGACGGGCTGGCCTACGGGCACTTCGGCGACGGCTGCGTGCACATCCGCATCGACTTCCCGTTCTCCACCGCGGCGGGCCGCTACCGGACGTTCGTCACGGCCGCGGCCGAACTGGTGGGCAAGTACGGCGGCTCGATGTCCGGCGAGCACGGCGACGGCCGGGCCCGCAGCGAGCTGCTGCCCGCCATGTACTCAGCCGAGGCCATCGACGCGATGGCCGCGGTCAAGGCGATCTTCGACCCGGGCAACATGCTCAACCCGGGCGTGCTGGTCGACCCGGCGCCGCTGGACGCGGACCTGCGCGTGCCGCAGGCCCGGCCGCTGCGCACCGGGCTCGGCTTCGCCTACCCGCACGACGGCGGCGACCTGTCCGCTGCGGCGCACCGCTGCGTCGGCGTCGGCAAGTGCCGGGCCGACACCACCGCCACCGGCGGCGTGATGTGCCCGTCGTACCTGGCCACCCGGGACGAGAAGGACTCCACCCGCGGCCGCGCGCGGGTGCTGCAGGAACTCGCGAACGGCACGCTGGTCCGCGGCTTCGGCTCGGCCGAGGTGGCCGAGTCGCTGGACCTGTGCCTGTCCTGCAAGGGCTGCTCGTCGGATTGCCCGGCCGGGGTGGACATGGCCACCTACAAGGCCGAGGTGCTGTACCAGCGGTACCGGCGGCGGCTGCGGCCCGCGGCCCACTACTCACTGGGCTGGCTGCCCCGCTGGGCCAGGCTGGCCGCGCGCGCGCCCGGGGCGGCCAACGCCGCGCTGCGCACCCCGGGCCTGGCCGCCCTGGCTAAGCGGGCGGGCGGGATCGACGCCCGGCGGCCGCTGCCCCGGTTTGCCCCGCAGACCTTCCGGGCCTGGTTCGCCGGCCGCCCCGCGCCGGAGCCGGCCGCGGACCGGACCCCGGTGCTGCTCTGGGTGGATACGTTCACCGACCACTTCACCCCGGAGGTCGGCCGGGCCGCGGTCCGGGTGCTCGAGGCCGCCGGGTACGCGGTCCAGATCACCGGCGAGCCGGTGTGCTGCGGGCTGACCTGGATCTCCACCGGCCAGCTGGATGGCGCCCGGCGGCAGCTGCGGCGCACCCTGCGGGCGCTCGGCCCGGCCCTGCGGGCGGGCACCCCGGTCGTCGGCCTCGAGCCGTCGTGTACCGCCGTCCTACGCGGCGACATCACCGAGCTGCTGCCCGGTGACCCGCGCGCCCGCCACGCCCGGGACGCCACCCGCACGCTGGCCGAGCTGCTGACTCGGACCCCGCAGTGGACGCCGCCCGACCTGGCCGGGCTGCGCGCGGTCGCCCAGCCGCACTGCCATCAGCACGCCGTGATGGGCTGGCACGCCGACTCGGCGCTGCTCGCCCAGGCCGGCGCCGAGGTCACCGCGGTCGGCGGCTGCTGCGGGCTGGCCGGCAACTTCGGCGTGGAACGGGGGCACTACGACGTCTCCCGGGCCATCGCCGAGACCGCCCTGCTGCCCGCGGTGCGCGCCGCCGAGGGCATGATGGTGCTGGCCGACGGATTCTCCTGCCGCACCCAGCTCGACCAGCTCGCCCAGGTCCCCGGCACCCACCTGGCCCAGCTGCTGGCCAGCCGCCTGGAAGACCGCTAGCGCGTCCTGTAGATCATGAAGCGTCCTGTAGATCATGGAACGGCCTCGGCGCCCCAGCACAGTATGGAAGTCACCCAAGCTCATACCCGTTACCTCACCAGCCTCTGGTTCAACATTTTGATTCAGTGGTTGTGGCGCCCTACCCTCTCTATCCGGTAGAGCGCCACAACCACTGAATTTCAAGGCTGACGAAGGGACGTCCACGGGACACGCCGGGCCGGGCAGCCCGCCGGGCCGGGAAGACCGGCAGCGCCGGGCGTGACGGCTGCCGGGCTACCTGACTGCCTGAACCTGGACGGTCTGGGCGACGAGCCGGTCCTCGAGGCCGAACACGCTGGTCTCCGCGGTCACCGTGGTGCGACCGCGGTGCACCGGCACCGCCACCGCCCGTACCGTCCCGCCGCTGACCGGCCGGAACATGTGGCTGGTAGAGGTGATCGTGGCCGTGGTCTTGCCCTCGGGCAGCCCGAGGAAGGTCACTAGCGCGCCCGCGGTGTCGGCCAGCGCCATCAGCACCCCGCCGTGCAGGATGCCGCCCGTGGTGCACAGGTGCGGCGCCCAGTCCAGCCGGATGATCACCCGGCCGGCGTCGGCCTCGTCCAGGACCAGGCCGAGGTGCCCGGCGAATGGCATCAACGCGATGAGAGCGTCCAGGTCAGCTGACATGGCAGGAGACTAGCGCCCGCGCGGGCGGCGGGCGCCACGGACCGGGCCGCCCGCGCCGTGTATCAGGAGCGCGGCCCGGCCCTCTGAACCGGCGGATAGTCCCGAACCGGGACAAGCCAGGTGAAGTTAACAGGGGGACCACCATGGCCATCAGCCACATCCGGACCCGCCGCCGCGTCGCCGCGGCATTGTCAGCCGCCGCGCTGATGGCCACGCTGACAGCCGCGCTGACCGGCGCCGCGCGCGAACCCGCCAGCCCGGCCCAGCCCAGCCCGGCCCTCCCGGTCCAGGCCGCCTTCGCGCCGTCCGGGCCCTACGCCACCGTCACCGGGACCGCCACCGACGGCACCGCCGTCTACGACCTGTACCGCCCGGCTAACTACGCCGCCCTCGGCTTCCAGAGCCCGATCGTGACCTGGGGCAACGGCACCAACGGGTCGCCCGCCCAGGTCTCGGTCCTGCTCCGGCATCTCGCCTCGTACGGCTTCACCGTCATCGCCTCGGCCCTGCCCAATACGGGCAGCGGCCGCGAGATCGACGCCGCCGCGCACTACCTGGTCACCCAGGACGGCGTGGCCGCCAGCGTCTTCCACGGCCACCTGAACGTGAACGAGGTCGCCGCGGTGGGCACCTCGCAGGGTGCCACCGGAGCGGTCCGGGCCGCCACCAGCGACCCGGCGCTGATCAAGACCGTGATGACGTTCTCACTGCCCAGCGCGGTCTGGGCCGCGCCCAATCCGGACTGCCCGACCGCGGCCGACTGCACGGCCCACCCGGACGCCCTGACCCGGCCCGCCTTCTTCGTCTCCACGCACGGGTTCTTCGACTCGATCATCGCCAGCCCGGCCACCGAGCTGGCCTACTTCCTCAGCGCCCCGGTCCACGCCGCGCTCGGCATCATCGCGAACTCGGATGGCAAGGCCGCCGATCACGCCTCGATCGAGGACCCCGCCGCCGGCGGGAACCCCGGCGCCTTCCTCGGCTACGCCACCGCCTGGCTGGAGTATCAGCTGCGCGGCAACGCCACGGCGGCCGGCGCCTTCACCGGCACGCACCCGGAACTGCTGGTCAACCCCAACTGGCCTGGCAGCGCCGTGAAATAGCGGCTCAGAACCTGGCGCGCACCTCAGCCGCCACTTCCTCCGGGCTCAAGTCGATCAGCGCCTCCCCGTAGAGGCGCTCGAAGTAGGTGGCGTCGCTGCGGTAGACGGGCTCCGGGTTCGACCGGCTGAGCACCTTGAACACCAGGTGGTACCCGTCCTCGCGGCCTCGCGGGCCGCCGCCCGCCAGGCCGTAGTTGAACGAGGCCAGGTTCCAGCCCTGGTAGGCGGCCAGCACGCGGGACAGGCCGTCGCCGAGCGCGGCGCAGTCCTCCTCGCTCAGATCGGTCACGTCGGCCCGGCCTCGGACCACGCCCCACACCTCGTGGAAGCCGGCCGGCGCGAAGGGCGTGAACCAGGCCACCCGGCCCGTCTGCCCCACCCACCGGGGGCCGCTCGCCTCGGCCTCGGCCAGCGCCGCCCAGTACGAGGAGCCGTGCTCCTCCTGCCAGGCCCGCGACCGTTCCGCCGCCAGGCGCTGGCCGGTCAGGCCGAAGGCGTCGTGGGCGGACTGCAGGTGCGGGTGGACCAGCGAGGCTCCCGAGGGCGGCAGGTAGTTGGCGTTGATCGAGCTCCACGCCGCTGCCGGGTCCGCCCGGCGCACGCAGCGGGCGTGCCGGACCATGGCGCCCAGAGCGTCCCCGATCAGGGACGGCGTCAGCTCGTCGAGGTCCAGGAAGTGCCGTCCGGGATCGTAGATGCCGACCGCGCTGTGCGTAGCGTAGGCCATGATGTTGGGCACCACCACCGCCGCGCCCTGCCGGATGCGGCCCTCCGCGGTCAGCTCGGCCGGAAACGGTACGGTGGCCTTGTCCAGGTGCTCCGCGTCGAACGGGCAGAATGCCGGTTTCGCGGTGAGCGCGGTCAGGTCCGTGCGGCTGGCCGGCTGGAGCTTGACCCCGGTCAGGATCCGGGCGCTCGCGCCGGTCAGCGGGTCCCGGCGCCAGCGCAGGCTCACCCGGGTCCACGTCCCGCCCGCGGCCAGGTCCGGGACCTGCGCCGCCAGTTCGTGCTCTTCGAATTCGATCGCCGCCACGCTGACGACCGTAATGGTTTCCGGCCCGGTTGGACAGCAGCCCCGGACCGCCGTGCCGGCCAACGGAACCGGGCCGCGGAGCCGGCCCGTGCCGTCGGCCAGCATCCGCCCGGCCGGGCGCGCCGGGCCCCTGGGAATGCCCCGAATAGGCGGGCTTTGTCCGCTAGCATGAAGCAACCTACGCGCGGGCCTCGCAGCCGGTCTTCGGGCGACCATGCCCCGCGTGAGGAAGCAGCCTCATGACCACTAGCGAACTCCAGCCTCTCAACGAGGATCAGCGCGCCCTGCAGGACACCCTGCGAGGGTTCCTTGCCGACCACCTTCCGCCGAAGGAGCTGCGGGCCGCGCTGGAGACGCAGGCTGGCTACAGCCCGGAACTGCACGCCCGGCTGGCCGGCGAGCTCGGCTTGGGCGGGCTGACCATCCCGGCCGAGTTCGGCGGCTTCGCCCGGTCCCAGGCTGAGGCGAGCGTGATGCACGCCGAGCTCGGCCGCGCCCTCTACCCGGGTCCGCTCCTGCCCAGCGCGCTGACCGCCGGCGTGCTGCTGGCGGCCGGGGACCGCGCCGCGCAGGAACGGTGGCTGCCGCTGCTGGCCCGGGGAGCGGTGACCGGGACGGTCGCGGCGGCCGGCGAGTCCGGCTTCTGGTCGCCGGGACCGGACAGCGTCCGGGCCGTGCGGGCCCGGGACGGGTGGCGGCTCTACGGCCACCGCTGGCACGTCGTCGCCGCCCACGTGGCCGACATCGTGGTGGTGCCGGCCGTTACCGAGGCCGGCCTGGCCATGTTCCTGGCCGAGACCCGGGCCCTGGGCTTCACCGCCTCCGGCCAGCTGGGCCTGGACCTGACCAGGCGAACCTGCGTCACCGCCTTCGACGAGCTGCCGGCCGTGCTGCTAGCCGAGGGGGAAGTCGCGGCCGCCGCCCTGGAACAAGCCGAAACTGACTTCCTGCTCGCCACCGCCGCGGAGGCCGCCGGCGGCATCGGCTGGTGCCTGGACGCCACGATCGCGTACGCCAAGGACCGTGAGCGGTTCGGGCCGCCGAACGGCTCGTTCGCGGCGCTCGCGCAGGCGTGCGTGGACATGCTCGCGCAATTCCAGGACGTCGCGGCGATCGCCCGGTCCGCGGCCATGGCGGCCGCGGACGGCAGCAGCGACGCCCCGATGACGGCCCACGTCGCCGCCCTGCGAGCCGGCGAGGCGTTCCGGGCCGTGACCGAATCGGCCACCGGGCTGTTCGGCGGGGTCGGCGTCAGCTGGGAGCACGACACCCACCTGTACTACCGCCGCGCCTGGTCGGCCGAGCGCCTGGCCGGCGGCCCGCAAGCGCACCGCGCGGCCATCATCGACCTGCACGGGCCGGTCGGGCTGGCCGGTCTCTAGGCCGCCACCGCCGCCTCGGACTCGCCCGCCGCCCGGTCGCGGCGCGCGGGGATGGTGCTCGCGGCGTCGGCGTCGCGGATGGACAGCGAGCAGGCCACGGCGCACAGGCAGACCGCGGCGGCGGCCAGGAAGGCGACCCGGTAGGCGGTGAGGTTGGCCACCTCGTGGCCGCCGACCAGGTGAACCGGCCCGATGAGGACGATGACCGTGGTCAGCACGGCCACGCCGACGGCCCCGCCGAGCTGCCGGACCGTGTTGAACATGGTGGAGGCCCGGCCGGTCGCCGCCGGGGTGATGGTGGCGAACGAGGCTGCCTGGACCGGGACGAACACCTGGGCCATGGACAGTCCCAGGGTGAGCATGAGCAGCCGCGCCCACCACAGGCTGGTCTGCGGGCCCAGCAGGGACAGCAGGCCGATCGAGATCGTCGTGCCGGTCAGGCCGATGGTGATGTGACGCCGCGGGCCGAGCCGCGGGTACAGCACCCGGCTGGCCAGCTGCGCGCCGGCCATGACGCCGAACGCCTCGGGAAAAATGCTCAGCCCGGCCGCGAGCGCGCTCAGGCCCCGGCCGTCCTGGAAGTACAGCGAGATCGCGTACAGCGTGCCGAGGAACGCGACCGAGGCGAGGATCATGACCCCGTTGCCCGCGCGGAACAGCCGGTTTCCCAGCAGCCTCAGGTCCACGATGGGCTTGGTGTGGCGCAGCTCGACGACCACCATGGCCGCCAGCAGCACCATCCCCGCGGCGATGGACGCCAGCACCTGCGGATTGTCCCAGTCCAGGTGGGGCCCCTCCGAGACGCCGTACATCAGCAGCCCGAGGCCGAACCCGGCCAGCAGGAATCCGGCGAGGTCGAAGCGGCCCGGCTCGGCCTGCGGCGGCTGGTGGACGAAGACCGCGCCGAAGGCGAAGGCGGCCACGCCGATCGGCACGTTGACGTAGAACACCCACCGCCAGGACAGCTCGGTGACGAACAGCCCGCCCAGGACCGGCCCGAGCGCGGGCGCCAGCGTCGTGGGGACGGTGAGGATCGCCGCGGCCCGGATGCGCTCGTCCGGCGGGAACACCCGGTAGAGCATCGCCATCCCCACCGGGGCGAGCATGCCGCCCGCGGCGCCCTGAAAGATCCGGAACGTGACCAGCTCGGACAGGCTCGAGGCGATGCCGCACAGCGCGGAGGCCCCGGTGAACAGCGCGATGGCGATGAGCAGGACCCGCTTCCCGCCGTACTTGTCGCCGAGCCAGCCCGACGCCGGGATGCTGATGGCCAGGCTGACCAGGAACGCGATGGCGATGCCGTCCACGGCGGTGGCGCTCACCCCGAAGTCACGGCCGATGGTCGGCAGGGCCACGTTGACGATCGTCGCGTCCAGGATGCTCATGAACATCGCGGCGACGAAGACGGTGCCGACCGCTGCTTTCTGGCTGATCCGCGAATTCACCATGGTTACAAGACCACGCGAGCAGCGGAAATTCCGGCTGCCCGCCCTGCAGCGCCTGCACGTAGAGCTCGAAGAAAAGGCGCAGCAGGGGGCGAGCTCCGGCGCGCGCAGCTGCCGCCAGGTGCGCCGCGCCAGGTCCGCGAGATCAAGGCCTTCGATACCGAACGAGCTGGCCAGCAGCCGTCGCTGCCGGCTCTCCGCCTCCTGCACGATCGCCGCGAACAGGCCCTCCTTGGACCCGAAGTGGTAGATGTGCATGCGGTGGCCGTAACCGACATTGACCGGATGCTACTTCGGCGCGATCGCCGCCGCCTGGAGCAGCCACCACGACATCTTCCGGTACGTCAGGCGGATCGACACGCGGCTGCGGACGCTCAACACGACCTGGCTCCTGATGATCGTCCTCACCCCCTTCGCCACCCAGCTGCTCATGGTCAGGGGACACGAGACCGTCGAGACGCCGCCGCCGTGACCTGACGTTCACCGCCTCCGGACGCGGATGCTCGCTTCCGCCTGGCCCAGCCCGGGGTGGCTGGCCCGCACCGTGACCATGCCCGGCTGGCCGGCCCGGGAGCGGATCCAGACGGCTCCGGCGCCGCCGGCCGCGGCGAAGTCGAACGGACTCTCGCCCACCAGGACGGCCGGGCCCTCCACCTCCAGCGTGACCTGGCCGGTGACGTAGGGGCGGGGCGCGCCGTAGCGGTCGGCCGCGCGGAACTCCAGCCGGGTGGCGTCCGCGCCGTCGGCGTCGATCTCCGCGTGATCGGCGGCCAGCGCCAGCACGTCACCGGACGGGTCGGCGGAAAAGCGCCGCGACGCCACCTGGTCGTCGCCGAGGTAGCCGTCGATGCGCAGCTCGGGCAGGCCCGAGCCGTCCACCGCACCGAAATCGGCGAACGAGGGCGGATAGGGCAGGTGCGGGTAGCCCGCGCGGTCGGGCGTGAGAGTGGCGAAATGCTCACCGCCCACGTAGACCTCGAGCCGGTCCAGGTTGGCGCAGATCATCGCGGCCGGCAGGGCGCTGACGGGAGACTGCGGGCCGAAGTCCCAGTAGAACGCCGGGGCGATCACCGGGCGTACCCGCGGGTCGGCCTGCGCCTGGTAGATGGCGGCGCCGGGCTTGGGGATCCGGAACAGGTCCACCACCCCGGTGTACTTCACCCCCCGGTACTGGTTGCCGCTGCCGGACGGGTAGTCGAACCCCGACCAGGCCAGCAGCCCGCAGTAGCGGTCGTCGGCGGCGGCCAGGTCGTGCACCCGCGCGTGCGCCGTCGCCTGGCCCTGCTGGACGGCCTGCGGATCGGTGCGGCGGTAGTAGATGGCCGGCCCCGACAGGGTCCCGACCGCCTCGCTGACCAGGTACGGCCGGCCGACCCCGGTCACCGGCGGCTGCAGCACCGGCTCCTTGACGCCGTCCGCGTCCTTGACCGAGGAGTAGTCGTCCTCGCCGAACACGTCCTGCTGGTAGTCGGTGGTCAGGCGCTGCCCGGCCATCGCGCCGGCCGTCGGCCGCGAGTCGTCCAGGGCGTGCGCGAGCTCGTTCGTGCTGGTGTAGAAGGCGGTGTCGTTGGGGGTCTCGTTGAGCCGGGCGCCCCAGACGATGATCGACGGGTGGTTGCGGTCGCGGACGATCATCTCGCCGATGTCCCGGTAGGCCAGCGCCTTCCAGGCGTCGTCGCCCAGGTAGCCCCAGCCCGGGGCCTCTTCCCAGGCCATCAGGCCGAGCTCGTCGCAGGCGTCGAAAAAGGCCTCGGCCTGCGGGTAGTGCGAGCACCGCACCATGGTGCAGTTCAGCTCCCGCCGCATGATCTCGGCGTCGCCGGCCTGCACCCGGGCGGGCATCGCGCCGCCGGCGAACGGGAAGAACTGGTGCCGGTCGGCCCCGAACAGCTTGACCCGGCGCCCGTTGAGGTAGAACCCGTCGAGCGCAAACCTGGCCTCGCGGAAGCCGATCCGCACCCGGTGCTCATCGCGGCCGGCGCCGTCCGCGATCAGCCGGGTCACCACCTGGTATAGCCGGGGATGGTCAGGGCCCCATAGCTCGATGCCGGGCAGCCCGGCCAGCGTCGCGGTCACCGTGACCTGGCCCGGCTGGGTGACCGCCACCGGCACCCGGGCCGAGGCGAGCGTGCGTTCGCCGTCGCGCAGCTCGGTCACGACCTCGAGGGCCTGGTCCGGCACCGCGGCGGCGTCCACCGTGACCTGGACGGCCACCTGCCGGGCGGCGGGGTCCAGTACGCTGGCCGGCTTGGCGAACACGTCGGCCAGGAACACCGGCGGCGCCAGCCGCAGCTGCACGTCGCGGTACAGCCCTCCGGGCTGCCAGTAGTCCACCGAGATGGTGTCGGCGGGTGCGGGCCGGTCGGGCGGCACGTTGAGGTTGAAGCCCGCGTCCAGCCGCACCGCCAGCACGTTATCCTCCCGCCGCAGGGCGCCGGTGATCTCCGTGCTGAACGGGAGGTAGCCGCCGAGGTGGTCGGCCACCTGGTCCCCGTTCAGGGTCACCGTAGCGTGGGTCATGGCCGCACCGAAGTCCGCGAACACCCGCTGCCCGTGGTGACCGGGCGGTGCGTCGAAGCGCTTGCGGTAGACCCACGTCCGTTCCCAGCTCGCCGGGACCCAGTCCTGCCAGGACAGCGGCGTGACCGTGTGCGGCAGCGTCACCGCGGCCAGGCCGCTGTCGTCGAAGCCCGGCTGCTCGCTGCCGTCGGTGTACGGGCCGAACAGCCAGCCCGCGCCGAAGGGAACGGTCCTGCGGTAGTCGCTCATCACGCCGAGCCTAGCCTCGCCGTCAGTCCGCCGTCCTGGCCTCGTCCGCCCGCAGTGTCCGGTCCATCCCGCGCCGCACCGCGGCGATCAGGTACGGGCGCAGCCGGGCCGCCCGGACGATAGCATGCACCGAGCCCACCTCAAGAGCCCGCTCGATGCTGTGCACGGCGTCGAACTCGTCGGCGAGCTGGCCGAGCTTGTCCGCCTGGATGGCGGGCCAGGCCGACGCGAGCTCCGCCCGCCGCGCCGCCGCCTCGTCGTTCGCACCCTTCTCGGTAGCCTCGGCGATCGCCGCCTGCAGGCCGGCCACCCGGGGATCGGCGGCGGTGCGCTTGCGCACCTCGGCCGCGAACACCACCGCGGCGGCGGGCGCGCCGCCGATGACCGAGGCGTAGGAGCCCTCGACCGCGGCCACCTCCATGTTGTCGTTCAGCGTGCCGGAGAACACCACGAACGCCCCGCCGTGATACCGGGAGACCACGCAGAACACGATCGGCCCGTCGAAGTTGACGATGGCCCGGCCGATCTCCGCGCCGTACTCGAGCTGAAGCTGGCGCAGCGATTCCGGTGAGCCGTCGAACCCGGACAGGTTGGCCAGGATTACCACCGGCCGGTTCCCGCTAGCGGCATTGATCGCCCGGGCGGTCTTCTTCGACGAACGGGGGAACAGCGTGCCCGCGGTGAACTGTGACGGGCCGTCGACCGGATAGAACCCGTGCCGGGCGAGCGGCTTGGATTCGAAGCCGATCAGCGCGACCGGCTGCCCGCCCAGGTGCGCGTCCAGCACCAGCACCGACGCGGCGTCGGCCATGTCGGCCCAGCGCTCGAGCGGCGCGTGGTCGGCGTCGATCACCCCGGCCAGCAGCGAGCGCATGTCGAACGGCTTCTTGCGCTCCGGGTTGAGCCTGCTGTCGAAGACCTCGCCCAGCGTGGCGAACTCCGGGCCGTCGTGCGGCGAGGAGGAGATGTCCCGGTCGTCCGGGTCCGCCGTCGGCGCGGGCCGGGGGAAGCGCTCCTCCCCGGTCACGTAGGTGTGCGCGTAGTGCGCGAGCAGCACGTCGACCGCGCTGGACAGGTCGGGCGCCCAGTATTGCGCTTCGCCGTTCGGGCCCATGATCCGGTCGTAGCCGCCGATCCCGAAGTTGTCCTCGGCCGACACGCCGCCGGAATAGTCGAGCGACTGCTTGCCGGTCAGCACCATGGCCGAGTCCGGCGTCATGATCAGCACCCCGCGGGTGTGCATGAGCATCGTCGCCTCAGCGTTCCAGTACGGCTGGGCGCCGACGTTGATGCCGGTCACCACGACGTTGATCTCCCCGCCGGCCTGGGTGAACTCGACGATCCCGCGCAGCGCGCGCGAGATCCAGTCCATCGTCTCGGTGCCGGAGTCCATCGAGATCTTCGCCCCGGACGAGATCGCGAACCATTCCACCGGGACGTGCAGGCGCCGCGCCAGCTCGATAGCCGCCAGGATCCGGCGGCACTCCGGCTCGGCCAGCGCTCCCAGCGCCCGGGTCGGATCGCCGAGCAGGACCACCCGGCGCAGTCCCTCCGGGTACCGTTTGCTCGGCGTGCTGACCACGCCGAGCACCAGATTGGCCCGGTTGGAGCCAGGCGCCCGGTTCACCGGCACCGCGGCGCCCGCTTCGTCCAGGTCGTACTCGGTGAACGCGCCGGCCTCGCCGCCGGGATCCGGCGAGCGGGTGATCAGCGGAATGAGCTCGTACGGGTACACGGCGCCGCGGCGCCTGGCCCGGATCACGTTCTGCGTGTAGGCGTTCAGCTCGCGCAGCGGGCCGGGCGGCGGGTCGGTGACGCGTACCGTCAGCCCGGCGCCGGGCTGACGGGACAGCCGCAGCATCCGCTCGTGCCCGTCGGCGTCGCGGAACTGCACCAAGACCTGCTCGAGCCCGAGCGCCCCGGTCCGCGCGGCCAGCGACCTGATGACCGGGCCGAGCTCGGCCAGCGGCGCCTCCACCGTCGGCCACACGTACAGCTTGACCCGGTTCCAGTCCAGCCGGGCCAGCTCACGGTCGGCGGACCGGGCCGAGCGCAGGCTATCCAGGCAGGCGTCCAGGATGCGCTCGAGCTGCGGCAGGCCGGTGATCCGCCCGTCGTCGTCCCGCACGATGGTCAGGTCGCGCACGTCGGCCAGGGCCATGAGCCGCTGGTCGTCACGGTTCTCGCGGCCCTGGATGCGGAACAGGTGCACCTCGGGATCGGCGGGCAGCCGGGTCAGCTCGAACTGGGAGAACCGCCACACGCCCAGCCGTTCGGCCACCAGCGGATGCCAGCCGCGCTGGGTCTGGTCCTCCACCGGCTGCCCGTCCGGCCCGGCGCGGAAGGTGAACCAGTCCGGCCAGCCGCCGTCCTCGCCGTCGGGCCGGCGCACGGCCACCGCCACCCGGTCGACCGAGGGCGGGATGACGCCGAGCTTGCCGCGGATCCGGTCGATGCGGGCGCCCGGGTTGCCGCGGCCGTCCTCCTCCGGCGTCTGCGAGGTGACGTACAGGTCGACGAGCATGGTCCGGCCGGACGGGAGCGCCTCGACCATCTGGGGCAGCCCGGTCCCGGCCGCGCTCTCCGTGCTGTCCGCCACGGTCGCGATGATCAGGTAGTCGGTGCCGTCGTGGCTGTATTCGGCGGTCAGCACCGGACGGCCGCTCTGCTCGGTGACCCGGACGTTCTCCAGCGGCCTGATCCGGTAGTAGCGCCGGGTCATCACCTCGAGCATGACCGGGTAGTGCCGCTCGGTGAACACGCCGACGATCGGCTCGCCCGAGGCGACGATGGCGTCGATCTGGGCTGCCCGGGCCGCGGGGTCCTCGGCTAGGCGGTCGAGCTCGGCGCGCACCTGCTGCTGGCCCCGGGCCCGCCCGGCGGCGATCAGCGGCTCGTCGAAGCAGCGGTAGCGGACCTGGCGGGCCAGGTCACCGACGCCGGGGTGGCGCAGCTGGGTGGCCGAGACCAGCTGGTCGATCACCCGCCGGTAGTCGTCCCTGGCCTCGTCGGGCAGTGCCCCGGACGCCAGCGACTGCGGATGCCGCCGCCGCCATTGCAGCAGCTCGGAGACGACCGGCACGTACCCGCCCGCCCGGCGGTGCGCGAGAAAGATCCGGTACAGCGCGGCTTCCAGGTCCGGCGACGGATCTAGTTCGTCCACGCCGTAGTGGGCCAGCGTCCGGCGCAGCCGGATCCGGAACGACTCCGGCAGGCCCTCCGCGTCGGCGTCCCGCGAGCGCAGGTAGGCGTGCATGTACTCCTGCGGGTTGCGGGCGGCTTCGGCGTCGACGGCGGCCTCGTCGTCGGCCTGCGCCTCGCCGGAGACCCGGCGGTTGCGCCAAAGCGCCGACACGTCGGCGAAGATCCGCAGGATCCCGGCCTCGCCGGCCAGCACCCGCGGGTCGTTGTCGGGCAGCGCGTCCCGCGCGGCGGCCAGCCGCCGCAGCTGCCGCCCCGCCTCGGCCTCATCGACATCGAAGCCCAGGACCAGGGACCGCAGCGCCGACAGCGCGTCGGCGGCAGCACGGGCCGGGTCTCCGTCGTCGTCGGCCGCCACGGCCAGGCCGCCCAGGTCGGCGCGCGCGGAGCCGTCCCCGGCCCGCGCCTGTTCCTCGTCGGCCGCGGGTTCGATGCGCAGCAGCTTGGCGCCGCTCTCCACCTGGGTGTTGACGTCGGCGAGGACCTCGGCGACCCGGCCGGCCGCGGGAGCGCGCAGCGAGGTCTCCAGCTTCATGCTCTCTACGACGGCCACCACGTCGCCCTCGGCGACCTCGTCCCCGGCCGCGACTGAGATGGCCACCACCATGGCCGGGGCGGGGGCGCGGACCAGTCCGGCCTCGCCGCCCGAGATGCGGTGGACGGCCCCGTCCACCTCGACCAGGTAGTCCGGGCCCTGCGCCACCGACAGCACGTCGAAGGCCTGCCCGCCGGCGGTCAGCCGCAGCTCGAACCGGCCGGACCGCTCGGCGTCGACGTCGACCGCGTGGCCGTCCAGCTCCACCTGATACCGGACCGGCCGGCTCCGGGAGACGCGGAGCTTGTACGCCTCGCCGCCGACCCGGACGTCGACTTGGTGCCGCGTCTCGTGCCCGACCTCGGGGCGGCCGCGTTCGGCCGAGGTGAACAGGCGGTCCCGCTGGCGCCGCTCGTGCGCCTCGTAGGCCTCGAACGCGGTGGCCAGCAGGGCCACGTCGACCCGCAGCGGCGGTGCGTAGCCGTCCGCCATCATGGTGTCCAGCCAGGTCGTGTCCACCTCGCCGCGGACGAACTCCGGCCGGCTGAGCAGGTCGAGCAGGAACGCCTTGCTGGTCGTCCCGCCCCGGATGACCGTGCTGGTCTGCCGGAGCGCGCGGGCCAGCCGGGCCCGGGCCTCGGCGCGGTCCTGGCCCCAGGCGATCACCTTCGCGATCATCGAGTCGAACTGCGGCGGGATGACGTCACCCGGAGCGACCCCGGTGTCGACCCGGATGCCCGGTCCTGACGGCAGCGCGAGGTGCTCGATCAGGCCGGGGGCGGGCGCGAAGTCGCGTTCCGGGTCCTCGGCCGTGAGCCGGGCCTCGATGGCGTGCCCGCGCGCCGGGGGCTCAGCCGGGCCGATCTCGGCCAGCGTGCCGCCCGCGGCGATGTGCAGCTGCAGCTTGACGATGTCGGTGCCCGTGCACGCCTCGGTGACCGGGTGCTCGACCTGCAGCCGGGTGTTGACCTCCAGGAACGACAGCAGCTTCTGGCCGGGCTTGTAGAGGAACTCCACCGTCCCGGCGTTGACGTAGCCGGCCGCCCGGGCCAGCTCGGCGGCGTGCCCGCGGAGCAGCTTCTCCTGCTCCGCCTCCAGCGCGGTCGAGGCGGACTCCTCGATGACCTTCTGGTTGCGCCGCTGCACGCTGCAGTCCCGCACGCCCAGTGTCCACACCGTCCCGGCGGCGTCGGCCACCACCTGCACCTCGATGTGCCGGCCGCCGCGGATCGCCCGCTCCAGGAACACCGTCGCGTCCCCGGCTGTCTTCGCCGCCTCCGAGCCGGCCCGCTCGAAGGCCTCCTCCAGGTTCTCCGGCGCCTGGACCAGCCGGATACCGCGGCCGCCGCCGCCCGCGGTGGCCTTGACCATCAGCGGGTAGCCGATCGACTCGGCCGCCTCGCGGGCCGCGGCCAGGTCGGCCACCGGCCCGCCGCTCCACGGCGCGAGCGGCACGCCGACCTGCTCGGCCAGCAGCTTGGACTCGATCTTGTCCCCGAGCCGCCGCATCACCTCGGCCGACGGGCCGATGAAGGTGATGCCGAGCCGCTCGCACAGCCCGGCGAACTCGGCCTTCTCCGAGACGAACCCCCAGCCGGGCCAGACCGCGTCCGCCCGGCAGGCCCGCAGCGCGCGCTCGAGCTCGGCGTAGTCCAGGTAGGGGCTTTCCCCGAAGGCCTCCCCGGGGTCCTCCGAGCCGATCAGCACCGCCTCGTCGGCCTGCCGGACGAACGTGGCGTGCCGGTCGGCGGCGGTATACACGGCGATGACCCGCAGCGGGGGCCGCCCCTCGGCGTTCCACTCGCGGACGGCGTTGATCAGCCGCATGGCCGGCTCGCCCCGGTTGACGACGGCCACGCGCTCGAAGGCGAAAGCAGGCTGGCTCATCGCCTCACCCACCGAACGCCGCGCGCATGTCATCGCTGGTGCCTCCGGCCGCCGGCGGCGGCGTGGCCGTTTCCGGCAGGGCGCCCAGCGTCACCTCGTCCGCCACGATGGCCGGGTCGAACCGCAGCACGGCGTAGCCGCCGACCGCGCCGGCCCCGAATCCAGGTGCGAAGACCCGCGTCGGGCGGGTTATCGCGCCGTCGCGCACGGCGTCGTAGAGGGCTATCGGGATGCTCGCCGCCGATACGTTTCCCATCCGGTCCACGTTAAAGTACAGCTGGTCGGCGGACAGCCCCGCCTTGCCGGCCAGGTTGAGGATCATCGTCTTGTTGGCCTGATGCGGGACGATCAGCTCGATGCCCTCCAGCAGCGTGCGCCCGGCATCATCAGGATCGGGCAGCTGGCGGAGTTCGCCGAGCATCTGGACCAGGTAGCGCTGGACCAGCGATTTCACTTCAGGCCCGTACACGGTGATGTCGTTGTCGAAGTCCGCGTTGGGCCAGATGATCGAGTTGACCTCGGTGTGCGGCCCGCTGGCGTAGGTCTGCACGACCTCCACGTCACCCGGGTCCCCGGCCGGAGCCGGCCCGATGACCATGGCCGCGGCGCCGTCTCCGAAGATCATCCGTGAGGTACGCACACTGCCGATCTTGTCGGAGAACTTCTCCACGCAGACCAGCAGCACCGGCCGCCCCACCTCTTGCAGCTGCCGGATGGCCTCGGCCATCCCGTAGGGCAGCCCGGCGCAGGCCGCGATCAGGTCGGCCGACGCGTGCGTCTGCTGCAGGCCGAGCTCGCCGGACAGCCAGCACCCGATGGACGGGATCAGCCGGTTGCTCGTACACGTGCTGACTAGCACCGCGCCGATTTCCGCGGGGGAGCGGCCCGCCTTGGCCAGCGCGGCCCGGACCGCGGGCAGCGCCAGCTGCTCCGGCTCCCGGCTGGTGTAGCGGCGCTGGTCGATCCCGGTCTTGGCGCTGATCTCGGCGGCGCTCATCGGCGACCACGAGAAGCTCGCGTTCCTGATCACGTCGTCGTTGGTGCAGACGTGCTCGCCGCGCACGATCGCCAGGGCCTCGAGCTTGGGCTGGACCCGGAACGCCTCCCGCACCAGCACCGGGGGATAGGGCGTCACCGGCTCCACCGCCTCGGGCGGGGCCTCGGGGCTGGCCAGGGTGGCCGGCTTGCGGTCGTCGGCCGACGAGTGCCGGACCCGGTCGACGAAGGCCAGCACATCGCGGCCGCGGGGGTAGAAAGCGACCACGAAGTCGTCGTCCCCGATCTGGCCCGGCCCGCGCAGCTCGGTCCGGGACCGGTCCCACGGATACTGGTTATGCAGCACCATGGCCCAGCGCATCAGCGCCTCGAGCTCGGGCACCTCCTCGTGCGCGTCGATGATCTCCTCGAAGCTGAACACCGGGTAGTCGGGGTCGTGGTCCGGCATCACGAACGTCAGCGCGTCCGGGCGGCTCAGGAACTCCTCCACCGTCGGCTTGATCGCGGGTAGTTCAGTAGCGTGGTGCAGCTTGGTGCTGAACACGCCGAACAGCAGGTCGAACACGCGGTTCTCGGTGTCGTCGTCCCAGGTGGCCGGCATGGCCCGGAAGGCGCTCTGGACCGCGGCCACCTTCCGCTCGCTGTCTTCCCAGGGCGTCAGCACCGGCAGGAACACGTCGTCCCGGTGCTTGGGCAGGTCGCGCCAGCGAGTCGGCCGCTTGTCGAACATGGTGATCGCGTAGCGGTTGACCCAGAACAGGTTCTGGCCCAGGTCGCGCAGTAGCTCGAAGCGGCCGGGATAGTTCCCGGCCTCGACCCGGGCCAGGATGTCGGTCCCGGTCGGCGCCTTGGCCTCGAAGTCCCGCCCGATCACCGCGTTGAACTGCTCGAGCGTATCGAGCACCGAGAAGTCCAGGTCACCGAGGAAATTGGCCGGGAACACCAGGCGGCCATGCCGGTTGACCACGAACGGTTTCACGATGTCACCTCCTGGGCGGAACTGCGTCCGCCGGTGAGTCTGCCTTATCCGGTGGTGCGGCGGGGCCCGCGGTGTGTGACCTAGGGCATACCTGCCGTACCCGGAATGCGCGTGTTATGCCCGCCGCCGGGCTAGATTGCCGGATTTTTCGCGAGCCATCTGACGTTGTCCGGACGTCCGGCCACTATAGACTGACCGGTCTGTCCAGGAGGTGCGTCATGCCCAGTTACATGACCAGCGAGATGATGAGCGGCGAAGCCGGCGCCCGGACCAGGACCCGGCGCCCCTCACCGCGGGAGCGGCTGCTGGCGGCGGCCGACGAGCTGTTCTACGCCGACGGCGTGCATACCGTCGGCATCGACCGGGTCCTCGAGCGGGCCGGCGTCGCGCGGGCCTCGCTGTACGGCACCTTCGGCAGCAAGGACGAGCTGATCCGCGCCTACCTCGAGCGCCGGATGACGGTGATGCAGGCCAGGCTGCGGGCGGCCGCCGATGCGTACGACGATCCGCGGGAGCGCCTGCTGAGCGTGTTCGACGCGCAGGCCGTAACCTTCGCCCAGCCCGGCTACCGCGGCTGCGCGTTCAACCGGGCCTCGGCGGAGGCCCAGCCGGACAGCGCCGCCTATGAGGTCCCGCGCACCTACCGCCGCTGGCTGCGCGGCTACCTGACGGATCTGGCCGCCTCGGCCGGGGCCGCGGAGCCGGACGTGCTCGCCCGCCAGATCCACCTGCTCTACGACGGCGCGATGACCGCGCGGAGCCTGGACGACGACGCCGACGTCACCGCGTCCGCCCGGGCGGCCGCCGGGGCGCTGCTCGACGCTGCCGTACGACACTGACCCCTGCGGGCCGGCACACCCAGGGACCTGGGATGATTTGTCGGATGACGGACTCAGACATCCCTGTGCTCGACCGGTTCTCGCTGGCCGGGAAGGTCGCGCTGGTCACCGGGGCGAGCAGCGGCCTCGGGGCCGGCTTCGCGGTGGCGCTGGCCCAGGCCGGAGCGGACGTGGTGCTGGCCGCCCGCCGGGCGGACCGGCTGGACGCGGTCCGCCGGGAGGTCGAGAAGCTGGGCCGGTCCGCGCTCTCGGCGGAAACCGACGTCACCGACCCCGAAGCGTGCCAGGCCGCGGTGCAGGCGGCCGTCGAGCGGTTCGGCCACCTGGACGTGCTCATCAACAACGCCGGGCTCGGCACCGCCGTGCCCGCGCTGCGCGAGACTCCGGAGCAGTTCCGCTCGGTCATCGACGTCAACCTGATGGGCGCCTACTGGATGGCCCAGGCGGCCGCGCGCGTCATGCCGCCCGGCTCGTCCATCGTCAACATCGCCAGCCTGCTCGGCCTGGTGAAGTCCTTCTGGCCGCAGGCGGCCTACGCGGCCAGCAAGGCCGGCCTGATGGGACTGACCCGGGACCTGAACCAGCAGTGGTCGGGCCGCCGCGGGATCCGGGTCAACGCGGTCGCGCCCGGGTACTTCCGCAGCGAGATGACCCAGGAGATCCCGCCCGACACCCTGAACGAGTTCATCACCCAGACCTCCACGCTCGGCCGGATGGGCGAGCAGCACGAAATCGACACGGTGGTGGTCTTCCTGGCCAGCCCCGCCTCCTCCTACGTCGCCGGCGTCACCCTAGCCGTCGACGGCGGCATGTCCGGCCACTGACCCGCCCACCACCACCTGCCCCGCCATCATCACCTGCCCCGCCTAGCACCATCCGGTCTTCGCGCTCGGTGGCACACGCGGTACCCAAGAGGGATGCTGTCCAAATACCATCGATTCCAGCGACGTCGTCAGCCGGCTCAATGCTCCATCGATCCGGTTGCAGCGCCCCTCAGATCCGGTGAATACGGCTCGCTGACCAATAGAACGTACCCAGTGGCACACCGACCGCCTCCAGCAGCACACCGCCGGCCCCGTGATCAGGACCCAGCACCTCACCGGCCCCGCGAGCAGCGCCGGAACCACGGCAGGGCGCCGCGGACCGACGTCAGGCACACCACGGGCACCACTCGCCCCGTAAGCCGGACGCTCACCGCGGCGAAACCACAAGCCAGCATGCTCAGGTCGCTGAGCGGCCGGGCGGGTCCGCTATCGTCCCGGTCATGGGCCGAGCCGGCCCCGGCGGGCCAGTTGAACGAGAGGACCGCGGATGAGTAACACGCGGACGATGCCGGCCGCGTTCTTCGGGCACGGCAGCCCGATGAACGCCCTGGAGCTCAACCGGTACACCCACGCCTGGCGCGCGTTCGGCCAGGCCGTCCCGCGTCCTCGGGCCATCCTGGTGGTGAGCGCGCACTGGTACATCAACGCCACCGCCGTCACCGCGATGCCGCGGCCGCGGACCATCCACGACTTCTATGGCTTCCCGCAGCAGCTATTCGACGTGCAGTACCCCGCGCCCGGCCTCCCCGAACTGGCCGAAGAGGTCAGCGACCTGGTCCAGCCGACCTGGGTCGGCGCGGACGTCGACTCCTGGGGGATCGACCACGGCACCTGGTCGGTGCTGCGGCACGCCTTCCCGGACGCGGCCATTCCCGTGGTCCAGCTGTCGATCAACCAGTTCAAGGACTTCGGCTACCACCTCGACCTCGGCGCCAGGCTCGCGCCGCTGCGCGAAACCGGCGTGCTCATCGTGGCCAGCGGCAACATCGTGCACAACCTTGCCGGGATCAGCGTCCAGCTCGCCGACACCGGGTTCGACTGGGCGGAGCGCTTCGACGCGGACGCCCGGGAGCGGATGCTCACCGACCCGACCGAGATCGCCCGGCTGGACGCCCACCGCGACTTCGCCAGCGCCGTCCCCACCCCGGATCACTTCATCCCGCTGCTGTACCTGGCGGGCCTGGCCGCAGCGGCCAGGGACAAGGCGCCCCGGGACAAGGCGCCCCGGGGCACGGCAGCGCAGGACGCGGCATCCCGGGACGAGGTGGCGGACCCGGGCGGCGCCACCCGGGTCCTGGTCGACGGCTGCGCCTACGGCTCGCTGTCGATGACCGCCTACACCCTCGGCCTGGACGTGCCCGACGCCGCCGGAACCGGCCTGGCCGCCGAGGCCCCCGAGGGTATCCCGGCCGACGGCACCAACCTCTGACGTCAGCTCCCCGACGGCTCTCCGGGCGCCGTCCCCCGGGCGGCACTGCCCTCACCGGCCGGCGGCCAGCAGGGCGACCAGCGTGTCGCGGAAGTCAGCCAGCCGCTCGGGCCCCAGGTGATCTCGCCACTCGTCCTCGACTGCCAGCCCGGTGGCGCGCATGGTGCGCAGCGCGGACCGCCCGCGCGGGGTCAGGCAGATCAGCTTGGCCCGGGCGTCACCCGGGTCGGTGATCCGGGTGAGGTAGCCGTCCTGCTCCAGGCGGGTGACCACCTGGGCGACCGCCTGGCGTGACACCCCCAGCGTCTCGGCCAGGTCCGAGGCATGCCGCCCGCCGCCGAGGAGGGGGACCAGCACCACGTCGCCTACCCGTCGGCGGCACCGGTCCTCCCGATGGGTTCCTCCACGCACTCGATCGAGGTGGGCGGCATCAGCCGGACGTACATCGTGTACCGGTCCGCGTCGCTGCCTGCCAAGGCCCCGCTGGTCGCGATGTTGCACGGCGGCTTCGGCAGCGCCAGCCAGGCGCAGAAGTCCTACGGCTGGGACGCCGAGGCAGACCAGGGGCACTTCATCGTCGCCTACCCGGACGGCCTCAACCACGCCTGGAACACCGGCGGCGGCTGCTGCGGCGTGCCAGGCAAGACCAACGCCGACGACACTGGGTTCATCACCGCGATGGTGTCGGCGATCGGGCGCTTGGTCCCGGTCGACGCCGACCGCGTGTACGCCACCGGCATCAGCAACGGCGGCATCATGGCCTACACGCTGGCCTGCCACACCACGATCTTCGCGGCGATCGGGCCCGATTCCGCCACCGAGCTGGGCAGCTGCCCCGCCCCGCATCCGCTGTCGGTCATCCACATCCACGGCACCGCCGACCAGAGCATCCCGTACCAGGGCGGCGAGGGCAGCGGCGTGGCCCATATCGACGGCCCCTCGGTACCGTCCCTCAGCGCCCGCTGGCGGGGTATCGACCAGTGCGCCACCCCGGTCGTCAGGACGGCCGGGGCGGTCACCACTTCCACGGCCTCCTGCCCGGCCGGGCATGCTGTCGAGCTGATCAGCATCGCAGGCGCGGGCCACCAGTGGCCCGGAGCCGCCTCCCGGCCGCTGCTCCAGCGTCTCCTCGGCACCGACCCGCCGTCCACCGCCCTGAACGCTACGCAGGTCATCTGGCGGTTCTTCGCCGCCCACCCTCGCCCAGGGCCCTGATCGCCCAGCCGCACAGCACGAGCCCGGCCGCGCAGCACGAGCCCGGCCCGCAGGATCGCGAACCCGATGAGACCGGGGTCAGCACGCCGGCGACATGGTGCACGGCGAAGTATGCTTCATGACTGCTCCGGTTCCTCGTGGGTTTCACGTGGATGTCCGTCCTCCGCGCGGATAGCACGGACAAACAGGCTGGCTAGCTCACGGGCGTGACGGGCGACGTCGAGTGCGGGGTCGCGGGCGAGCCGCGGCGCCACCCCGTCGATGGCGGCCGGATGGCCATGGCCATCACCTGCGAGTCGAGCTCGGTCCGGCACTCGCCCGTCTCAGGATCGAAGCGCGCTGCACGTCGCTCATAGCAGAGAAGATCGTCGCCCCCATCGTGCCGTCTGGCGAGCAGGCTGATCATGCCCGCAGGATGGCAACCTCGTATTGCTGGCAGTACGAATCCCTGGTCACCAGGGTGAGACCTTCGCAGCGAGCCTGCGCGACCAGCATCCGGTCGAACGGATCCCGGTGGATCGGCGGAAGCTGCCCGGCGGCGATCGCGTGGGTGAAGTCGATCGGAAGCTCCCGGAATCCGCTGTCCCGGACCCGGCCGGGAAGGTCCGCGGGCGCGCTGATCTTGCCGAGAGCCTGCTTGATGGCGATCTCCCAGATCGTCGCGGCACTGACACGGACATCCGGTTCGTGATCTAGCCGGTCCTTGATCTCATCTGGAAGGCCCGGGTCGTCAGCTAGCCACCACAGCACGACGCGCGTGTCCAGCAGCAGGCTCATGCATTCATGCCGAAGTCGGCGGCGATGGAGTCATTAACCGCATCCGAATCCCAGTCCGGGGCCAGCGTCAGCTGGCCGCGCAGCGACCCACGTCCCCGCCGCCGGACACTGCCCGCCAGCGGGATCACCTTCGCGACCGGGTGGCCGGCGCGGCTGATGATGATCTCCTCGCCATGCTCGACCCGCTCGATGATCTGGGACAGGTGGGTCTTGGCATCGTGGATGTTGAACTGTGCGGCAGCATCGCTTGGCACGGGAAGCCTCCTTAGCTAACAGCTTAGTCCATCACCCGCGCAAGCGTGAAGCAGGAAAAACTGCTCACGCCATGGTCACGCTACGCCAGCAGTAGGCGGTGCGCTGGCGGGACTGCGCCAGCATCTGCATCGCTGTACGGCCCGGGCGACGTCCGCAACGGAGCTGTCAACGTGAGCAGTCCGCTGCGTGCGCTGTTCTGGTGTCCGAGGCCTGGCCACGGGCGGGTAAGGCCGCCGCCGGGGATAATTTCTTGGCCGGCGGTCCGGGCTCGGGGCTAGCCTCGTCAGTCGTGAAGCCGCTGACCGAGCCCGAGATCCGCGCCGCCTTCGTGAACTGCAGTAAGGGAGAGGCCAAGCGCGCGAGCATCCCGCGCGACCTGTCCGGGCAGCCCTGGGAGGACCTGGACTTCCTCGGCTGGCGGGACCCGCAATCGCCCGAACGGGCCTACCTGGCGGCCGAGATTGACGGCAAGCTGGTGGCCATCGTGCTGCGCTGCCCCGGTCCCGGTCCCCTGCAGAAGAAGACCAGCATGTGCTCGTTTTGCCTGACCAGTCATTCCGGCGGAGTCACCTTGATGGTCGCCCCGAGGACCGGCCAGGCCGGCCAGCAGGGCAACACGGTGGGCGACTACCTGTGCACCGACCTTGCCTGCTCTTTGTACGTGCGGGGAAAGAAGGCGGTCCGGGGACTCGGCGGCCGTCGCGCGGAGCGGCTCACCCCGGAAGAGCAGGCCGAGCGGCTGATGGCGAACCTGACCGCATTCATCGTCAAGGTCACCGGCTGACGCCGGGCCGCGCTGCCGGGTCAAGGCATCAGGGGTATCTGCGCGAACGTCATCGCGGGCTCCGTCTCCAGCTGCGGGCGAGCCGCGTGTTCCGGGACCATGCGCGCAGAGCATGCATCATCCGTTCGGGGCGCCTCGGTCAATGCCCGCCGGGCTCTTGAGCCTGCGTCACGTTTGCTGGGCCTGGTGAAGCACGCGACCTTCCTTGAGAAGGTCTGGTTCGACGAGGCTGTCACATGCCGGTCACGTGCTGAGATTGGTATCCCGGAGGCCTCGGGTGAGTCGTTCATCCTCCATGACGGCGACACCATCGCCAGCGTCCAGCAGGCACACCGCGAGGCATGCGAGGCATCATGGCGTGCGACGTCATCCCTGGGACTAGAGGACTGGGTCTACGGCTACCGGCGGGGCCCGCTCCCGCTGCGCTGGGTGTACCTCCACGTCCTGCGCGAACTCGCCCAGCACGGCGGGCACGCAGACATCCTGAGAGAGCAGATCCTCAACGGGTAGCGCCCGGGTGTCCGCTCATGCATGACAGGCTTCGCGGTCCGTCTGCGGCCGGGCAGGCGCATACTGGTAGTAATGAAGCCTGCCCGCGCCGCGACCCGGCGCCACTTGCCCACAAGTCCCTTCGCCCCGCCGGCGGCTCTGCCTGTCGGCCAGTTCGCCATGCAGGATCAGGTGACCCACGATAAGTACGGCCTCGGCCGGGTCATCGGCGTGGAGGATGACACTGCCCTGGTCGTCGATTTCGGTTCACGTCAGGTACGAATCATGACGCCCTTTACCAAGCTGACCCTGCTCTGATATCCCCGGCGGGGGCACCGCTGCGCCGTGCCCCCGCGCCGGACCCCGATCCGCGCGGCGGCCGAAGGGCCGATCCCCGCCAACGAGAAGGGTTCATTATGCCCTTGGTCGCGCGTGACGACTCGCTGCTGGCAGTGATTGATCTGCAGCCGCGCTTCTGGGGTGAACGTCTTGATGCGGACGACAAGCGGTGTGCTGAGGAAGCCGCGCACCGCGCGGCCTGGCTGGCGGCCACGGCGCATGCGCTGGGTGTCCCGGCCGTCATCACGGAGGAAGACCCGGAGGCGAATGGGCCGACCGATGAGGCAGTGCTTGCACCCCTGCGGGCGAGCGCTCCGGTCTTGACCAAGACCGTGTTCGGGCTGGCCGACTGCCCCGAGATCATGGCCGCGGTCAGGTCAACAGGGCGCCGGACGGCGTTGCTGGCCGGTTTCGAGACCGACGTGTGCGTCACGCACTCCGCGGTCGGCCTTGAGGAAGCCGGCTATCGGGTTGTCGTTGTCGAGGATGCCGTGTACTCGCCGTTCGGAGCTCACCGGCCCGGAATCGCGCGCTTGCGTGACCTAGGGTTCGAGCTCATGCGCTGCAAGAGCGTCTACTACGACTGGATCCGCACCCTGCCGGCCGCGCGCGCGTTCCAGGAGCACCACCCTGAGCTTGCCGATCCTCCCGGATTCTCGCTCTGAAGGGTCAGTCTGCCAGCAGGGCACGGAGGTCGGCGGCCTGGCGGTGCAGTTCGGCCGCGGGCACCGGATCGGCCGAGTGGATCTGCGCCCACTCGATCGGGCCGCCGGGCGCCGGATCGTCCAGGTACCGGGGCACCACGTGCGTATGCAGGTGCGGGACGGTATTGCCCAGGGTCAGGTAATTCACCTTGACCGGACCGAACCGCGCCCGCACCGCGCGTCCCGCCGCGAGCACCTCCGCCCAGTAGCCGCTCGCCTGCGCGGGATCCAGGTCATCAGGCTCGGCGACGTGCCCGTGCCGCCACACCACGATGCAGTAACCCGGCAGCCGGGTGCGCCGTTCCAGCCAGACCTCGGCGAACTGGCCAGCGCGGACCGCCACCACGTAGTCGTTGTCACCCCGGCCGAGGGCCGCGCAGAGCGGACAGTCCCTGCCCGCCTTGCGTTCGTCCCAGTCGGCCGGCCAGGCTCGATCGGCCACGGTCAGTCCAGGCCCCAGGACGTCCAGTCCGAGGACGGCCGGTCCGGGGTGAAGGCGAGCAGGACCCGGCCTTCCGCCGCCAGGGCCTCCAGGTGCTTGCCGTCGTCGGGAACGGGCAGCCCGTGCTTCTGCCTGATCGCGCGGAACCGGGGCAGCTCGGCCTCGATGTCCTCGCGGACCTCGGCCGTGGCCGGGACCACGACGGCGCGGTAGCCGACCGGATCGTCGATGAGCAGCTGAGCCCGCGGGTCGCGGCGGAAGATGGCGTACTTCACCCGGCTCCGCGTGGTGGAGACGTAGAAGCACTGGCCGTCCCAGCTGAACCAGTTCGGGCTCAGGTGCGGGCGCCCGTCGCGGCGGATCCCGGCCACCACGACGTTGCGCGGCTCGGCCAGGAACATCTCGAGCTTCTCGGTTGCTGCCACGCCGTCACGCTATCGCGCCCCGGTCTCGTCCTTACACGGCGGCCGGCGCGGGCTCCCCGGCCCGGGCCGGCAGCCGGTGCCGGGTGGCGGGCAGCAGGACGCTGATCGCGATGATCCAGATCAGGCCGCCGAACCTCCCGATCGGCAGCGTCGCGTCCAGCGCCGAAGTCAGCAGGGTCAGCGTGGACAACACACCCGCCGCCGCGATCACCAGCCCAGCCCAGGCCAGCCATTGCGGGGTGAGCCGCAGGACGAGCGCGGGAACCGCCACGCCCGCGATGAGCAGCGCGGACGGGACGACGAAGCCAGCCGCGCCCGCGGCGAAGCCGAGGTCGAACACCACCCGGGCCAGGGCCGGCCCGGCGTCCGCCGCGGTATCGGCCGCGACCCAGGTGAACAGGCCGGACAGCGCGAGCGAGGCGGCCGCGAGGATGCCTCCGGCCAGCCCGATCACCGCGCCGGGAGCGGTCACGCCCAGCGTGCGCAGCCGCCGGTAGATGGTCGCCGCCCAGATGGCCAGCGGCATGGCCGCGCCGAAGGTCAGCACCGCCGCGACGTGCAGCAGGCCGGTGTGGGCCTGGGCGTAGCTCAGCGTGGCGGCCGCCGAGGTGCCGGGCCGCGGGCGACCGGCCGAGACGGCGGCGGTCGCGATCACCAGGGCGCCGTAAGCGAGGGCGGGCACGAGCGGCGGTGGCCCGCCCTGCGGGCGCCCCCGCTGGCCAGCGCGTATGACCGGTGCAGACATTGCTTCCTCCCAGAGGCCAGTTCAAAATCAATGATGCCAAACGAGAATAATTACACCCTGGAATGATTGTCAATCGTTTACTATGGTGGGCGTGGCACCGACAGACACGCCCGCGGCCCGGCCCGCGCGCCAGCGGGCGAACATCGCGTTCCTGGCCGCGCAGCTAGGCGCCTACGCCGCCGAGCGGTTCGGCGAGCGGACGGCCGCGCTCGGCTTCACCCGGCCGCAGGCCGGCCTGCTCCGCCTGATCAGGCGCGAACCCGGGCAGAGCCAGCAGGCGGTTGCCCGGGTCCTCGGCACCCCGCCCAGCCGGCTGGTCGCGCTCGTGGATGACCTGGAGGAACGCGGCCTGGTCGAGCGGCGCCGCAACCCGGACGACCGGCGCAACTACGAGCTGCACCTCACCGCCGCCGGGCGCCAGGCCATGACGGACCTGGACCACGCCGCCGCCGAGCACGAGGAAGCCATCAGCGCCCCCCTCACCCCGGCCGAACGAGCCGAGCTGAACAGCCTCCTGGCCAAGCTGGCCGCTGGCCACGGCCTCGCGCCCGGGATCCACCCCGGCTACCGCCACCTCGGCGGGAAGGAAACGGCCTAGCCCGGGCCAGCCCAGCCGTACTGCCCAGCCGTACTGCTCAGCCGTACTGCTGGCGCAGGGCCGTCTTCAGGACCTTGCCGCTGGCGTTGCGTGGCAGCGCCTCCATGACATGCAGGACGGTCGGCAGTTTGTAACGGGCCAGCCGGCCGGTGCCCCACTCCCGTAGCTCCTCGACGGTCAGCGACGCGCCGGGGACCAGCGCGGCGACCGCCACCGGGGTCTCGCCCCAGCGTTCGTGCGGCGTGCCGATCACCGCCACCTCGGCCACCGCCGGATGCGCGGACAGGGCGTTCTCCACCTCGGCGCAGTAGACGTTCTCGCCGCCCGTGATGATCATGTCCTTCTTGCGGTCGACGACGAACAGGAAGCCCTCCTCGTCGGCCCGCACCAGGTCACCGGAGTGGAACCAGCCGCCGCGGAAGGCCTCGGCCGTGGCGTCCGGGTTCTGCCAGTACCCCGTCATGACCGAAGGGCCGCGGTAGACGATCTCACCCACCTCGCCGGGCGGGACATCCTTCATGTCGTCGTCGACGACCCGGGCCGCGACCATCGTCACCGGCTTGCCCACCGAGCCGATCTTGCGCAGCGCATCCTCGCCGGACAGGGCGCACGTCACCGGCGACATCTCGGTCTGGCCGAACACCGCCACGTTGGTGACCTCCGGGAATGCCTGCGCCATCCGCGCGAGCAGGGTCGTGGTGGCCGGGGCGGCACCCCACGACATCGTCTTCAGCGCGGACAGGTCGCGGGTACCGAGCGAGGGGTCGTCGCACAGCAGCTGCCATTGCGCTGGTACCAGGAACACGCTGGTCACCCGTTCGGTATCGAGCAGTTCGAGGGTGGCCGCGCTGCTGAACCCCCCGCTGGGGAGCAGGACCGTGGTGCCGCCGATCAAGGTCATGGGCGCGACGGACCCGATCGAGGCGATGTGGAACAGCGGTGACGCGCACAGGTTGACCTCGTCGTCACCGAAGAGCCGCCAGGCCCGGATCAAGGTGAGGGACTGGCAGTGCAGGTTCTCGTGGGAGAGCACCGCGCCCTTGGGCCGCCCGGTCGTACCGGAGGTGTACATGATCAGGGCGGGGCTGTCCTCGGGCACGTCCGCGGCCGGCGGCCGGGCCGGGGGGCCGGCGGCCGGGAAATAGGGGTCCGCGCCGTCGGCGTGACCGGTCGACACGAAGCCGATCTGGTGGTCGCACGCGGCCCGGGCACTCGCCGCCACCGCGGCCGTGGCCTCCTCGACCACCAGCAGCGACGCCCCGGAATCGGTCAGGATGTAGGCGATCTCGTCGGGCGCCAGCCGGAAGTTGACCGGGACCACGATCGCGCCCAGGGCGCTGGCGGCGAACATCGTCTCCAGGAACTCGGGACGGTTCGTCATCATGATCGCGACCCGGTCGCCGGCCCGGATCCCGCGCTCGCTCAGGGCCGCGGCCACGGTGCCGATCCGCTCGTGGAGCTGGGCCCAGGTGATGGACGTGCCCGCGAAACGCAGGTAGATCTCGCCGGGTTTCGCATGCGCATGCCGGGCGATATGACTGACCCAGTGATTGCGGAGACGGGCGCCGGTGTCGTCCATGGCCCATTCATACCGTTAAATTCAGGCGAAGGGCAGTAGACGAAGGGGCAGCATGCACGAGAACCTGACCAGGCTCGACCTCGTCGGCCCCGCGCTCGCGCGAGCGCTGGGCGACCCCGGCTGGCAGCAGCTGGAGGCCACCTTGGTCTCCGGCGGCAAATCCAACCTGACCTTCGAGCTCAGCAGCGGCGCGGGCGAGGCGGTGCTGCGCAGGCCGCCGGACGGGCCGCTGCTGCCCCGGGCGCACGACATGGGCCGGGAGGCCCGGATCCAGCGGGCGCTAGCTGGCACCGCGGTCCCGGTGGCGAGGATCTTGTACGAGGACGCCGGCGAGCTGATCGGCGTGCCGTTCTACGTGATGGAGAAGATCGACGGGTACGTGATCCGGGGTGACCTGCCCGGCGGCTGGGCGGAAACGGCGGCGGACCGGTGCGCCATCGGCGACGTCCTGATCGACACGCTGGCCGACCTGCACGCCATCGACCCGGACGCGGTCGGCCTG
>JAJKHX010000317.1 GCA_021154785.1 Nocardiopsis sp.
GGAAGATCGGGTTCTGCAGCTCGGGCAGCACCAGGCCGATCAGCCGGGCCCGCTCGCCCCGCAGCTGCGTCGGCCGCTCGTAGCCGAGCACGTCCAGGGCGGTCAGCACCGCCTCCCGGGTGCTGTCCGACACCCCGGCCTTGCCGTTCAGGACCCGGCTCACGGTGGCCTCGCTGACCCCGACCTTCTTGGCTACGTCAGCCAGCCGCCGGGTAGGTACACGCGTCATGCTGCAAAGATACGACATGAGGCCGCAAGTTCTTGCGTGATCTGACTCACTTCCTTACTGAAAAATTCCGTATCGAACGCCATCGCTTGCTGTAAGCCTCTGTCGGCTGAGCCCTTTGCTTTTCGTAAGAATGCGCAATTAATGCCGGAATTCGAGCAAGAATTACGAAAGGCCAGGTCAGCCTCCGAAGGCGCCCGCCGGGCGACTGGCGTTGTAACCAAGTTGTGTCTTTGCAGTTTTCCGTAGAGATATTGCATTCAAAAATACTAATACGTATGTTGAGCTATCGATATCTTCCAGCCCAGAAAGGGTGAGTCGATGATCAGACGGCTTCACCGACGACACGGCCCCAGCCGCCGCCAGCTGGCCGGTTTCACCGTCTTCGCGGTTCTCGGGCTCGCGGCGGCGGCCTGCTCCAGCAGTCCCGCCGCCAGCGGCGGCAGCAGCGGCGGCCACGTGACGATCAGCGTCGACTGCGCGCCGCCCGCGAGCTCTCCGGTGCAGCACAAGGAGTGGCTCGCCGATGTCGCCATCTTCGAGAAGCAGAACCCGAACATCACCGTCAACAGCGTCTTCGAGAACCCCTGCGAGGTTCCGGCCTCGTTCACCGCGATGCTGCGGGCCGGTAGCGAGCCGAACCTCTTCTACACCTACTTCACCGACCGGAACCAGGTCCTGGACGCGGGGCAGGCCGCCGACATCACGTCGTACGTGAACACTAAGACGGTGCCCACCCTGAAGGACATCGAGCCGACTGCGCTGGCCGCGGTGACCGCGGGCAAGACGCTCTACGGGCTGCCCACCGTCAACTACACCCAGGGCCTGGTCATCAACCGGGCGCTGTTCAAGCAGGCCGGCCTCAATCCCGACCAGCCGCCCACCACCTGGGCTCAGGTCGAGGCCGACGCCAAGGCGATCACCAAGCTCGGCCAGGGCATCTACGGCTACGGCGACTACAGCGCCGGCAACAACGGAGGCTGGCACTTCTCCTCCGAGATCGACGCCGAGGGCGGTCACATGACCAACGCGGCCGGCAGCGCCGCGGCGTTCAACTCCGACCAGGGCAAGGCGATCCTGCAGGCGCTGCACCAGATGCGCTTCGTCGACCACAGCATGAGCCCGACTCAGCAGCTCGCCTGGGGCACCCTGCAGAAGCAGATGGCCGCGAACAAGCTCGGCATGTACATCGCCGCCCCCGACGACATCTACAACGTGATCGTCCCGCAGGACGGCGGCCACATCAACGACTACGGCATGGGCCCGATACCCAGCACCTCCGGCACCCCGGCGGGCTCACTGTCCGGCGGCAACGACTACATGTTCGCCAAGCACGACACCCCGGCCCAGATCGAGGCCGGCATCAAGTGGATGAACTTCGAGTACCTGACCCCCGGCACCGGCCAGTTCAACTTCGTCCGGCAGAAGGCCGACGGCTTCCCGGTCGGCTTCCCCGAGCCGCAGCTGTTCACCGGCGCCACCCTGGCCAAGTACCAGAAGCTGCAGGACGCGAGTGCGACCGTCAACCCGGACTTCTACTCCACTTTCGCCAACGCCCATGAGCTGGCGATGGGGGAGCCGGCCGACGCGCAGGCCGTCTACAAGACCCTCGACCCGGTCATGCTGTCCGTACTCACCAACCCGAACGCGAACATCACCCAGCTGCTCGCGACCGCGACCACCCAGGTCAACCAGATCCTGGCCAACAGTGGCTGAGCTGGCCACCCTCCGTCAGGCAGGGACGCTGTCCCCGGCGCGGTCACGCGCCGGGGACCGGCTCGCCGCGAAGGTCAGGCGCAACGCTTCCGCGCACGGGTTCCTGATCGGCGCCGTCCTGTGCTTCGCGTTCTTCTCCTGGTACCCGATCTGCCGGGAGATCGTGCTGAGCTTCCAGAAGACCCAGCTAGGCGTGACCAGCTGGGCCGGCTGGGCTAACTATCACCGGATCTTTCACGACCCGACCTTCTGGACGGCCTGGAAGAACACGGCCGAGTTCACCGTGCTCGCGCTGATCGTCGGCTACGCGGTGCCGTTCTTGGTGGCCATCTTGCTCAACGAGCTCCGGCACGCCAAGGGCTACCTGCGTTGCCTGGTCTACCTGCCGGTGATGCTGCCGCCGACCTCGGCGCTGCTGCTCTTCGCCTACTTCTACGACCCGACCTACGGCCTGTTCAACGACATCCTGCGGCACCTGCACCTGCCGGTGTCCCAGTGGGTGCAGTCGTCCGGCACCGGCCTGCCCAGCATGGCCATGATCTCGGTGGTGATCGCCGCCACCTGGATGAACATGGGCGGCGCGACGCTGATCTACCTGGCCGCGCTGCAGAACATCCCGGGCGAGCTCTACGAGGCCGCCGAACTGGACGGCGCCGGGCTGCTGCGCAAGATCAGGCACATCACGATTCCGCAGACCCGGCTGATCCTGTCGATGCTGCTCCTGCTGCAGATCGTCGCCACCATGCAGATGTTCGTCGAGGCCTTCATCTTGACCAACGGCGGCGCCGGGGTGAACAACAACACGCTGTCCGTGGTCAACCTCATCTACCAGTACGCGTTCGCGCTGAGCGGGGCCAGCAACTACAACAGCGCGTCGGCCCTTGGCGTGGTCCTCATGCTGGTCCTGGCCACCTTCTCCGGCGCCTACCTGTGGCTGACCCGCGACCGGGAGGCGACCCGATGATCGAGCCGCAGGCCAGGTCGCTGGTTTCCAGCGCCCAGCTGAACCGCCACCAGGTCACCTACCGGGTGATCCTGACGCTGGTGGTGGTGATCTTCACCCTGATCTTCATCGGCCCGCTGTACTTCCTGTTCACCGACGGGCTCAAGTCCACCTCCGAAGCGGTCCGGGTGCCGCCGACCATCATCCCGGCCCACGTGCACCCGGGTACCTATACCTCCGCGTGGAGCCGGGTGGGGATCGGCCGGCTGCTGGTCAACACGCTCTACTATGCCTTCGGCGCGCTGGCGTTCCAGCTGGTCTTCGACGTGGCCGCCGCCTACTCGCTGTCCCGGCTGCGCCCGGTGCTCGGCAACCTCATCTTCGCGCTGATGCTGGCGACCTTGATGATCCCGTCGACCGTGCTGCTGGTCCCGCAGTACGTGACCGTGTCGGACCTGCCGATCCTGCACCTGAACCTGATCGGGTCGCCGGAGGCGATCTGGCTGCCCTCGGTGGCCAACGCGTTCAGCATCTTCCTGCTCAAACGGTTCTTCGACTCGATACCGACTGAGCTCCTGGCCGCCGCGGCCATCGACGGCGCGTCCCCGCTGCGGACCCTGCGCTCGGTCGTGCTGCCCATCTCCCGGCCGATCATCGGCGTGGTCTCGATCTTCTCGCTGGTCGCGGTCTGGAAGGACTTCCTGTGGCCGCTGCTCGTCGAGTACGGGTACAACCCGAACCGGGAGACCCTGAACGTCGGCATCTTCGAGGCCGCCAGCACGACCCAGCAGAACCTGGTGCTCGCCGCGTCCGCCATGGCCGCGGTGCCCACGCTCATTTTCTTCCTGTTCTTCCAGCGCAACATCCTGTCCGGCCTCACCGCAGGCAGCCTCAAGGGTTAAGAAGCAAGGGACCTATGACTGAGTCAAACGGGTGGCCCCGCATCTGGTGGCAGAGCGCGGCGATCTACGAGCTCTACGTGCAGAGCTTCGCCGACAGCGACGGCGATGGCATCGGCGACCTGGCCGGCGTCCGCGCCCGGCTGCCCTATCTCGCCGAGCTCGGCATCGACGCGATCTGGTACAGCCCGTGGTACCCGTCCCCGCGCTCGGACGCGGGCTACGACGTGGCCGACTACCGCTCCATCGACCCGGCCTTCGGCACCCTCGCCGACGCCGACGCCCTGATCGCCGCCGGGCACCGGCACGGGATCAGGACGATCATCGACATCGTCCCGAACCACTGCTCGGACCAGCACCAATGGTTCCAGGCCGCCCTGGCCGCACCGCCCGGATCGGCCGCGCGCGCCCGGTTCTGGTTCCGCCCCGGCCGCGGCGAGCACGGCGACCGGCCGCCCAACGACTGGCAGTCGATCTTCGGCGGTCCGGCCTGGACCAGGACGACCGCGCCCGACGGCCGGCCGGGGGAGTGGTACCTGCACCTGTTCGCGCCCGAGCAGCCCGACTTCAACTGGGCCAGCCCCGAGGTCCGGGCCGAGTTCGAGGACATCCTGCGGTTCTGGTTCGACCGTGGCGCCGACGGCATCAGGATCGACTCCGCCGCCCTGCTGACCAAAAACCCGGCGCTGCCAGACTCCGGCCCGGACGACCCGTCGGCCTACACCGACCGCGACGACGTGCACGACATCTACCGGACCTGGCGGACCGTCGCCGACGAATACCCCGGCCGGGTGCTGATCGGCGAGATCTGGCTGCCCGACGCCACCCGGTTCGCGCGGTACCTGCGCCCGGACGAGCTGCACACGGTATTCAACTTCCCCTACCTGTGCTGCCCCTGGGACGCCGCCCGCTTGCGCGAGGTCATCGACGGCACGCTGGCCTTCCACGCCGCCGCCGGCGCCCCCGCCACCTGGGTCCTGTCCAACCACGACGTGGACCGCCACGTGTCCAGGTACGGCCGCGCCGACACCTCCTTCGCCCTGGACCGCCGCGACCACAGTCAGCCCGTCGACCTGGCCCTCGGCACCCGCCGGGCCCGCGCCGCCGCCCTGCTCACCATGGCCCTGCCCGGCTCGGTCTACCTCTACCAGGGCGAGGAACTCGGCCTGTGGGAGGTCGAGGACCTCCCCGCCGCCAAGCGCCAGGACCCGATCTGGCACCGCACCAACGGCGCCGACCCCGGCCGCGACGGCAGCCGCGTCCCGCTGCCCTGGTCCGGCACCGAGCCCCCGTTCGGATTCTCCCCGCCCGCCGCCCGCAAGGAGCCCTGGCTCCCGCAGCCCCAGGCCTGGCGCTCCCTGACCGTCGAAGCCGAATCCGCCGACCCCGCCTCCATGCTCACCCTCTACCGCCAGGCCCTCCACCTGCGCCGCACGGCGTTCCCGGCCGACGCCCCGATGACCTGGCTCCCCGCCCCCTCCGGCGTCCTTTCCTTCACCCGCGGCCCCCTCACCTGCGTCGCCAACCTCTCCCAGTTCCCGGTAAACCTCCCCGTCGGCGCCATCATCCTCACCAGCGCCCCCTTCAGCCCGCCCACCCCTGCTGGCTCCAGCACCTCCCTCACCCAGCCCAGCGAATCCGATCCCAGCACCTGCCTCCCTCCCGATA
>JAJKHX010000318.1 GCA_021154785.1 Nocardiopsis sp.
CGGGAACCTGGGGTCGTGAAGGTTGCGGTCCGACGCGATGTGCACGTGCTCCAGGTGGTGCAGCAGCGAGGGCCCGTCGTACCAGGGCATGTTGGCCGACCGGTCCACCACGTTGTCGCCGTGCAGTGCGGAGATCGGGATGAAGGTCAGGTCGCCGATGTCCAGCCGGGCCGCGAACGCGGAGAATTCCTCGGTGATCCGCTCGAACACCTCGGCGCTGTAGTCGACCAGGTCCATCTTGTTCACCGCGAGCACCATGTGCGGCACCCGCAGCAAGGTGGTGAGGAAGGCGTGCCGCCGGGACTGCTCGGTCAGGCCGTTGCGCGCGTCCACCAGGACCACCGCGAGGTCGGCGGTGGACGCACCGGTCACCATGTTGCGGGTGTACTGGATGTGACCGGGGGTGTCGGCGATGATGAACTTGCGCCGGGGCGTCGCGAAGTAGCGGTACGCCACGTCGATGGTGATGCCCTGTTCCCGCTCGGCCCGCAGCCCGTCGGTGAGCAGGGCCAGGTTGGTGTAGTCCTCGCCGCGGTCCCGGCTGGTCCGCTCGACCGCTTCCAGCTGGTCGGTGAAGATCGACTTGGAGTCGTAGAGCAGCCGCCCGATCAGCGTCGACTTGCCGTCGTCGACCGAGCCGGCGGTGGCGAACCTCAGGATGTCCATACGGGGAGACAAGGTGGTGGCCGTCTCGGCGGTAACAGGACCCATCAGAAGTACCCCTCGCGCTTGCGGTCTTCCATCGCCGCCTCGCTGACCCGGTCATCGCCCCGGGTCTGGCCGCGTTCAGTGATCCGGGTCGCCGCCACTTCCGCGATGACCTCGGCCACCGTCCGGGCCGAGGACGAGACCGCCCCGGTGCCGGTCATGTCGCCGACCGTCCGGTAGCGCACGGTGGCGGTGAACAGCGGCTCGTTGTCGTCCCTGGCCACGTAGGGGTTGTCGGCCAGCAGCAGCCCGTCCCGCTCGAACACCGGCCGCTCGTGCGCGTAGTAGATGGACGGGATCTCCAGCTTCTCCCGCTCGATGTAGGCCCAGACGTCGAGCTCGGTCCAATTGGACAGCGGGAACACCCGGATGTGCTCACCGCGGTGCAGCCGGGTGTTGTACAGGCTCCACAGCTCGGGACGCTGGTTCTTGGGGTCCCACTGGCCGAATTCGTCGCGGAATGAGAACACCCGCTCCTTCGCCCTGGCCTTTTCCTCGTCCCGCCGGGCCCCGCCGAACAGCGCGTCGAACCGGTGCTCCTCGATCGCGTCGAGCAGGGTCACGGTCTGCAGCCGGTTCCGGCTCGCGTGCCGCCCGGTCTCCTCGGCGACCCGGCCGGCGTCGATGGAGTCCTGCACCAGCGCCACCACCAGCCGGACGCCGAGCTCGCTCACCCGCCGGTCGCGGAATTCCAGCACCTCGGGGAAGTTGTGCCCGGTGTCCACGTGCATCACCGGGAACGGGATGCGGGCCGGCCAGAACGCCTTCTCGGCCAGCGCCAGCATGACGATCGAGTCCTTGCCGCCGGAGAACAGCAGGACGGGCCGCTCGAACTCGGCGGCCACCTCGCGCATGATGTGGATGCCCTCGGCCTCGAGCACGTCGAGCTGGGACATCTGGTAATCAGGGCGCATTGTCAGACTTCCTTGACTTCCCGGATCGCTCGCAGCAGGGTGCCCGCCAGCGCGGGCGGACAGACCAGGATATCCGGCATCAGCAGGTCCGGCTGGTTGTACGCAAGGGCTGACCCGTCGATACGGGACGCGTGCAGCCCGGCCGCGCGCGCCACCGCCACCGGCGCCGCGGTGTCCCACTCGTAGAACCCGCCGCCGTGCACGTACGCGTCGACCTCGCCGTTGATCACGGCCGCCACCTTAGCTCCCGCCGACCCGAGCGGAACCAATTCAGCATCAATAAGACCGGAAATATTCCGAACGAAGGCAGGTGGCCTGTTCCGGCTCACCACGATGCGGATCCTGGCGGGCGCCTCGCCGCCCGGCCGCGGGGGTGGCGGCTCCGCCGTCGACAGGACCTGGTCCTGGGCGGGCAGCGCGACCGCCCCGGCTACCAGATCGCCCTTTTCCCACAAGGCCACGTGGACCGCCCAGTCGGTGCGGCCGGGCTCGCCGAACTCCCGGGTGCCGTCGAGCGGGTCGACGATCCAGACCCGCTCGGCGTCAAGCCGGGCCGGGTTGTCGGCGCCCTCCTCGGACAGCACGACGTCACCCGGACGGCGGGCGGCCAGCTCGGCGGTGAGGAAATCGTGCGCCAGCCGGTCGCCGGCCTTGCGCAGCACGTCCGCCTCGCCGCCCTGGGCGCGCAGGTCCAGCAGCCGCCGGCCCGCCTGGACGGCCAGGTCGCGGGCGAGCGCGTGATCGTCGCCGGTCATCCGGGCAGCTCCTCGTGGTAGGTGTTCTGCGCCTCGCCCAGGCCCTGGGCGATGAGTGCTTCGGTGGCGTCCGCCGCGCGGTCGATGAAGAAGGGCAGGTCCTTGCGCTCAGCCGCGGAGAAATCGTGGAGCACGTAGGCGGCCGGGTCCATCCGGCCCGGCGGCCGGCCGATGCCGAACCTGACCCGGTAGTAGTCACGGGTGCCGAGCGCCGCGCTGATGGAGCGGAGCCCGTTGTGGCCGTTGTCCCCGCCGCCGAGCTTCAGCCGCAGCGTGCCGAAACCGATGTCCAGCTCGTCGTGGATGACCACCAGCCGGCCCGGCGGGACCTTGTAGAACGCGGTCAGCGCCGCGACCGGCTTACCCGACAGGTTCATGTAGGAACGCGGCCGCGCCAGCGTGACCGGCACGTCGGCCAGCCGTCCCTCGGCGATGTCGTTGCCCGAGCGGTGCGCCTTGAAGCGCACACCGCACCGCTCGGCCAGCAGGGCGGTCACCAGGTGCCCGGCGTTGTGCCGGTTGCCCGCGTACTCCGGTCCGGGGTTGCCGAGACCGGCGACAATCCAGCGTTCTGCGGTCAGCCCGCCGACTCCTCTTCGCCGCCACCGCTCTCGCCCGCGGCACTGCCGACCGCCTCGGGCACCTCGGCGGCCTCGCCCTCTTCGCCCTCGGGCTCCTCGGCCCCCTGCTGCGCGATGACGGCCAGGACCAGCGTGTCCGGCTCGACCTGCAGGGTGACGCCTTCCGGCAGCTTCAGGCCGCTGGCGTGGATCGCCTGGCCGACCTCGAGGCCCTCGACGTCCACGTCGATGCCCTGCGGAATGTTCGTCGCGTCGGCCTCGAGCGGGATCTGGATCAGCTGCTGGTTGATCATCCCGTCGCCGGGGGCGATCTCGCCGATGACCCGGATCGGCACCTCGATGGTGACCTTCTCGCCCCGCCGGACCAGGATCAGGTCCACGTGCTCGATGAAGCCTCGCACCGGATCCCGCTGCACCGCCTTGGGCAGGGCGATCTCGCTGCCGTTCCTGAGGCCGTCCAGGCGGAGCAGCACGTTCGGCGTTTTCAGGGCGAGCATCAGGTCGTGACCGGGCAGGCTCAGGTGGCGGGTCTCGGTCCCGTGCCCGTACAGCACGGCGGGCACCCTGCCCTCGCGGCGGAGCTGGCGGGCAGCGCCCTTGCCGTACTCCTCGCGAGTCTCGGCGGCGATCTTTACCTCGGGCACGGTGCTTTCTCCTCAATCTGAACGTGCAATGCGCGTACGAAGTGTAGCCGACAAAGAAGCCAGGCGGGTGCGCGTCAGCCACCGCAGGCGGCAGTCCCGCGGCTCTTCGCCGGCGGGGGGATCGTCAGGCATCCCGCGCGTATCGCAGTGGTGACAACAGTACCAAGGAGCCGGCCGGCTACCGCGCCCGCGGGCAGCGACGTCACGGGAAGGCCTCGCAGCCAGTCGCGGTCAGCGGGCGGGCAGCTCCCTTTCGCGGCCGTCTACGCCTGGTAACGGGCCAGGCTGACCTCAATCCGGCGGTCCATTCGGCCGGTTACGCGGTTAGCTGGCGGGGAAAGGCCCGGCTTTGTCATGCCATTGCCTTCAAGGAATCACCGGCCGCGGCCAGGAAAGAGGAATTGCCATGCTGGCCGAGCTTGGAATGCGCAGGTCAGCCGTGCGGCATTTCCTCGGGCTGGATCCCCTCGTCGTCGTCATCATCGTCGTCGTCGAGATCGTCCTTGTCGTCTTCGTCGTCCTCGGGCGCGGATTCACTGGCGTCGAGCCCATAGAGTTCCTCGAGGTCGTCGCTGGTCATCATTTCCTCGGCCGCGGCTGTATTCCCCATGATGATCCTTTCGCTTTCCCGGCCCCCGGTAACCAGGAGCTTGCCGGCGGGGGACGCGCAGCATCGTATCGGTAGCGCCATGATCGTTACCGGAATCTCGGTAAACGCCGGATGAATCTCAGCAAAGGCCGGATGCGGCCTGCTCGGCTCGGACCTCCGCCGCTTCGGCGGTGTCACCGAGCGCGGTGAACATGGCCGCCGCCTGGGTCCAGGAGCCGCAGGCCTCGACCGCGAGGCCGGTGCGGCCCTGGGCCGTGCCGAGGGATCGCAGGGTCGCCGCCTGCCCGCGCCGGTTACCGGTGCCCTGATGGCTGGCGAGCGCCTGCCGCAGGCAGTCCAGTGCCTCCGCGTCCCGGTTCAGGGCCAGATAGCAGCGTCCCAGGGTGTGCAGGGCATAGCCGACGCCGTCCAGGAAGTCCATCCCGGCGAAGGTCAGCCGGGCCTGCCGGAGGTAATCGATGGCCTCGGCCGCCCGGCCGGCGTCGAGGAGCGTCGATCCCAGGTTGACCAGCGCGACGCCCTCGCCGTACCGGTACCCGGCTTCGGTGTTCAGGTCCAGGGCCCGGCGTAGCAGGCCGAGAGCCTCTTCGGTCCGGCCGAGCCGCTGGTAGATATCGGCGAGGTTGTTGGCCGCCTGGGCCTCTCCGGGGTGATCCCCGATGTCGCGGCGGATCGCGAGCGAGCGCTCGAGGTGGCCGACGCCTTCGGCATCGCGGGTGCCGCCGAGGGCGTCGCCAAGGTTGTTCAGCACCCACGCCTCACCCCGGCGGTTACCCGCCCGGCGGGCGCTTTCCAGCGCGACCCGGTGCGTGGCGATGCAGTCCGCCCAGTTGCCGCGGCTGTTGAAGATGATGAACAGCGGGGCGGGCAGCCGCCAGGCGATCTCGTGCCGCCCGGACGCGGCCGCCTGGCGGGTGGCGGCGACCAGGTTGGCGCGTTCGCTGTCGTACCAGCCGAGGGCCTCCTCGGCGTCGCCGAAGGCGGGGGGCGCCGGGCCGGCCCAGGCGGCGTCCAGCGCGATGTTGTAGCGGTGCGGCAGGACGGCCGTGGCCGCCGCGTCGGCCGTGCGCAGGTACCAGGTCAGCAGGCGCTGTTCCGCGGCCTCGCGGTCGGGCGCGGGGAGGCCGGCCTCAGCCCGTTCGCCTGCGTAGACCCGCAGCAGGTCGTGGAACCGGTAGCGGTCCGGGCCCACCGATTCGAGCAGGTGCGCGTCCACCAGGACCTCGAGGGCGTCGTCGGCGGAGTACTCCGGGACCCCGAACAGGGCCGCCGCCGCGGCGGCCGCGATCGACGGTCCGGTCCACAGGCCGAGCAGGCAGAACGCGCGGGCCGGATCGATACCCTGCTTATCGGTACTGGCCGGCAGGCTGGCGAAGCTGACCTGGAAGCTGGCCCGGACCGCGAGATCCCCGGCCCGCAGCTCGTCCAGCCTGCGGTGCACGTCACGGAGCCGGGCGGCCATGGCCGCGATGGTCCAGCCGCTGCGGGTGGCCAGCCGGGCCGCGCAGATCCTGATGGCCAGCGGCAGGCCGGCGCAGGCCTCGAGCAGCTCGGCGGTGGCCTCCGGCTCGGCCGCAGCCCGCGGCTCGCCCACCACCTTGACGAACAGCTTGAGCGCGTCGTCGTCGTCCAGCACGTTGAGGTCGACCAGCCGGGTGCTGGCCAGATCCGGCATCCGGTTGCGGGTGGTGACCAGCACCGCGGACGACGCGGTGCCCGGCAGCAGCGGCCGGACCTGGGCGGCGTCCCGCGCGTTGTCCAGCACGACCAGCATCCGCCGTCCGGCCAGCGTGGTCCGGTAGCGGGCCGCCCGCTCGGCCTCGTCCGCCGGGATGTCCCGGCCGTCCACCCCGAGGTCGCGCAGGAACCGGGCCAGCACGTCCCCCGGCGGCACCGGGTTCGGCGTCGCGCCGGACAGGTCGACGTACAGCTGCCCGTCGGGGAAGCTGCCGCGCGCACGATGGGCGGCGTGCACGGCCAGCGAGGTCTTGCCGAGGCCGCCCGCCCCGGCCACCACCGCGATGCGGACCGCCCCGGGATCGCTGCTGGCCGCCTCCCCCGCCTGCGCCAGTAGATCGCTCAGCCGCCGCACCTGCTCGTCCCGACCGGTGAAGTCGGCGATGTCCGCTGGCAGCTGCGCCGGCGACGGTACCCCGGGCAGCGCCGCGCGACGCCGCTCCCCCGGTTCGCTCGCTGGCGCCGCACCCGTGCCCGCCCGCACGCTACCCGCCGAAATGATGCCGACGGGGATAGCGCTGTCCTTGGCCAGCAGTTCGGCATGAAGCTGCCGCAGCTCGGCGCCAGGGTCCACCCCCAGCTGGCCGGAGATGGCCTCCCGGGCCCGGCCGTAGACCCCGAGTGCCTCCGCGTGCCGGCCCGCGCCGTCCAGCGCGCGCATCAGCAGCAGCCACAGGCCTTCCCGCAGCGGGTGGTCCGCCACGAGCCGGCCGAGCCCGGCCACGGCCTGGTCGTGCCGGCCCAGGGCGAGCTCGGCCGTGAACCGCAGTTCGAGGGCGCCGAGGCGGAGCTCGGCCAGCCGTTCGGCTTCCGCTTCGGTCAGCGGCGTCGGCGGGACGTCGGCCAGCGGACGGCCGTGCCACAGGCCGAGGGCCTCGGCCAGCAGCCGGGCCGCGCCCTGGGGGTCCCCGTCGGCGTAGGCCCGCCGGCCGTCCCGCATCAGGGTCTCGAACAGCAGCGCGTCGGTGTCCTGCGCGGTCACCCGCAACTGGTAGCCGGGAGCGCGGGTGATGAGCACGGGATGGTCCGCGTCGCCCATCAGGCGGCGCAGCCGCAGCACGTAGATGCTGATGAGGTTGCCGGCCCGGGCCGGCGGGTCATCCCCCCAGACCTCGCTGATCAGCGTGTCGGCGGAAACGATCTGCCCGGGGTGGATGAGCAGGGCGGCCAGCACCGACCGCCACTTGGGAGCCCCGATCGCCCGCCAGTCGTCATCGACCAGGACCTCGAGCGGGCCGAGCAGGCGGAACCTCATCATTACCCGGGATCACTCGCCTCCTCTGGCCGGGAACCGGCCGTCGAAGATCTCACTTAACCACGACTCAATCCGCGCGTAAACCGCCCGCACCACGATGGGCAGTGCTGGCACCGGGGCTTACGGCGGATACGTAGCGCCGGACGGCAACGGGGGCGTCGTCGTCCGATTCGGCGCCCCGGTCGCCCGCTCGCCTGGCGGGGTGGGCGTGGCGGGAAGCGGTCCTGGTCCCTGGCCAGGGAGTGCGAGGGACCAGCCTGGTGGCCAGGACCGCCCGGTGCCGGCACCATGGCCGTCGTCCCCGCGCCTCTGGCGGGGGCGGGGACGACGGTCGCCTGCGGGCTCAGCTCTGGCCGTCGAACAGGCTGGTAACCGAGCCGTCGCTGAACACCTCGCTGATCGCCCGGGCCAGCAGCGGCGCGATCGACAGCACGGTGAGCTTGTCGAACCGCTTCTCCTGCGGCACCGGCAGCGTGTTGGTGATGATGATCTCGCTGATCCTGGAGTTCTTCAGGACGTCGACCGCCGGGCCGGAGAGCACGCCGTGCGTGGCGGTGGCGATAACCCGGTCCGCGCCCTGCTCGAACAGGGCCTCCGCCGCCTTGGCGATGGTCGAGCCGGTGTCGATCATGTCGTCCACCAGGATGCAGGTGCGCCCGGCCACCTGCCCGACCACCTCGAACATCCGGACCTGGTTGGCCATGTCGGGATCGCGCCGCTTGTGGATGATGGCCAGCGGGCAGCCGAGCCGGTCGGTCCACCGCTCGCAGACCCGGACCCGGCCGGCGTCCGGCGCGACCACCGTGACCTGGCTGACGTCGAGCTTCTTCTCGACGTAGCTGGCCAGGATGGGCAGCGCGAACAGGTGGTCCACCGGCCCGTCGAAGAAACCCTGGATCTGGGCGGTGTGCAGGTCGACCGCCATCAGCCGGTCGGCGCCCGCGGTGGCGAACAGGTCGGCCATGAGCCGGGCCGAGATCGGCTCGCGGCCCCGATTCTTCTTGTCCTGCCGCGCGTACCCGAAGAACGGCGTCACCACCGTGATCCGGCTGGCCGACGCCCGCTTCAGGGCGTCGACCATGATCAGCTGCTCCATGATCCATTCGTTGATGGGCGACGTATGGCTCTGCAGCGCGAACACGTCACAGCCCCGGACGGAATCAAGGTAGCGGACGAAGATCTCGCCGCTGGCGAAGCCGAAGAGCTTGGTCGGCGTCGGCTTGATGCCCAGGCACGAGGCCACCTCGTCGGCCAGCGCGGGGTAGGCGCGGCCGGAGACGAGCAGCATCTTCTTCGCACCCGACGTGGTGGTGCTGCTCATCGGTCCCGTGCTCCTTCGTGCCCCTCGGCGTCCGCAACGCCTGCTGGTGCCCCGGTTCCTGGTGCCCCGGTTCCCGGTGCTCCGGCCGCCGGGATCTCGGTCCCCGACGCCTCGGCCGGGCGGGCGCGGGCGGCGGCCGCGGCGGATCCGGTGCCCGGGCGCTTGCGCTCCACCCATCCCGGCGAGTTGTGCTGCCGGCCGCGGGCGACGGCGATCGCGCCGGCGGGCACGTCCTCGGTGACCACCGAGCCGGCCGCGGTGTACGCCCCGTCCCCGATGGTCAGGGGGGCCACCAGGACGGTGTCGCTGCCGGTGAACACGTGCGCGCCGACCGTCGTGTGGTGCTTGGCCATTCCGTCGTAGTTGGCGAAGATCGTGGCCGCGCCGATGTTGGAGCGCTCGCCGATGTCCGCGTCGCCCACGTAGGACAGGTGCGGGACCTTGGCCCCCTCGCCCACCGTGGAGTTCTTCAGCTCGACGAACGTGCCGATGTGCGCGCCCGGGCCGATCCGGGTCCCGGGGCGCAGCCGGGCGAACGGCCCGACGGTCGCGCCCGGGCCGATCTCGGCCGACTCGCACACGCTGTACAGGAGCATCGCGTCCGGGGCCACCGAGGTGTCCCGGAGCAGGCAGCCGGGGCCGACCCGGGCCCCCGTCCCGACCGACGTGCGCCCCTCCAGGTGGGTGCCCGGCAGGATCATCGCGTCCGGGGCCAGCGTCACCCCCACGTCGACCCAGGTCGACGACGGATCCATGACCGTGACCCCGGCCCGCATCCAGGCCTCGAGCAGCCGGCCGTTGAAGGCGCGGCGCGCCTGGGCCAGCTGCACCTGGTCGTTCACGCCCTGGATCTCGCCCGGATCGCCGGCCAGGACGGTGCCGACCAGGTGGTCGTCGCCGCGCAGGATGCCCACGACGTCGGTGAGGTACTCCTGACCCTGCGCGTTGCCGGCCGCGAGCCGCTTGACCGCATCGGCCAGCAGCGCGCCGTCAAAGGCGTAGCAGCCGGAGTTGATCTCGCTGATGGCCCGCTGCGCCGCGGTGGCGTCGGCTTCCTCCACGATCGCGGCCAGCGCGCCGCTGCCGTCCCGGAGGATGCGCCCGTACCCGGACGGGTCCGGGACCAGCGCGGTCAGCACGGTCACCGCGTTGCCCGCCGCCGCGTGCTCCCGGACGAGCGCGGCCAGCGTCTGCGCCCGCAGCAGGGGCATGTCACCGTAGGTCACCACGACGATGCCGGACAGGTCGCCAAGGGCCTCGGTCACCGTGCGGACCGCGTGACCGGTGCCGCCCTGCCGGTCCTGCACCACCACCTGCACATCGGGCGCCTGCCGGGCGGCTTCGGCGCTGACCTCGTCCCGGCGGTGGCCGACCACGACGACCAGGCGCTCCGGTGCGAGCTCACCCCCCGCCGCCAGCGCGTGCCCGAGAATACTGCGGCCGCACATGGCGTGCAGCACCTTCGGGATCCGCGAATTCATCCGGGTGCCCTCGCCGGCGGCGAGAACGATGACAGTGACCGGGCGAGGCTCGCTCACGGCAGCAGGTCTCCTCGGTTAGCGCACCAGCATCTGCGGTCTCCGGGGCTTCCGCGGGTTTCGCCCGCCGAACCGCCCAGCCGGCACTGGTCAGGATGCTTGGGATATTTCCGGATGCGACGGCGAATATGTCACCCGCCGCTCATCTGCAGGATACCGTCCGGCCCGCATGATCGGACGGCTGGCCCGGCCGGCGGACGGGCCGATTCCGGTCCTGGTCTCGCCTTACGGCGTTTCCCGGCCCGGGATCGCCGGGCCGGGAAGCTCAGCGCGGCTCCGTCCCGGCGGACTTGGTAACCGCGGGCGAATGGCCATTTCCGCGTGAACCGGGCGAACCGTTGGCCTCGCTGGCGTCCTTCGCGGGCCGGACGATCTCGCTGGGCTCGAGTCCGGCGTCCCCGGCCACCGCCGCCAGCTCGGCGCCGAGCGGCTCGGCCGGGGCGGCCTGATTGCGGCGGCCGGTGAGGGCCGAGGCGACGACGGCGATCAGGCTGGCCGCGATGGCGAACGCGAACGCCACCCCGAGGCCGGACTTGAACGGGGCCGTGATCAGGTGCGGGAAGAACTGGCGTCCGGTCACGTAGGCGGCGTGCCCGGCCGGCAAGTGCCCGAGCAGCGGGCCGAGCAGCTGCTGCATCGGGTTGTAGCCGAGGAAGGCGGCGAACAGCACGCCGATCGGCGGCAGGTGCGAGATCTGCGTGGCGGCCGCGGCCGGGACGCCCTGCGCGGTCAGGCCGCTGGACAGCGCGCCCGGCAGCTTGCTGGACAGGCCGGCCACCATCAGCGAGAAGAAGATCCCGATGGACAGGACGAACGAGGTGTTCATGAACGTGGCGATCATCCCGCCGGCCGCGCCGCGCTGGCTGGCGGGCACGGCGTTCATCATCTCGGCCCGGTTCGGCGAGGCGAACAGGCCCGAGCCGAACCCGTTCAGCGCGATGATCAGCGCGAACTCCCAGTAGCTGAAGTTCACCGGCACGAACAGCAGGAGGAAGAAGGTGATCGCGGTCAGCAGCGCGCCGCCAGTGGTGAACCCCTTGGCACCGAACCGGTCGGACAGGACACCGGACAGCGGGGCGGAGAGCAGGAAGCCGATCGTCAAGGGGACCAGGTAGATGCCCGCCCACAGCGGCGTCTGGCTGAAGCTGTAGCCATGCAGCGGCAGCCAGATGCCCTGCAGCCAGATGATCAGCATGAACTGCATGCCGCCGCGGCCCAGGGCCAGCATCAGGTTGGCGATGTTGCCCGCGGCGAAGGCGCGGATCTTGAACAGCGAGATCCGGAACAGCGGCTCGGGCACCTTCGTCTCGACGAACGCGAAGATCACCAGCAGGACCATCCCGCCGAGGATCGCCGACAGCACGAACGGGCTGGTCCAGCCCATGGCGTGCCCGCCGTACGGCTGCAGGCCGTAGGTGATGCCGACCAGGATCGCGATCAGCCCCACGGCGAACAAGATGTTGCCCCACCAGTCCATCCGGGCGTGCTTGCGCACCCCGATGTCCTTGAGCATGAAGTACGCCCACACGGTGCCGAACGCCCCGATCGGCGCCGAGACCAGGAAGATCAGGTGCCAGTTGACCGGGCCGAGCACGCCGCCGAGCAGCAGCCCGAGGAACGAGCCGCCGATGGCCGCGATCGAGTTGATGCCCAGCGCAGTGCCGCGCTGGTTGGCCGGGAACGCGTCGGTGAGGATGGCCGTGGAGTTGGCGAACAGGAACGCGCCGCCGATGCCCTGCACGATCCGCCAGATGATCAGCCACATCGCCCCGGCCGTGCCGTGCTGCCAGGTCACCGTCAGGAAGATCGAGGCCACGCTGAAGACGGCGAAGCCCAGGTTGTACATCCGGACCCGGCCGAACATGTCACCCAGCCGGCCGAAGCTGACCACCAGCACCGCGGACACCACCAGGAAGCCCATGAACATCCACAGCAGGTAGCTGGTGTTATCCGGGCTTAGCGGGTTCAGCCCGATCCCGCGGAAGATATTCGGCAGCGCGATCAGCACGATGGACTGGTTGATCGTCACCATCAGCACGCCCAGCGTCGTGTTCGACAGCGCGATCCACTTGTAGTGCGGTCCCAGCTCGGCCTTCTCAGGCACGCCAGCACTCACCTGACCGGAATCGGGGTTCATTGGCCTAGCCCTCACAGGCACCTTTGGCAGCAGCAGAAACTTGCTTGACGTCAACTAACTATACCGCACGCCAGGCCAGGCGCCCGTCCGGGGTGGCCACAGCGGGGCAGGCCCGGCACTCATCCCGCATGATCGCCCTCGCGACAACACCATGGAACCGGGCTTCTATCCCATTGCGACCCGGCGAAACCAGGAATTCACGTCATTCGCACACACTAACTAATGAGGCGGGTAAATGTCAGAGGCTAGTACTAGGTTTCGAGTATGCGCACCACGCAAGAAATGGCCGCCCTGCGGCAACGCATTGTCCAGCTTCGCCGCGAGGGCAAGTCCCGCCGCGAGATCAAGGAGCTGCTGGGCCCGATGAGCAATTCCACGCTCGGGAACTGCGCACGCAGGGCCTGGATTACGAGGAGATCGCCGGCGCCCTAGGCGTGGCCAAGAGCTCGGTCTCGCTGTGGGTCCGCGAGCTTCCCCGCCCGGTAGGGCTCAGCTACGAGGAATGCCGGAAGCGCGCGGCCGAGGGCGCCCGTCGCTACTGGGCCGCCGAACGGCCGGTGCGCGAGGCATCGCGAATCGCCGCCCGCGAGGCCGCCGGGGCCGAGATCGGCGAACTGACCGAACGCGAGCTGATTATCGCCGGCGCCATCGCCTACTGGTGTGAGGGCACGAAGAACAAGCCGGACCGCCGGGCCGACCGAGTCGTCTTCATGAATAGCGACCCGGGCCTCATCCGCTTCTTCCTGAGGTTCCTGCAGATAACGGGGACCTCGAAGGAAGACGCCATCTTCCGGGTCTACATTCACGAAAACGCCGACGTGGAATCGGCCCAGCGGTTCTGGCTTGAAGTCACCGGCGCCTCAGCCGGCCAGTTCCGCACTCCCGCACTGAAACACCACAACCCGAAGACGATACGGAAGAACGTCGGCGAGGATTACCACGGCTGCTTGCGCATCGACGTCCGGCGCAGCAGTGGCCTCTACCGCCGGATCGAAGGCTGGTCGGCGGCGATCGTGGGCGGCAACTGAGACCGAAATGGGCAGGTTCCGAACCCCTTCACTGTCTCACTGTGCTCCCGGAGAAGGATTCGAACCTTCGTTAACAGAGCCAAAATCTGTCGTCCTGCCAGCTAGACGATCCGGGATTGTTCGAGTCCTGATTCTACTGGAACTGAGTCCGGACGACCGCCTGTAAACGGAGCTGCGGTCGGCATGCATACAGGCGCGGCAGGCGGGTAGCCGAGCCGGAGTCCGGTCGTCGAAGCTGCCGTCGTGAGGAGCCCGCCGCGAGACTGCGCCAGCAAGATCATTATAATGTAACGAACAGGTCACGGGTCGCTGAAGTGTCTCGCATTACGAGACGAGTCCGGGGCTGCTCGTACGAAATTCATAGTCCTAGTTGCAGAAATTCATCCGCCAGGACTTGCCTAACCTACGACTTCGTAGGCTACGGTTACGTAAGCGTACAAACGCTCGTGCCCGTTTCGTCTAGTTTCCGAGGAGCACGATGACCACTTCTCCCGACACCGTCCACGGGGCTGATGCCACTACCGACCCGGCTCCCCTGACCGCCGACCCGGCGGCCGCCAGAACCCGGATCCGCCCGGCCCGCCCGGACTTCGAGGAGGAGAAGACCTCGAACTTCCAGCGCTTCCTGGTGGGCCTGTTCGTGGCCATCCCGCTGGTGGCGCTGGTCGCCGCCATCCCGCTGCTCTGGGGCTGGGGCCTGGGCTGGCACGACGTGGTGATCGCGCTGGTCTTCTACTGGGTGTCCGGCCTCGGCATCACGGTCGGCTACCACCGGTACTTCACCCACGGCTCGTTCAAGGCCAAGAAGGGCCTGCGGGTCGCGCTGGCGATCGCCGGCAGCCTGGCCATCGAGGGACCGGTCATCACCTGGGTCTCCGATCACCGCCGGCACCACAAGTACAGCGACCGCGAAGGCGACCCGCACTCGCCCTGGCGGTACGGGGACGACTGGAAGGCGCTGTCCAAGGGCCTGGTCTACGCGCACATCGGCTGGCTGTTCGACCCGAACAAGACCTCGCAGGAGAAGTTCTCCCCCGACCTGCTCGCCGACCGGAAGATCGCCAGCGTCGACGCCTGGTTCCCCGGGTACGTCGCGGTCACCCTGCTGCTCCCCGCCCTCATCGGCGGCCTGTGGGGGATGTCCATCCACGGCGCGCTGACCGCGTTCTTCTGGGCCAGCCTGGTCCGGGTCGCGCTGCTGCACCACGTCACCTGGGCGATCAACTCCATCTGCCACACCTTCGGCGCCGAGGAGTTCGAGGTCCGCGACAAGTCCAAGAACGTGGCCTGGATGGCGATCGCCTCGTTCGGCGAGTCCTGGCACAACCTGCACCACGCCGACCCCACCTGCGCCCGCCACGGCGCGCTGAAGGGCCAGCTCGACCCCAGCGCGCGGGTCATCTGGGCATTCGAGAAGCTGGGCTGGGCTTATGACGTGCGCTGGCCAGACGAGGAGCGGCTCACCGCCAAGCGGCCCGCTGCCGCCAAGCGCAAGCTCGGCGCCTGGACGCGGCTCGCCGCCCGGGGACGTAGCGCGGCGACCGCGGAGTCGCGATGATGTACTGGTGAGTTCGCAACCCCATGCAGCCGGCCGGAAGAGAATGACCGGGAAGGAACGGCGCGAGCAGCTCCTGGGTGTCGGGCGCCGCCTGTTCGCCGAGCGGGGGTTCGAAGGCACCTCCATCGAGGAGATCGCGGCGCAGGCCGGCGTGTCCAAGCCGGTGGTGTACGAGCACTTCGGCGGCAAGGAAGGACTCTACGCCGTGGTCGTCGACCGGGAGGTGGAGCGCCTGCTGACGATGGCGACCGCGCAGCTCGGCGGCGCCCGCACCCGGGAGTCGTTCGAGGGCGCGGCGGTCGCGCTGCTCCGCTACATCGACGAGAACACCGACGGCTTCCGCATCCTGGTCCGGGACTCCAATCCCGTATCAGGAGCGGGAACCTACGGCACGCTGCTGAGCGACATCGCCGGCCAGGTGGAATATATCCTGGCCGACTTCCTCGCCTCCCGCGGCCACGACCCCAAGCTCGCGCCGCTGTACGCCCAGATGCTCGTGGGCATGGTCGCGTTCACCGGGCAGTGGTGGCTCGATGCCCGCAAGCCCAAGCTGGAAGAGGTCGCGGCCAACCTGATCGACCTGGCCTGGAACGGCCTCTCCCAGCTCGACGCCAACGGCAAGGACCGCGAGGGGTCAGCTCGGCGCTGAGTCGGCCAGCGGCAGCCCGGGGGCCGCGCCCGGGGCTATCGTGGCCGCGCCCGCGACCGCGGGCGCGGACGGCAGGCCCTCGGCCACCCAGACCCGGAACCCGCCGATCATGTCGGTGGCCCGGTACAGGCCCAGGTCCAGCAGCGCGGCCGCGGCCAGGCTGGACGTGTACCCGTCCTCGCAGACGACGATAATCCGGTGGTCGTACCCGGTGACCCAGGGCAGCCGGGCGTCCGAGCACGGATCGAGACGCCATTCCAGGTGGTTGCGCTCCACGATGGTGGACCCGGGGATCTCGCCTTGCCGGGCGCGCTGCGAAGCGGGCCGGATGTCTATGAGGATCCCGCCCGCGGCCTGTTCGGCGAAGGCCTCCCGCGGTGTCAGCCGGACCAGGCGGGCGCGCGCGGAGTCCAGGATCTCGTCGATCGTGCGGGCCCCGCTGGGCCGGACCGCTACCATGCCGCCGCTGCCTCGGTGTCGCGGACGACCAGCCCGGCCGACGTGAGGTCATAGCGCGTCATGGCGGGCAGCGGCGGCGAGTAGGCGTGCACGCTCACCGCCACCGACGAGGCGGCCGCGTTGCCCACGTTGTGGATGTAACGGGGACCGAACGCCCGTGACCCGCCCGCTCCGACCGGCTTGGCCAGCACTTGCCCGGTGGTGGTGGCCCCGACCACCCGACGCTCTATCAGCGTGCCCCAGACCACGGCGAACGCGCCGGCCGAGCCGCCGTGATCATGGAACCCGGTCTCCTGGCCCGGCAGCCAGCTGATCACCCAGGCCTCGTGATTGTCGTCGAGCTGGATCCGCTCGTACCAGCGGCCTTCCGGATTCAGCCGTACCCGGCCGAGCCAGTCCGCCGGGCTCGCCGCCAGGCGGCGTACCACGTCGGCGAGCTGCCGGGCGCCGAGCAGCCGGGCGGGCCGCACGGTCGCTGGTGGCATCGGCTGGATCATCGTGCTCATTTCGCGTCTCTCCTCACGCTGACAAGACTGGCGGCGAACGCCAGTTAAAGGGGTGACTTACGGGCCTGGCGAGGTCTGCGCTTGGCCGAATCGAACAAGCCGGTGCCGTCAGGGCGAGCCGGCCAGACATCGCTGGACGCACAGGACCAGCGAGAAGGCGCCGGCGAGAACGCACTGACGGACGGGCATTGCCTGGAGAGGCAGGAGAGGCATGCGACGACGCATGCGAGGATCCTGCCAGAGTTTCCCTAGTAAATCAATAGGAAAAGTTGGATTGATGTCAGGATTCAGCCGGGGCGGCGGCCCACGGCGAACACGCGGCGGAAGGGGAACAAGGTGCCGAACGAGCTGGGCGGATACGCCTCGCGAACCCGCGTGCCGTACTCGGCGAGGAAATCCCCGGCCTGGTCCGCATCGAGCGCGGCCAGCACCGGACGGAGCCCGGTGCCCTTGTACCACTCGAGCACCGGATCCTCGCCGTGCAGTATGTGCACGTAGGTCGTTTCCCAGGCGTCGACCTCGAGGCCGGCCCGGGCCAGCAGTTCCGCGTAGTCGGCCGGGTCAGCCGACTGCCGGTTCAGCTCCACGTCCCGCAGCAGCGGGCGCCACCGGTCCGAGGCCGCCATCTCACGCATGATCGCGTGCGACGGCTGGTCGAAGTTACCGGGGACCTGGAAGGCCATCCAGCCGCCGCGCGCCAGCTGATCCGCCCAGCGGACCAGAAGCTCGCGATGACCGGGCACCCACTGCAGCACCGCGTTGGAGATGATCACGTCGGGCAGGCTCTGCGGCTTCCAGAACCGTATGTCGTCCAGCATGAATGACAAGCCAGGGGCATGGTTCGTCGCGACCGGCCCGGAACCGGACGGCGCCGGGGGCCGCGGGGTACTCAGTGCCTTCGGCGGCAGGCTCTCCGCCTTCGCCTGAAAGCTCTCGGCCACGAGCGCGCGGGCCGCCTCGATCATCTCGGGCGAGCTGTCCACGCCGCAGACGGTAGCCGCCGGCCAGCGCTCCGCCAGCAGGGCGGTCAGGTTTCCCGGGCCGCAGCCCATGTCGACCACGTATCCGGGAAGCTCGGCTCCGACCCGGGCGAGCAGGTCGAAGAACGGTCTGGCGCGCTCGCCTCCAAACCGCAGATACAGGGCCGCGTCCCACATGGCGGGTCTATCCTTCTCTAATACCGAGAGACACGTGAGAATCTGATCCTCTTGTACCGCACAGCGAGTCTTGACGTCAAGAGATACGCTCTAGTAATGGGCCAGCGCGCCGGACCGGGCACCGAGGCAGCGGCACGGGCGGATTCCGACGGCGATATCCCCGTCGAGCCGCTGCTCCGCGACGAAGTGGACGACCTGGTCGCCGCGTGGCGGGCCCAGCGGCCCGATCTGGACGTCGAGCCGATGCAGGTGCTCAGCCGGATCTCCCGGCTGTCCCGGCACCTGGACATCGCGCGGCGCGGCGCGTTCGCCGAGCACGGGCTGGAATCGTGGGAGTTCGACGTGCTGTCGGCGCTGCGCCGGCAGGGACCGCCGTTCCAGCTCACGCCGGGTGCCCTGCTCCGCGCCACCCTGGTCACCTCCGGCACCATGACGAACCGGATCGACCGGCTCGCCGCCGCGAACCTGGTCCGCCGGGAACCCTACCTCCGGGATAAGCGCGGGGTACTGGTCACGCTGACCGCGGCCGGCCGGGAGCGGGTGGACGCGGCCCTGGACGGGCTGCTGCGCCGGGAGCGGGTACTGCTCGCGGGACTGGGCGCCGGCGAACGCCAGGACCTCGCCGACCTGATGCGGATCCTGCTCGCGCCGTTTGATAATCCCCGCTCGCCGCCGGGCGCCTTTTTAACCAGCTAGCTCGCGGGGGTCAGGACTCCAGTTCGGCGGCGACGGCTAGCCAGCGTTCCTCGAGATCGGCCTTTTCCGCCTGGGCGGCCTTGAGCTCGGCGCCTAGCGAGGTCAGCTTCTCGTAGTCGCTGGCATGGGCGGCGAGCTGGTCGGCGAGCTCGGCCTCGCGGGCGCTCGCGCGGTCGACCTGGCGCTCCAGGCGCTGGAGCTCCTTACGGGCGGTGCGCTCCTCGGCGGCCGAAAGCCGGGGCGGCCCGTCCGGCGCTGCCGCCGCGGCCGGGCTGCTGCCTGCCCCGCCGCGCGGGGCGACAGCACGGACGGCCCGGACGCGGTCCAGGTACTCGTCGACCCCGCCGGCCAGGAAGGAGAGCTTGCCGTCGCCGAGCAGCGCCACCACGTGCTCGGTCACCCGCTCGAGGAAGTACCGGTCGTGGCTGACCACCACCAGCGTGCCGGGCCATCCGTCGAGCAGGTCCTCGAGCTCGGTCAGGGTCTCGATGTCGAGGTCGTTGGTCGGCTCGTCCAGCAGCAGCACATTGGGCTCGGCCATCAGCAGCCGGAGCATCTGGACCCGGCGCCGCTCGCCGCCGGACAGGTCCCCGATGCGGGTCCACTGCCGCTCGGCGGCGAAGCCGAGCCGCTCGAGCAGCTGCCCGGCGGACAGTTCCCGGTCGCCGACCTGGATCCGCAGGCGTATCTCCTCCACTGCCTCGCGGACCCGCTGGTCCGGGTCGAGCTCGGCGAGTTCCTGGGACAGGTGGGCCAGCCGCACGGTCTTGCCCCTGATGACCGTCCCGTCGATGTGCAGCCCCGGGCCGCCCGGCTCGCCCCCGCCCGGCGGCACCTCGTCCGCCAGCACGCGCAGCAGCGAGGTCTTGCCGCTGCCGTTGACTCCCACCATCCCGACCCGGTCCCCGGGCCCGAGGCGCCAGGTCACCCGGTCCAGCAGGGTGCGCTGGCCGACCGAGGCCGAGACGCCTTCCAGCTCGATCACGGTCTTGCCCAGCCGGGCGGTGGCCATCCGGGTCAGCTCGACGGTGTCCCGGGCGGGCGGCTCGGCCGCGATCAGCGCGGTGGCCGCCTCGACCCGGAACTTGGCCTTGGTCGTCCGGGCCTTGGCCCCGCGCTGCAACCAGGCCAGCTCCTTGCGGGCCAGGTTGCGGCGGCGCCGCTCGGCGACTTCCTCGCTGCGCTCACGTTCGGCCTCGGCCAGCACGTAGGCCGAGTAGCCGCCCTCGGCGGAGTGCACCTGTCCCCGGTCGACTTCCCAGGTCCGCTCGCAGACGTAGTCGAGCAGCCAGCGGTCGTGGCTGACCACCACCACCGCACAGTGCTTATTCTCGGCGCGGTCGCGCAGATGCCGGCCGAGCCAGTTGATCGCCTCGATGTCGAGGTGGTTGGTGGGCTCGTCGAGCAGCAGGACGTCACGCTCGGCCGCCAGCAGCGCGGCTAGCGCGACCCGGCGCCGCTCGCCGCCGGACAGCCCGGCGGCCGGGACGTCGGTGCCGATCCCGGGCAGCAGCTCGGTCATGATCGCGCGCGCCTGGGGATCGGCCTCCCAGGGGGTGGGCGACGCGCCCCCCGGCGGGCCGAACACGACCTCGCCGACCGTCCCGGTCAGCTGGTCGCTCTGCGCCAGGTACCCGATCCGCAGCCCGGCCGTCATGGCTACCCGCCCGGTATCGGGCGTTACCTGGCCGGCCAGCAGCCCCAGCAACGTGGACTTACCCGCCCCGTTGCGCCCCACCACGCCGATCCGCTCCCCGGCCGACACGCCGAGCGAGACGCCGTCGAGCAGCGTGCGATGCGCGTACGCCTTGGCCGCCTTCTCCAGGCTGATCAGGTTCACCGCGGACCAGTCACCTGACCACGGGGACGACGGTCGCGCCGGGCACCGGCCCGGTGGCCCGGGCCACCGTCCGGCACACGCCCGCGCCGGACAGGGACGCGGCCAGGTCCAGCGCCCGGTCGGCGCTGGCCGCCAGGAACACGCAGGTCGGCCCCGAACCCGACACCAGGGCGCCGAACGCGCCCAGCTCGAGCCCCGCGGCCAGGGTCTTGCGCAGCGCGGGGTACAGCGAGAGCGCGGCCGGCTGCAGGTCGTTGCTGAGCGCGCGGCCGAGCTGCCGGGCGTCGCCCGAGCGCAGCGCCGACATGAGCGCGGCGTCCAGGGACGGCCCCGGGGGCTCGGTGGCCGCGGCCGCTCCCTCGCTCTCCGCGGCCCGCAGCCGGTCCAGCACCGCGTACACCTCGGGCGTGGACAGCTGGCCGTCGGCGAAGGCCAGGACCCAGTGGTAAGGCGTCGCCGGGGCCAGCGCCGGCGTCAGCCGCTCGCCCCGCCCCCGGCCCACCGCGGTCCCGCCGAGCAGCGCGAAGGCCACGTCGCTGCCCACCCGGGCGGCGATCTCGAGCAGCTGCGGCTGGCCGATCCCGGTGCCCCACAGCTCGTTGCAGGCGACCAGGGCGGCGGCCGCATCGGCGCTGCCGCCGGCCAGCCCGGCCGCCACCGGGATCCGCTTGGCGATGGTGATGTGCACGCCGCCGGCGGTCCGGGGAGCGACCGCCGCGCGCAGCGCGGCCACCGCCCGCAGCGCCAGGTTGTCCCGGTTGCCCGGCACCCGGTCGGCGCCTTCGCCGCTGACCGAGACCCCGTCCTGCCCGGCCGCCTCGGCGGTGATCTCGTCGAACAGCGAGACGGCGTGGAAGACCGTCACCAGGTCGTGGTAGCCGTCAGGTCGCGGTGGCCCCACCGCGAGCTGGAGGTTGAGTTTGGCGGGAACCCGCACGGTAAGCCCGGTCACGATGGTCAAATCGTACGCGGTTCTGACCGCTGCGCCGCCGCGAGCCGGGCGAACTCGCCGACATCGAGCGCTTCTCCGCGCGCACCCGGATCGAGTCCGGCCGCCCGCAGCAGCCGTTCGGCCTCCGCGGCCGAGCCGGCCCAGCCGGCCAGCGCGGCCCGCAGCGTCTTGCGCCGCTGCTGGAAGGCCGCGTCGATGACCGCGAACACCTCCTCGCGCGCCGCCGGGCTGTCCGGCGGGTCGCGCCGGGTGAAGGCGACCAGCCGGGAATCCACGTTCGGCACCGGCCAGAACACGCTGCGCGGCACCGGCCCGGCCGGGCGTACCGCCGCGTACCAGGCCAGCTTGGCCGACGGCGCGCCGTACACCCGGGAGCCGGGCCCGGCGCACATCCGGTCCGCCACCTCGGCCTGGACCATCACCAGCCCCCGCCGCAGCGACGGCAGCGCGGCCAGCAGGTGCAGCACCACCGGCACCGCCACGTTGTACGGCAGGTTCGCCACCAGCGCCGACGGCGCCGCGGGCAGGTCGGGACCGGATATGCGCAGCGCGTCCGCGCTGACCACGGCCAGGCGGCCGGCCAGGTCCGGCGCCCGGGCGGCGACCGTCCGGGGCAGCTCGGCGGCCAGCACCGGGTCGATCTCCACGGCCACCACCTGCCCGCCCGGTCCGGCCGCGTCCGGCGGGATCGTCCCGGCTGGAACCGGCAGCGCTTCCAGCAGGGCGAGCGTGAGCGAGCCGAGCCCCGGCCCTACCTCGAGCACCGCGTCATCGAGCGTCAGCTCGGCCAGCGCCGCGATCCGGCGCACCGTCCCCGCCTCGACGACGAAGTTCTGCCCGAGCCGCTTCGATGGCCGCACCCCCAGCCGCCCGGCCAGCTCCCTGATATCCCCACGAGTCAGCATCCGCACCTTCGGCCCCACCGCTACCACGGCCCGCCGTCCCGCGAACCGGCCGAAGGTGCGGATGCTGACTCAGATC
>JAJKHX010000319.1 GCA_021154785.1 Nocardiopsis sp.
AGCAGGGCGTTGATGGCTGGCATGAGGGTCTGCCCGAGCAGGAACGTCCACTTGTAGACGGCGACGTGCGAGGCGGCGGTGGTGACGAGCGCGGCCGCGTTTGCTCCGGCCGCTGCCCCCAGGCCCTGTCGCAAGGTCACCAGCGAAAGCAGGCTCACGACGCCGGCGAAGATCATGCTGGCCTCAGGGACGCGGGCGGCGACAAAGCCCAGCGCGGTGCCTTCGTTCTGCGGCTTGACCACCGGGTACAGCGTGACGGCGGTGCCGATGCAGGCCAGGGCGACGACAATCTCGAGGGCGGCGCCGATGAGGACGCGTGTGTCGGGTCCGGCGCCGAGGATGTAGGTCCGGTCGTCGCGCACGGGCCCGTAGAGGGCGAGCGTGGGGATCGAGATGAAGGTGATCAGGTAGAAGACGCCCGCGACGAGCGCGGTCTTCCTCGTCGGGCTCATCGGGACTCCTTTCGCCGGTGGCTTGGTTGCTGAGGCTCGGACGGTGGTGGCCATGTCGGTCTCCTTTTCGTGAAGCTGCTGGGTTACCGGGCCCCGGCGGCGGGCGCCTCAGGATGGTCCGGGGCGATGTGGTTGACCGAGATAAGAGGCAGGCCCAGGTCGCGTATTTTCTGGAGCAATCCATGCAGCGCCGCCTGGTCGGCTACCGGGCCTTCGATGATGGTGGTGCCGTCGCTGCCGTGGGTGAGGGTCAGCCCGTCGAACCAGGCGGCCCACCGGGCGTCGAGGTGCCCCCTGACGCGGATCTCGTACCATCCAGCGTGCTGGCGGCCGGGCGATATCGCGCTCATGGTGCTCCCCTTGCTGGTGCCCGACTGGCTGGTTTTTTGCCGGGCGTTGCGAACGTTCCTTGGTCTAATTGGGAAGCTATGAGCGGATGTGGTGAGCAGGCATCACCACACCTGGTGATTGATGTGGTGATTCAGGCGGCAAAGCGCGGTAACTGGAAGGGCAGCCCGCATCAGGGCCGGGAGCTATGGGTCCGCGGCAGCAGGTTGAGCTCGGCGGCTCGGCGGACCGCTGCCCTGCGGTTGGTCACTGCGAGTTTGGCGTAGATGTTCTTGGTGTGCGTCCGCACAGTGTTCAGGGACACCATGAGCTCACGGGCGATGGCCGGGCCGTCCAGCTCGCTTCCGAGCAGCCGCAGCACGTCGAGCTCGCGTTCGCTCAGTGGCTCGATCAGGCCCTGTTCCCTGGGGCCGTTGTCCTCGGTCCCGCTCACAGCGGCCAGGAGCCGGCGGAGATAATCCCGCCTGGTCCCCTGTTTCGCGGCCGCTCTCAGCATGGAGGCCACCGGCGGCCCCTCATCCGCGAAGACCCGGACATAGCCCTCTGGCTCGGCCAGCGTCACCGCGCGGTCCAGGAAGCCAAGCGCAGCCGGGTTGTCTCCGAGCGCCTGATGCGCCAGCGCCCGCAGCACCAGGATTTCGATAACGCGTCCCGTCCTGCCCCCCGCTTCCGCTGCCAGCAGAAGGCGCTCCAAGAGCCGGGCAGCCTCCTGGAGGGAAGGCTCCGCACGCTCGCCCTGGTACCGCGCCAGGAGCAGCCTGGCCAGGGTGATGTGCTCGAACTCGCGCAGGTAACTGAGGTCGTCATCAACAGACAGGCCCTGCTCACGCGCCCAGCCGAGCGCTTCACCGAGGCTGCCCTGCGCGATCCAGACCCTTGCCCTCACTGCGGGGACCGGCCGCACGTTCGGGAAGAAGTCACTCACATAAAGGCGCTTCGCCTCGTTGAGCAGGTCGAGCGCGCCTGACAGATCTCCTTCGGCCTCCCGCACCCGGGCCATCGCCACCCGCCAGCGGTAAGGGTTCTGCGGCAACCCGGTGTGCTCGCCGAGTTCCTGGCTGCGCTGCAGAAGCTGGGTGGCGGCATGCAGGTCATTGCGCTCACGGGCGATCTCACTCATGCCCACGTACATGTCCGCGGTTCCCCGCAGCACCGGCCCGCCTTGCTCACCTGCGAGCTGCAGCGCCTGCTCGATGGTGCGCACCGCCTCGCCGAGGCGGCCTTGCGTGCTCCGGATGTCCGCCAGCGCGATCGAGCAGCCCAGGATGTCAGCGACGAACCCGGCGCGCCGCAGGCCCTCCACGCAGGCCGAGTATCCCCGATGCCCAGCCTCCAAATCCCCGCTGCCCCAGTACACCAGCCCCAGCAACGCCGCTGCCGAAGCCCGGCAAAGATGGTCGTCCTCAAGCGCAAGGTCGATCGCCCGCTGGGCATGCCTGATGGTCCCGAGTGCGTCGTCCCGGGCCAGAGCCTGCCCGGCGCGGTACAGCTCGATCGTCGCAGGGAGACGGCGGTATTCCTCCTCGTCGGCGACGACCATCTCTGCGGAAGTTTCTTGGGGTCCCTCGCGGTGGCCTGTCGCTGGCTCCAGCCACCGCTCGGCATCCCGCAGCCGGTCCTCGACCCCCTCGAGCCCGCCGCTTATCAGCAAGACACCGGCAAACTGAGCACTGAGCACCGGCCTGACCAGGACCACCTCGTCGGGGAGCACCTCGAGCCAGCCACGCAGCCTGGCCTCCTGCCGGGTCCGCCGCATCGCCAGGGTCGCCAGCTCGACCAGGCCGGCCGCCCGCTCGAAATCCCCGGCGGCCAGCGCGTGGCGGATGGCCTCGGACAGTTCGCCGTTCCGCTCGTGCCATTCGCTCGCCCGCCGGTGCAAGCCCTGCACCTGGCCTGGCTGCTCGTCCAGCAGCCGCGCCTGCAGCACGTCTGCGAACAGATGGTGGTAGCGATACCACCGGCGGCGGTCATCCAGCGAGACCAGGAACAGGTTCCCCCGATCCAGCGCCTCCAGCATGGCCTTGCCGCCACCCTGCCCGGTGACGGCATCGCACAGCGGGCCGCTCAGCCGGCTCAGGATAGAGGTCTGCAGCAAGAAGGCCTGGACACGATCGGGCTGACGCGCCAGCACCTCCTCGGCCAAGTAGTCCACGACGTAACGGTCATCGCCCGCGAAACCGGCGATAAAGCTGGTGACGTCGTCTCGCCCCTGCATCGACAGCGCCGCCAGCTGGAGCGCGGCGATCCAGCCCTCGGTGCGCCCCTCCAGCGCTGCCACGTCCCGCGCCGTCAGCCGCAGGCCCATCATTTCGTTGAGGTACGCCGCGGCCTCATCAGCGGTAAAGCGCAGCTCGGCCGCGCGAATCTCGGCCAGCTCACCGCGCGCCCGCATCCGGGCCAGCGGCAACGCCGGATCGGCCCGGCTGGCGATCACCACATGCAGCCGCGGAGGCAGATGGTCGAGCAGGAACGCCATCCCGTCCTGCACCTCGCGCGCGTCGATGACGTGATAGTCGTCGAGCACCAGCACGATCTCGGCGGCCACGGCGCCCAGGTCGTTGAGCAGCGTGGTCAGCACCGTTTCGATCGGGGGCGGCCGCGGCGCGTCCAGCAGGGCCAGCGCATTCTCGCCTACCCCGGATGCCACCGTCCGCAATGCAGCGATCAGATAGACCCAGAAGGCCGCCGGATCATTGTCGCCCCGATCGAGCGAGAGCCACGCCGCCAACCGCTCACCGACCAGCGCACCCGGCCTCGCCGCAAGCCATTCGGTAAGCAGCGTCGTCTTGCCGAAACCAGCAGGTGCGGAAAACCAGCACCAATTTCGACGCCGTCCCCCAGTGCAGCCGCTCGCTCAACCGCGGACGCAGCACCAGACCACCCCGCGGCCTCGGGACATACAACTTCGTCTCGAGCAGCGCGATTGGCACTGATCATCTCCTCAGCCACGCATCAGCCAGAGAATGCCAGGCTTCTCCACCCCACCTGCTACTCCCCAGCCGACAGACAAGTCCCTGCCTCGCCAGCCGACGACAGATAAGACCCGTCATGAGCAAGGCTACGGTCAGTGTCCTACCCGTAATGCCACGCCTCCAGGGCGGCCTGTAATGCGCCAACAGACTCTCACCGGCCATACGGGCTCCAGCAGGTCAACCTGCAGCGACTGAGCGGGGTCAACCGCCCGGCCAGCTGCCAGCAGGCCGTCTCTACGAACGGCGGCCGCCACGCTCAGCACTGCGGTTCGTGCGGAACCCGGCCCCCAAGCCCCGCCGCCCCATGGCCACCCCGAACCAGGCCTTATGCGTGGCCAAGCCTTGGAATACCTATCATTTCAGTAGGCATTCCTAATCGGCAGGGAGGAACTCGATGATCCGATGTTCCCCATGACGCGCAGACCCCTCACGATCTTGTCGCTGACGCGGCAGGAGGCTGCCATGACCGTGCTCACGATAAGTGGCGCAAGATGCTGATGGCGAGCGGACGCGTAACCACAGGCGGCGCCACCCTACAGCCTGGGGCCAGGAGCCTGGGCGGGCTGTGATAGCGGCTTCGGTGCGGGTGGTCCGTCCGCCGCGGGTGCTGCCAGCGGATTGCTCTCGGGGAAGTCGCGGTGTGCAGCCTGGACGCGCTCCTGCGACTGCCTGTGATGGGTGAGCACGGCGACCGAGGAGCCGGGCATCATCCCGGCCATGGCCGCGGCGTCGTGCATCGCTGCCGCAGCCAGCCAGCCAGCGTCGTCGGGGTTCTGGAGCGTTCTAGCTGGCCAGTCCGCGTCCTGGCGCGGCGGCGCCGCTTCGCGCTTGAGCTTCTCGTCGACCCCCCGGACTCGCTCGCGTGCGGCTGCGAGCTGGTCGGTCTGGGTGAAGGGCTTGTCCAGGTCGTCGCGGGCGCGGCCCGCTTCCGTGGTCAGCCGGTCGATGTCGGTGAGGGTCCGGGTCTTGAGGGATTCCAGTCCGGCGAGGCGGCCTTCGAGGCGGACGATGAGCTTGCCGGGGTCGTGCGCCCGGATGTCGGCGGGTTCCATCCGCAGTTCGGCGCCGGGCGCGCCGTCGAGGGCGATGGTGACGCTGGTGGTGCCCAGGACGCGTTCCATGATGACGGTGAGGTCGAAGCCGCCGAGCTGGCCTGGCCGCTCGCCGAGTTGCTTGTGGCTGCTTTTGATGAGGGCGTCGTGCAGTACGGCGATGTGGTTCTTGAGCTGCTCGCCGGCTTCAAGCGCTCCTCGCGCGAGCACACCGAATCAGACCTGCGCTGCTACCTGGCCTGGTGCGCCGAGCGCGGCCTGGACCCGCTGACCGCGAAGCGGCCGCACCTGGAGCTGTACATCCGGTCGATGCAAGAGATCCGCCGGTTCAAGCCCTCCACCGACCCCGCCTGGTCGCCGCGATCGTCGACCGGGTCACCTTCAACGCCCACATCCTCGAGACCGGCACCCAGCCCTACCGGCTCCGCACCAGCAAAACCACCAGCCGCAGCAGAAAACCCAGCTAACCCGATACCGCTCACCCGGGGCCGAAATTCACGCCGATCAGTGGGGCCAAACAACTTGACGACACTCACCCGGCAGAACCGGGACCGCCACCCCAATAACTCCTCGCAGCCTTCATGGCCTCCGGCACCTGACCCAGCCTGCGTCTCCCGGACTCAAAACTCCGGGAGACGCCCTGCATTGCCGAATAGAGGATGTCGCTTATAAGTTTACCCGCATGCTGCCATCGGTAGCGGCAACGGCAGGCTGAGGGCTCATTGTTCGCATAGCCGGCCCTGCCGACTCTGCGTTGCACAGCACGACCAATTTCAGATCCTGAATAATACAAAGCTGTCAGTTCTGGCACTCACGTCTTGCCGCGTCATCAATCTTTAGTTCTTCTGTCCGAGGTAATTTGCTGGTTAGTAGATGGCGTGGCGTTTGCCTTCATGCCGTCGCCGATGCAGATGAAGCCCGCGGCCGCGGCCATCGCCCTACTCTCGCCGTCAGCGAGTTTCCGCTGAGCCTGGCTCAATGCGCTGGCAGCGCCATGGCCAGCTGCCAATTGCCGGTGGAAAGCGATCATCAACGCGGCGGTTTCGACATCAGGAACGGGCACCACGGACGCGATGAGCTGATGGGTGCCAAGCGCCAGCAAGGTGGCGCTGAATCCGAGCAGCTCGTCACCGGCGCATACCACCGGCCGGCCGCTGTCGCATGCCGCGAGTACCACCATCGGGGCCACTCGGTCCAGCCGTTCCATGTCAAAGACGGTGAGTGGCCCGTCGGCTAGCCTCAGCGAAGAGAACAGGGGATTGTCGGCGCGGACACGCCCGTGTGCCGCTAGGTGCACCAGGTCGGCCCGATGCAGCGCTGCGGTTACCGCTTGTACCGTCGCGGAGGAGCCGTGGAGGGCTGTAGTCCGGTAAATGGCGGCCACGGCCTCGGCCTCGTCGCGGGCGCCTGGCAGGCCGGGGCCGGCTGCGATAGTGACTTGCCGTCGCCGCGGTGACTTCCGGCAGTGGGCGGCATACCACAGTGCCGCTGACGGCGCCACCGTGACGGGCCGGCCCATGCACGACGGCAGGAGGGACCATGGCAGTGACTGAAGCGAGCCCGTCGGGATTACGACCAGAGGCCTGCCGTCGACTTGGCCCGCGAGCGGGTCGAGCAGGGTGGTGTCCAGTTGTCCGGCGGCATAGCGGAGCATGGTGACGGCCGCGGCCTTGCTGGCCTCGCTGACGTGGTGGCGCGCTAGCCTGCGCAGGGCCGATGCAGTGTGGTCTATAAGGTTTCGTAGCGGGTCAAACGTGCCGACGTGCTGCAGTCGGGCCCGGCCATCCACCACCGTCACCGCATGCAACTCGCCATCAAGCTGCATGAACTCCACGAGTGCGGCCTCCCCCAGCGCGGCGGCAAGGTTGGCCAGTGAGACCGCCGGGGTGGGGTCTGCGACCCCGCTGTGGGGCTGCCGGCGGTAATGGTCGCGGATCTGGCGTTCGAGCGCAGCCTGGCGGCCGGCCAGGTCGGCGCTGCGGCGCCCCGCGTGCCGCAATTCCTCGATCTTGGCGATGGTCACCCGGAGGTGCCCTAGTGCCGCTGCGAGCTCTGGATCTTCTGGCGGGCGGGCCGGCCGGGACAGCAGATGACGGGCGCGGCCCTCTTCTGCCCACATCAGGACACGGTCGGCGTGTCCGCTGGTGATTGCGATACGCAGGCCCAGGGCGGCCAGTTCGCTCCTGTGCCCTGCTGCGTAGGCCCGCAGGTCGGTTGCTGCGAGGGTGGCCCGGTACTCGTCCAGGACACGCAGCCCACTGCGAGCCGCCCGGGCGGCACTGCGGGCGTTTCCGTTCGCTAGCCGTATCAGGGCCTCGGCGTACCACGCGCGGCTTCGCAGCAAGGCTGGTCCCCGCCTGCGGCGCTGGCTGACCTGCCCCAAGAGCCGACAGCCCTCGCTCTGTCCGTCGTGGTCAATGGCAAGCTTGCCTGCGAGCAGCCGTGCTTCCAGTGCCGCTACAGCCCAGCCAGTGGCCGTCAGGGCATCCGCTGCCTGCTCCAGCTGCCGCACCGTGACCTGCGGCGGGCCGTCCTCGCTGAGCCGCGATGAGAGCAGCACGAACCGGGCCAGCGCGGTCCAGTGCGGCCGCTGCTGGCGGGCGAATTCACTGACTGCGCGCCGCGCTTGGCTCACCGCGTAGGCGTTGTCGCCGTCGAGCGCGGCGGCCCGGGCGAGTATCAGTCGTGCCTCCGGGAGCACGATCTGCTGACCCTCGCGCTCTATCTGCCGCACGGCTTGTTCGCCTGTTTGCCGAGCCTCTGACAGCAGGCGTACTGACAAGAGAAGTTCGCTGCGGTCGGCGAGAATGAATCCCAGCCGTGAGCCGAGTGCCCGGAACCGCTGCTCCGCCACGTCGAGATGACTGAGGGCGGCTGGTATGTCCCCGCGGAGGGTTTCTATCCAGCCAAGGTTCTGCCGCACGAATCCAGCTGAAAGGCCCAAGTCGTGCTGATCGCAGAGAACTTCAGCCTCCCGCAGGTCCTTCACCGCTGCCGTGAACTCGTTCTGGTAACCGAAGACGACCGCCCGGTTGGACAGCACCCGCTGGACCCACACATGATCGCCTGCCCGACGGAGCGCCGGCAGGGCACGGCGGTAGCTGGCCAGTGTCTCCTCGCCCTGGCCGAGGAGTTGCAAGATCGCGCCGCGCTGTGCCTCGGCGCGCGCGCGCTGGACGCCGTCGAGGTCTTGCATCGCGGCGTTGATTTCACGGAGCGCCTGTCGTGCCCGCCCCTGCCCGTTCAGCACGTAGGCAAGCGTCATCCGTGCCTCCGCCGCCAGACTGGGCGACTGGGCACGGCGTCCCAGCGTAACCGCCGCCCGCAGATGCCGCATCGCAGCAGCAGCACTGTCTGTATGCAAGGCAGCAAGCCCCAGAGCGCGTTCAGCGACGGCGGCCGTCGCGAGGTCGTGAGCAGCCCTCGCCTGCGCGGCCACTACGACAGCAAGCGCTGCCGACTGGCCTGGGTCTGCATCTGCCAGCCGGAGCGCCTCACGTGCCTTGTCGGCCAGGGTGGTGGTCATGTACAAGGCGAGTAACCCACAGACTGGCCGGGGTTGTCGAGGACAAAGGTCCCGTAAAAGGGTGCAGGTTGTATCAGATGCGCTCGCTGCCGCCTCCGGAAGGCTGAGCGGACATCGTCACGGCTATGACGAGAGGGCTAGACCCATGAAGCAGGGCGTGCTCGAGACATATGAGGAGAACCAGCTCGTAGTAGCGATTCCTGATCTCGCGGCGGTACGCGGCGCGCTGAGAGACCGCGGGGTTGACGTGGCCGATGAGCAGCGCGACGAACGGCTTGGCCTGGCGCTTCTCACGCTGCAGGATCTTGCCGCCTGCGCGGCGACGCTACGCAGGGACGATAGCGCGCTAGTCGGACGCGTGACCCAGGCGAGGCGGCCCGCAGCCCCGCCGGGAGAAATCGAACGCTCCGACCTCGATCTGCTCATCGGCTGGTTGCGCGAGCACTTCCGGTCCGCCTACGCCGGCTGGGTTCCGACCATCGGGAAGAACCGCGTGCTCGACCCCGTCCGGGGGCTCCCTTATGTAGGTGGCGGCGGTCAGGGCGACCCTCACTTCGGCGGACGGGGCGATCCCAGGGCCAGGTCCGGCGCGAACCGCGGAACCAGCGCCCCGGCTCCCGGCCCCAGCGCTGCGCCGCAGGGGTGGCCAGGGCGCGCGGCCAGGCCCGGTCAGGGCGTGCGGGTTGGCGTGCTCGACACCCGGCTGTACCCGAATGAGTGGCTCGCCGGAGGATACGTCGCGGCAGCCAATGACCTGCTCCAGGTTCCCGCCGCCGGAAGTTCACCACGGCCCGCATCGGCGGGGCATGCGACATTTATCGCCGGGCTGATCCTGCGCAGGGCACCAGGCGCCGAGCTCGTCATCCGCCCGGTGCTGAACGAGAAGGCTATCGGAAGAGCCTGGGACGTGGCGAGGGACATGGCGGGGTTCATCGGCTCCGGAGTTGACATTTTGAACCTGTCATTTGGCTGTTACACCGACGACGGCGAGCCGCCGCTGGTGCTGGCCAGGGCGGTGAGCCTGGTCAGCGCCGAGATCCTGCTCGTGGCGGCCGCGGGAAATCACGGAGACATCGACGAGCTGCGAGCGGAAGGTACCCTGGCAGACGCTCCCTGGACCAGGGGCCTGACCTCGAGGACGCCGGTGTGGCCCGCGGCCGTCGACGAGGTCATCGCGGTTGGCGCCACGGACGGGAACAACCTTGCACCGTTCAGCCCGCAGACACCGTGGGTTGACATGACCGCGCCAGGGGTGGATGTCGAGAGCACCTATCTGACGGGCGAGGTCAAGCTGGCCTCTCCTTCGCAGGGGAGTCCGACGGTGACGTTCAGCAACGGGTTTGCCTACTGGGATGGGACGTCCTTTGCGGCCGCGGCTGTAAGTGGCGCAGTAGCGGCCAAGATCCGGCCCGGCCGGCGTGACGCCCGGCAAGCACTGGCATGTATTTCCGAGTCACCCGAGGACGATATCCGCCCGTACACGAAACCTGGTTCGTGAGACCGGCTGCGTTCTGCCGGCCACCTAGGGCAGGACACGGCCATGATGCCGGATGAGCCGCTGCTGAGCAATCTGGTGACCCGCGCCAGGAACGGCGACAAGCGGGCCTGGGACAGGCTCGTGGAGCGGTGCGCTCCGGTCGTCTGGTCCATCTGCCGTCGGCACGGGCTCAGCCGCCAGGACACAGGCGATGTTGGCCAGAGCGTCTGGCTCCGGCTAGTTGAACAGATCGACACCTTGGGTGAACCGGCGGCGCGACAAGCTGGCTGGCCGATATGACACACAACGAGTGCAGCAGAGTTCTCCGTGCCCGCAAACGTTCGGCCAGCTCATCCGGCCCCCAGACCGCGCCCGACGACCGGCTGGCACCGGCAGAACACTGGCTCTTCATCGCGGAACGTGATGCCGCGCTGCGCGAAGCCTTCGCCACGCTATCGCCGCAGTGCCACCACCTGCTAGCGATGCTGACCGCAGATCCTCTGGTCCCCTGCGCTGAGGTCAGCGCGACTCTAGGTATCGCGGTGGCTGATATCGCGCCGTTGCGCCGCGGATGCCTCGACGCGCTCCGCCGTTGCCCTGCGCCGGCCGCGCTGATCAGCGGTTAGACCAGGACACCATGAGGAGCTGACGCAAATGTCCCAGCAGTGGTAGAAGGACGACGACCAGCTTCTTGCTGCCCTCGGTGAGGCGCTCCGATCCGAGGGCAGCATGCCCGCGGAATTTATCGCGATAGGCAAGGCAGCTTTCTCGTGGCGCGACATCGACGCCGAACTCGCCAGCCTCACCTATGACTCGGTCTTCGAAGGTGCAGAGGCGGAATTGGCTGGCGCGCGCTCTGAGCCAGCGAGCCTGCGCTACCTGACGTTCACAGCCGGGGAACTCACTCTTGAGATCGAGGTGACCGTCGACGCCGTTCTCGGACAGCTCGTACCTCCCGGCACGGGCCGATTGGAGGTGCGCACGGCAGATGGCACCGTGGTCACGGCTGTCATCGACCAAGGCGGTGGCTTCACTATCCGCCCTGTTCCACGAGGCTCATTCCGCCTTTATTGCCATGCGACGAACGACGCGAGCCTCCTGACCAATTGGCTCATGCTCCAGGATCCCCCAGGAGATTAGAAAACCACCTGGGCGGTCGGCAATCCATGTCCCACCCACAAAGCGGTCGGTCATTCCGCATAACTATGCATCACCATCCTGCGCTCAGAACGCACGCTCATGCCGCGTTGGGCGACGCCTGGCATTACCGATGGCTGGCATAGGTGAGTGTCGTTAGCGTAGTGGCTGTCGGCGGGTCACAGGCGCTGGGCGCTGGGTGCCGGGCAGGAGCTGGGAGGCGCGCGTGGGCAGCCCGATTGACGGAGGCGCGTACCGCCTGGCGTGGTCTGATGAGTTCGATGGCGCCCGGGGAACCCCGCCGGACAGGGGGACCTGGCAGGCCGAGATCGGCGGGTCCGGGGGGGGCAACCCGGAACTGCAGTACTACACCGGCGAGCCCGGCAATGCCGCCCTGGACGGGGACGGGAACCTGGCCGTCACGGTCCGGCGGGCTGACCCGGAACTGGCTCGCCGCCGGTACGGCGGCTGCGGGTATACCTCCGCGCGGCTGATCACCAGGGACCGGGTGTCGCTGCGGTACGGACTGGTTCAGGTGCGGATGAAGATCCCGCGTGCGCGCGGGATCTGGCCCGCGTTCTGGATGCTCGGCCAGGACATCGGCCGGGTCGGCTGGCCGGGGTGCGGTGAGATTGATGTCATGGAGCACTTCGGCACCGGCCCGGCGGCGGTACACGGGACCGTCCATGGGCCCGGATATTCCGGGCGGGGCGGCATCAGCGCGTCGCATGCGGTTGGCCCATCGCTGGGCCGCGGCTTTCACGTGTATTCGGTCGCCTGGGACGCCGGCCAGATCCGCTGGTACGTCAACGATGACCTGTATCACGCCGTGACCCCTGCTGACCTAAACGGGAAACCCTGGGTCTTTGACCACGAATTCTTCCTGCTGGTCAACGTTGCCGTCGGCGGCACCGCCTCGGTGCCGCCAGATGAGTCAGTGACCTTCCCGCAGACGATGCTGATCGATTACGTCCGGCTTTACGAACCAGCGGCCAGGTTTGCCTGACGTTGCCCAACGCGCGTCGGCGCTCCGGATCGGCATCGCACCACAGAACCCGCGCATATTGTCGCGGACAGCGGCGAGCGTCCGCGGGCCACATAGCGGTCCGGTTCATCAAGCGGTAACGAGCCGCCGCACGGCACTTGCCATCCGCGGCGTGCTGTGCAGTCTGCGTCTCGCACTGGGCTAAATTCAGCCGACGACAGGGACTCCTGCGCTCTTCAGGGCCGCCAGCAGCGACTGAAGCCGCTCGTAGGCCGGCTCATCGACCGGGAGGGAATTCTCTATGCCTGCCTGGCGGAGGACTACGTTGCGGTTCCTGTGCTTGTCGGGGCCGGACACAGTTACCGATAGGAGCTTGACGTGGAAGCGCCGCACGGACCCTCCGAAGACCTCCAGGACACGGCCGTCGAAGGTGACCATGCGGTTCGGTCCGGCAGCGACTTCGAGCAGTTCCATGACGGCGAAGGTACCAGGGGCCAGCCTGGCCGCCGTGGACGCGGGCGGGTACGCACTGCGCGCCGACCCGGCCTGCCTG
>JAJKHX010000320.1 GCA_021154785.1 Nocardiopsis sp.
GGGGACGCCCCCAGATTCCCCCCGCTCCCCTGGGGAGTACGTCCCCTCGGCCCCCTGGCCCCTTGACCGCGAACCCTGCGGGGCCAGGGGGTGGCGGGATTTCTCACCAGGCCGACGGTAAGCCGCCTACTCAGTGCACCTGGTAGCGGGTAGCGTTCGGGTATGACGACGAATCCGGCTCCCTTCGGCCAGATGGTGACAGCGATGATCACCCCCATGAACCCAGACGGGAGCGTTGACTTCGACGGGGCCGCCCGCCTGGCCGACTACCTGGTCACCGACATGCGCAACGACGGCCTGGTGATCAACGGCACCACGGGCGAATCGCCCACCACGACCGACGCGGAAAAGGAGCGGCTGCTCCGGGTGGTGCTCGACGCGGTGGGCTCACGGGCCAAGATCGTGGCCGGGGTCGGCACCTACGCGACCGCCCACACCATCGAGCTAGCCCATTCAGCCGAACGAGTGGGCGTCCACGGCCTCCTGGTGGTCACCCCGTATTACAGCAAGCCGCCCCAGCCCGCGCTCGAGGCTCACTTCACCGCGGTCGCGGACGCCACCGGGCTGCCGGTGCTCATCTACGACATCCCCGGCCGGACCGCCGCCGCCGTGGCCACCGAAACCCTGATCCGGCTGGCTGCCCACCCGCGGATCATCGGCGTCAAGGACGCCAAGGACGACCCGGCCGCCACCGCGCACGTGCTGGCGCGCACCGACCTCGTGTACTACTGCGGCACGGACGTGCTGAACCTGCCGTGGCTCTCCCTCGGCGCGGCCGGCTTCGTCAGCGTGGTCGGCCACGTGGCGGGGGACCGGCTGCGCGAGATGATCGACGCGTTCGGGGCCGGTGACGTCGCCCGGGCCCGCCAGCTCCACTACGACCTCATCCCGGTCTACGACGGGCTGTTCCGCAACCAGGGCGCGGTGATGACCAAGGCCGCGCTCGACCTGCTCGGCCAGCCGGGCGGCGCGGTCCGCGGCCCGCTGCTCGCGGCCACCGAAGCGGAAAGACAGCAGCTCATAGCGGACCTCACCGCGGGCGGCGTGAAGCTGCCCGGGACGGCGGAGATGACGTCTTGAGTCACCCGCATCCCGACCTCGCCCTGCCCGCCCGCCTTCCCCGCAACGGCCTGCGCATCGTCGCACTCGGCGGCCTCGGCGAAATCGGCCGGAACATGACGGTCTTCGAATACCGGGGCCGCCTGCTCATCGTGGACTGCGGCGTCCTGTTCCCCGACCCGGACCAGCCCGGCGTGGACCTGATCCTGCCGGACTTCGGCTACCTGGAGGGACGCCTGGACCAGGTCGAGGCGCTCGTCCTCACGCACGCGCACGAGGACCACATCGGCGCGGTCCCCTACCTGCTCCGGCAGCGCAAGGACATCCCGCTGGTCGGCTCCAAGCTGACCCTGGCCCTGGTGAAGAGCAAGCTGGCCGAGCACCGCCTGGACCCGGCTACCGTCGAGGTGGCGGAGGGCGGGCACAGCTCGTTCGGCCCGTTCGACTGCGAGTTCTTCGCCGTCAACCACTCGATCCCGGACGCGCTCGCGGTGGCCATCCGCACCCCGGCGGGCGTCGTGCTGCACACCGGCGACTTCAAGATGGACCAACTCCCTCTGGACGGACGGCTTACCGATCTCGCTGGGTTCGCCCGGCTCGGCACCGAGGGCGTCGACCTGCTGATGGCCGACTCGACCAACGCCGAGGTGCCCGGCGTGGTGACCTCGGAGCGCGACATCGCGCCGGTCCTCGACGAGATCTTCAGCCACACCAGCCAGCGCATCATCGTGGCCTGCTTCGCCTCGCACGTGCACCGGGTGCAGCAGGTGCTCAACGCCGCGGTCAAGCACCGGCGCAAGGTCGCCTTCGTGGGCCGGTCCATGGTCCGCAATATGGGCGTCGCGCGCGAGCTCGGCTACCTGCGGGTGCCCGGCGGCCTCCTGGTGGAGCTGCGCGAGGCGGAGGAGATGCCGCCCGGCGACGTGGTGCTGATCTCCACCGGCTCGCAGGGCGAGCCGATGTCGGCGCTGTCCCGGATGGCCGGCCGCGACCACCCGATCAGGATCGCCGCCGGCGACACCGTCATCCTGGCTTCCTCGCTGATCCCGGGCAACGAGACCGCGGTGTACCGGGTGATCAACGGGCTCACCCGGCTCGGCGCCCGGGTGGTGCACAAGGCCTCCGCCCTGGTGCACGTGTCCGGCCACGCCCCGGCCGGCGAGCTGCTCTACGTGCTGAACCTGGTCCGGCCGCGCAACTTCATGCCGATCCACGGCGAGTGGCGGCACCTGCGGGCCCACGCCCACCTCGCCGCCCAGGCCGGCGTCCGCGACAACAACATCGTGATCGCCGAGGATGGCGTGGTCGTCGACCTGGTCGGCGGCCAGGCCAGCGTGGCCGGCAAGGTCCAGTGCGGCTACGTCTACGTGGACGGCCTCACCGTCGGCGAGGTCACCGAATCGCAGCTGAAGGACCGCCGCATCCTCGGCGACGAGGGCTTCATCTCGGTCGTCATCGTGGTCGATTCCAGCTCCGGCAAGATGGTGGCCGGCCCCGAGATCCACGCCCGCGGATCCGGCATCGACGACGCCGCCTTCGGTGAGGTCCTGCCGAAGATCGAGGAAGCCCTGGTCGCCGCGGCCGCCGACGGCGTCGTCGACTCCCACCAGCTCAGCCAGCTAGCCCGCCGCATCGTCGGCAAATGGGTCAGCGACAACTACCGCCGCCGCCCCATGATCATCCCCGTAGTAGTAGAAGCCTGACCCCACCTGCCCGGCCCCACCCCCGGGCAGGCCCAGGCACCCCACCCCGCGCAGTCCCAATGAGCCCCGCCAGTCCCACAGCTCTCCTCAGTCCCATGCTGGCCTCCGAACGAGGCGGCTCGATGGAGCATTGAGCCGGCTACCACCGGATCGATGGAGCATTGAGCCGGCTGGAACCCGCGCCCAGATCACGCCTGCATTCCCGCCAGCGAGCCGCTGAAGACATTCCGGATCGGCTCGAGCACGCACTGTTTTGTCAGACCTGCTCCGCATCATGTGTGGCATGGCTTCATCCGCACAGCATCAACAGGATGCGCTATTCCGCATCTTGGAGCAGCAACTCGAGGTGATCACCCGCAGGCAGGCGCTGGACGTCGGCTTGACGAGACACGCGCTCCACCACCGGCTCCGGCCCGGCGGACCGTGGCGCAGCCTGCTGCCCGGCGTCTACCTGGCCGCGACCGGGACGCCTACCACGTTGCAGGAGGAAATGGCCGCGCTCGTTTACGCGGGTGACGACAGCGTGATCACGGGGCCGGCGGCGCTGCGCTGTCACCACATCGGCAAGGCCATACCGGACCATATAGACGTCCTCGTCCCCGCGGAGAGGAAGCGTCGCGACGCGGGATTCGTCCGGCTGCACCGCACGACCAGGATGCCCGAACGGATCTGGCAGACCGGACCGGTACGGTACGCCCTTCTCCCGCGCGCCGTCGCCGATGGCGCCCGCGGCATGGTCAGCCTCAGGGACGTCCGGGCCCTCGTCGCCGACGCGGTGCAGCGCGGCCGCTGTCCGGTACCGGAACTAGCCGCAGAGCTGACCGGGGGCCAGAAATCGGGATCGGCCCTGTTCCGGGTGGCGCTGGCGGACGTGGCGGAGGGGATCCGGTCAACCGCGGAGGCGGATCTCAAGGATCTGCTGGTCAAGGGAAGGCTGCCGATGCCGCTGTTCAACCCGTCGCTGTACGCCGCCGACGGGACCTTCATCGCCCGGCCCGACGGCTGGTGGCCGGAGCTGGGCATCGCCATCGAGGTGGACTCGCAGGAATGGCACCTGTCCCCGCAGGACCACGCGGATACGCTCGCCCGCGGCCGGCGCATAGCCAGGTACCAGATCGTCGTGCTGCGCTTCACGCCCAGGCAACTCCGAAGCGATCCGGCCACGGTCATCAGGGAGATCGCGCAAGCCCTGGAGGGCGCCGTCGGCCGCCCGCCGCTAGCAAACATCCGTACCGTCCCGGCCGGAGCCGGAGCCGGCAAAGCCGGCACCAGCGAAGACGCTCAGCCGTTCAGGGAACCGGCCGTCGTAGCGTAGCGGGTCGGCGGGATTCCGATAGTGACCGTGAAGTCCCGGGTCAGGTGGGCCTGGTCGGCGTAGCCCAGGTCGGAGGCCAGGCCGGCCCAGTCGACCGGCTCGCCGCTGTCGGCGTGTTCCGCCGCCTCGTGCAGCCGGGCCCGGCGCATCACCCACTTGGGGCTGACCCCGACGTAGTCGGCGAACAGCCGCTGCAGCGTGCGGGCCGACAGACCAGAAGCCACGCACAGCTCGTCCACCCGGCGCAACCCGGGATCGTCGGTGATGCGCGACACCAGCGCGGCGACCTGCTCGGCGACCGGATCCCGCTCCGGCAGCACCGAACCCAGCAGCGACTCCGCGAACCCGATCATCCGCGCATCGTCCTCGTCCAGATCGCCGCCCCAAGCCGCCCCGCCGTTCAAGGACCAAGCCGCCCCGCCGTTCAAGGACAGCGAAGACCGCATGATCGCCTGCCGCGTCTTCTCCGCCCGCGACCCGAACATCCGCGCGGCCGGCACCACCCGGTCGGTCAGCTGGGAGATGGGCGCCTGCCAGAACGGCCGGAAGCCGCCGGGCCGGAACCGTACGCCGAACGCCAGGCCCAGCCCGGACAGCGACCGGGTGAAGAGCCTGCGGTCCACACCGAAGATCCCGGCCCCGGACGCCTCGAAGACCAGGTGCACGTTGGGATGTGGCAGGACCGCCTGCTCATAAGGGGGCGATCCGCGAAGGTCCCAGCGCGGGATCCAGTAGTAGTCCACGAACGGCGCCAGCGCGTCCGACGGCTGGTGCCGGTCCAGCCGGAAATGGGCCGCCGCGAGATCCGGGCGCAGGACGCCGCGACCCATGGTCCCGGCGGCGGCTTCTGGCACGTCATAAGCCTAATCTGTCGCGTTTGTTCAAGACCGCGGGACCCCGGTCGCAATAGCGTCGACTACATGGAAAAGACGAATCTCAGCGCGGAGATGGCCGACGCCGCGGCCGAGGCGGCCCGTGTGGTGCAGAACATCCCGGATACGAAGAGCCTTGACGACCCCAGCCTGTGCGGCGACTGGGACCTGCGTACCCTGCTCAATCACCTGATCTTGTGGACCTCGTACTCGGCCGAGCGCCGGGCGCACGGCGAGAGCGCCGCCGAGGACCTGATGAGCAAGGATTTCACCGCCGACCCCGGCTTCCGCGCGGACTACGCGAAGCAGATCAAGAAGGCGGTGGACGCCTGGAGTGAACCGCAAGCCTGGGAAGGCACCAGGGACATGATGGGCAGCGCCACCCCGGCCACGGACATCGGCGCCATGCTCATCATGGAGATGGCCCTGCACGGCTGGGATGTGGCTCACGCCACCGGCCAGGAGTACCACGCCACCGACGCCCTCGCCGCGGTCGTCCATGACACGGTTAACAAGCAGGCCGAGCTCTTCCGCCAGTACGACGGCTTCGCCGAACCCGTGACGACCAAAGACGACGCGACCGCGTTCCAGCAGGCACTGGCCCTGTCCGGCCGCGACCCGAACTAGGAACGAAGAAACCAAGAACCTAAGGAAGCACCAAGCACCCGCACCGGCGCGCCGGCAGCGAACGCCACGATGTCCTCGGCCGCGTCGCCGTAGAAGACCCGGTAGGTCTCCTCGGTGACGTAGCCGAGGTGCGGCGTCAGCACCACGTTCGGCGCGGACCGCAGCGGATCGCCCAGCGGCAGCGGCTCGACGTCGTACACGTCGAGCGCCGCGCCCGCGATCGCCCCGGACCGCAGCGCCGCCACCAGCGCCGCGCTGTCCACCAGCGGTCCCCGCGAGGTATTGATCAGGTACGCGGACGGCTTCATCAGCGCCAGCTCCGCCGCACCGACTATCCCGGAGCTACGCGAGCTCAGCTTGTAGTGCACGGTCACCACGTCGGCGGAGGAGAACAGTGCCTCCTTGCTGACCGCCTCGACCTGCTCCTCGGCCGTGACCGCCGCGTCCAGGTTCTGGCTCCACGCCACCACCTGCATACCGAACGCCCGCCCGATCCTGCCCACCTGCTGGCCCAGCCGGCCGAAGCCGACCACACCCAGCCGCTTGCCTTCCAGGCCGGTCCCGACCGTCTGCTGCCAGCCGCCGCTCGCCCCGAGGGCCGCGCCCCCAGCCCGCCCGGCCAGCTTCAGCCGCTGGTCCTCCGCCGGGATGTGCCGGACCAACGCGAGGATGAGTCCCCAGGTCAGCTCGACCGTCGCCGACCCGATGCCGCCCGTCCCGCACACGGTCACGCCCCGGGCGGCGCAGGCGGCGAGGTCGATGGCCGCGTTGCCCATGCCCGTGGTGACCAGCAGCCGCAGCCGCGGCAGCTGGCCGAGCCGCTCGGCGTCGAAGTAGGTACGCTCCCGCATCGCCACTACCACGTCGTACGGCTCCAGGGCACTGACCAGCGCCTCCGTCCGCTCGATATGCTGGGCGAACACGTCGATCTGGCCCAGGGAGCGCACCGCCGACCAGTCCGCGCTGGCGAGGGAAACCTGCTGATAATCATCGAGGATCGCGACCCGCATGGCCTGACACTACTCCCGCCTGGCCGTCCCTGATCGCTTCACCGCCGAGGAGACCCCATGACCTGGCTTGACCCGCTGACCACCAAGGCCCTGGCCCGGGAACTGCCCACCCGCGCCGAGGCCATGAAAGTCCTGCGCAGCGGCGACGACGAGCTGATGGACGTGGTGGCCGCGGCCTTCAAGGTCCGGCGGCGCTATTTCGGCCGCCGGGTCAAGCTGAACTACCTGGTCAACATCAAGTCCGGGTTGTGCCCCGAGGACTGCTCCTACTGCTCGCAGCGGCTCGGCTCGTCCGCCGGCGTGCTGAAGTACACCTGGCTTAAGCCCGACGAGGTCATCAGCAACGCCTAGGCCGGCGTCCAGGCGGGCGCCAAGCGGGTCTGCCTGGTGGCCAGCGGCCGCGGCCCCAACAACGCCGACATCACCCGCGTTTCCACCGCGATCGAGCAGTTCAAGAACCGGCACCCCGACGTCGAGGTATGCGCCTGCCTGGGCCTGCTCTCCGACGGCCAGGCCGAGAAGCTCAAGCGGGCCGGCACGACGGCCTATAACCACAACCTCAACACGGCGGAAAGCAATTACCGGGGTATCTGCACCACCCACGACTACGCCGACCGGGCCGACACGGTGCGGAAGGCCAAGCAAGCCGGCCTGTCCCCGTGCTCGGGCCTGATCGCCGGCCTGGGCGAGACCGACACCGAACTCGTCGACGTGGTGCTCGCGCTCTCCGAACTCGACCCCGACTCGGTCCCGGTCAACTTCCTGATCCCGTTCGAGGGCACCCCGCTAGGCGGCGAGTGGAGCCTGACCCCGCAGCGCTGCCTGCGCATCCTGGCCATGGTCCGGTTCGCCTGCCCGGACGCCGAGGTCCGGCTGGCCGGCGGACGCGAGATCCACCTGCGCAGCCTGCAGCCGCTGGCCCTGCACATCGTCAACTCGATCTTCCTCGGCGACTACCTGACCAGCGAGGGCCAGGCCGGCGCCCGTGACCTGGAGATGATCGCCGACGCGGGGTTCACCGTCGAGGGCGCCGACGAGCGCACCCTCCCCGAGCACCGCCGCGACCTGGTCAAGGTGCGCCGTCGCGGCCCCGGCACGGCGCTGCCCGCGAATGCCTGACGCCCGTGGCAAAAGGGGGCCGCGTGACGAAAAGGGGCCCCGTGACAAAAAGGGGCTGAGCGTCGAGGCACTGGAACGCGCCGCCGCCCGGCACTGGCAGGCCCCCGACGTCGAGCCGCTGGGGGAGTGGCAGCTCCGCGCGGCGGCCGGCTTCACCGGCCGGGCCAACTCCGCCCTGCCCCTCGGCGATCCCGGCTGCCCGCTGCCCGAGGCGGTCACGGCCGTCGAGCGATGGTACCTCCGCCGGGACCTGCGGCCCATGATCGTCCTGCCCCAAGGTGCCGGTCCCGCCCGTCTCGAAGATCATTTGACCGAACGGGGCTGGCTTCCGCGCCCCGGCCCCGCCTTCGTCATGCTCGCGGATACAATATCCCTGCCCGCGAGCCAGGCCGAGGTCGGATTCGCCCCGGAGCCAGACGCCGCCTTCCTCGGGCTGTACCGTTACCGCGGCCAGGATCTGCCGCCGATCGCCCGCACGCTGCTGATGTCGGCCCCGTGGCAGGCCTTCGGCAGCATCCGCCGGGACGGCCGGGCGGTGGCGGTAGGACGGGTCTCGGTAGCTCGCCAGGACAATGGAACACTGCTGGGCGTGCTGACCGCGGTGGAGGTGGACGCGAGGTACCGCCGGCGAGGGCTGGGCACCGCGATCACCGCCGGGCTGGCCGCCGCGGCCGCGGCCCAGGGCGCGACGCGGATCCTGCTTCAGGTCGAGACGGGCAACGACCCGGCCCGCGCGCTTTATCACCGGTGCGGCTTCACGGACTCGCACCGTTACCAGTACATGATGGCTCCGTAAGACGACACGCCCCGGCCCGCGTCCCCCGACCAGGGCCGGGTTTTCGCTACCGTGGTGCAATGGCGACCCGCGCCCGGAACGCAGCTACCCGCTCGCGCGGCGGGCTGGATGAGGCTGCCCAGGACGCTATCAACGTCACGTCGGCCCGTCCCGCCGCGCCCAAGCCCGCTGCCCGCCAGGGCTCGACGGGTAAGCCGCGCGCGACGGCGACCCGTTCTGGACAAAAAAGCCCCGCCCCGAAGAAAAAGAGCGGCCCGGGTACGGGCCGCAAGCCGGCTACGGCGAGGGGCCGCACCGGGAAAGGCAGCACGGGGAAAGGCAGCGGAGCCAAGGGCCGGCCGGCCGCGCCGCCGCCCGATCCCGTCGTCATCTTGATCGGGTGGATCGGCCGGGCCATCGCGGCCGCCTGGATGGCGGTGGCCGGCACGCTGGGGTTCGCCGCCCGGGGCATCGGCCGCGGCGCCCGCGACCTGGACCCGCACCACCGCCGGGACGGCCTGGGACTGCTCACCCTCGGCGTGGCCATCGTGCTCGGGGCCGCGCTGTGGGCCCGGATGGACAACGCGGTGGGCCGGGCCATCCACGCCGTGGCGGTCGACGCGTTCGGCTCGCTGTCCTGGATTATCCCGGTGCTGGCGGTGCTGCTGGCCTGGCGGTTCCTGCGGCACCCGGACCACAACTCCGAGACCGTCCGGGCCTCGATCGGCTGGACCGCGCTGCTGCTCGGCGTGCTCGGCCTGATCCACATCGCCAAGGGGGCCCCGCGTCCGTCCGACGGCGCCCGCGCCATTCACCTGGCCGGCGGGTACGTGGGCTACGCGGTGGCCGGACCGCTGGCGTCCGCGCTCACGCCGTGGGTGGCGGCGCCGCTGCTCGCCCTGCTGGCCGGGTTCGGCCTGCTGGTCATCTCCGGCACCCCGCTGCACCGGGTCCCCGAGCGGTTCGCCGAGGTACGGGAGATGTTCGGCCTCGGCCGGCCGCACGCCGGGTATGACGACGACGACCTGGAGATCGACGAGGACTACGAGGGCGCCACCGGCGCGGTCCGCCGGGCCCGCGGCCAGATCGCCCGGCAGATCAGGCTGCGCCCGGCCATCGAGCCGGGGGAGCACGTCAAGCCGTACGACACGCCGCTGGTCGAGCCGGACGCCAAGCGCGGCCCGCAGGTGGCCGGCGGGGTTCCGGGCCGCCGCCCGGACGGCGCCGAAGGGCTGGCGGAGGCGCTGGCCTTCGACGGCGGCGACGGCCCGGACGCCCCGGCCCGCTCGGCCCGGCCGGAGCCCCCGGCTCCCGAGCCCGCGCCGCCCGCCTTCACCGTGCCAGCGCCGTCCGCTCCGCTGCGGAACCAGGAGCAGCTCACGCTCAACGCCGGTGACGCGGTGGCGTACACACTGCCGCCGACCGCGCTGCTGCGGCCGGGATCGGCGCCGAAGCAGCGCACCCGGGCCAACGACATCGTGGTCGAAGCGCTGACCGAGGTGCTCGAGCAGTTCCTGGTGGACGCGCACGTGACCGGGTTCACCCGGGGACCGACGGTGACCCGGTACGAGATCGAGCTGGGCCCGGCGGTCAAGGTGGAGCGGGTCACCCAGCTGTCCAAGAACATCTCCTACGCGGTGAAGTCGGCGGACGTCCGGATCATCTCGCCGATCCCGGGCAAGTCGGCCATCGGGGTGGAGATCCCGAACACCGACAAGGAAGTCGTCAGCCTGGGCGACGTGCTCAAGTCCCAGGTGGCCCTGAGCGACCATCACCCGATGGTGGTGGGCCTGGGCAAGGACGTCGAGGGGCACGTGCTGGTGGCCAACCTGGCCAAGATGCCGCACGTGCTGATCGCCGGCGCCACCGGCGCGGGCAAGTCGGTGTGCCTGAACGGGCTGATCAGCTCGATCCTGGTCCGGTCCACGCCGGATGAGGTGCGGATGATCCTGATCGACCCCAAGCGGGTCGAGCTGACCATCTACGACGGCATCCCGCACCTGATCACGCCGATCATCACCAGCCCCAAGAAGGCGGCCGAGGCGCTGGACTGGGTGGTCGGGGAGATGGAGCGCCGCTACGACGACCTGGCCGCCAGCGGGTTCCGGCACCTGGATGACTTCAACAAGGCGGTGCGGGCGGGGCAGCTCAAGCCGCCGCCGGGCAGCGAGCGGGTCTACCTGCCGTACCCGTACCTGCTGGTGATCGTGGACGAGCTGGCCGACCTGATGATGGTGGCCCCGCGTGACGTGGAAGACGCCGTGGTCCGCATCACCCAGCTGGCCCGGGCGGCCGGCATCCACCTGGTGCTGGCCACCCAGCGCCCGAGCGTGGACGTGGTGACCGGGCTGATCAAGGCCAACGTGCCGTCCCGGCTGGCGTTCGCCACCTCCTCGCTGGCCGACTCGCGGGTCATCCTGGACCAGCCGGGCGCGGAGAAGCTGGTCGGCCAGGGTGACGCGCTGTTCCTGCCGATGGGCGCGTCCAAGCCGGTCCGGCTGCAGAACGCGTTCGTGTCGGAGAAGGAAATCCGCGACATCGTCGCGCACTGCAAGAAGCAGGCCGAGCCGACCTACCGTGAAGACGTCGCGGCCGTGCCGGAGAAGTCCCGCGAGATCGACGCCGAGATCGGCGACGACCTGGACCTGCTGGTCCAGGCGGCCGAGCTGATCATCTCCACCCAGTTCGGCTCTACGTCGATGCTGCAGCGCAAGCTGCGGGTGGGCTTCGCCAAGGCCGGGCGGCTGATGGACCTGCTGGAGAGCAGGAACGTGGTCGGGCCGAGCGAGGGCTCCAAGGCGCGCGACGTGCTGGTCCGGCCCGAGGACATGGACGCGACGATCATCTTGCTGCGCGGTGGCTAGCAGCTCCTACCTCTATGCTGTCTCCTGACAGCGACTCATGGGACCTGGAGGCGGGCGTGAGCATCGGCGAAGCCCTGGCGGAAGCCCGCCGTCAGGCCGGTCTCAGCGTCACCCAGGTCAGCGAGCAGACCCGGATCAGGGAATCGATCATCCGGGACATCGAGCAGGACGACTTCTCCCAGTGCGGCGGTGACTTCTACGCTCGCGGGCACATCCGCAGCATCGCCGCCGCCGTCGGCACCGACCCGGTCCCGCTGATCAGGGCGTACGACACGGAGCACGGATCGCCCGGGCCGATCAGGGCGGCCGATGTGTTCGAGCCGTCCCGGCCGGTCAAGATACGCGAGCGCCGCCGCGGGCCGGGCCTCGGCCTGATAGTCGGCGTGGTGCTGCTGGCCATCATCGGGTTCGGTGCCTACCGGCTGGTGTCGGACAACGGTTCGGCCAAGCCCGTCGCGGTGCCCGCGCGTCAGGCCACGGCCTCCGCGACGGCGCCGGCCCGGCCGACGCCGTCGCCCACGCCGACCGCGGATGACGTGGTGATCAAGCTCACCGCCACCGAGGACTGCTGGGTCCAGCTGACCAGCAGCAGCGACGGGAAGCAGCTGTACATGGGAGTCATCCAGGCGGGCGCCTCGATGAAGTGGACCGAGAAGCAGGCCGTGGCCGTCCGGCTGGGCAATCCCGGCGGCGTCATCCTCACCGTCAACGGCCAGCGCCAGCACCCGGACAGCACGGTGCCGGTGACCTTGAGCTTCAGTCCCCGGCCCAACTAGCAGAGCCGAGTACCCAGGCCGCTGGGTAGGCTCTCGGTGTGTCTTCACGTCCGGCGTCCGCGCCCCGCACCGTCAACCTGGTCACTCTCGGCTGCGCGCGTAACGAGGTCGACTCCGAGGAACTCGCGGCGCGCCTGACCGCGTCCGGCTGGGAGCTGACCGAAGACGGCGACGCCAGCGTCGTCCTCGTGAACACCTGCGGCTTCATCCAGGCGGCCAAGCAGGAATCCATCGACGAGCTGCTGGCCGCCGCCGAGTCGGGCGCCAAGGTGGCGGCCGTCGGCTGCCTGGCCGAGCGGTACGGCACCGACCTGGCCGGCGAGCTGCCCGAGGCGCAGGTACTCAGCTTCGACGACTACGGCGAGATCGGCGCCCGGCTCGACGACGTGCTGGCGGGCCGCAAGCGCCCCGCGCACGTGGCCAGGGACCGCCGCACCCTGCTGCCTGTCAGCCCGGCCGAGCGGCAGCCGCTCCAGCGTCCGGCGCCGCCCGAGGCTCCCGCCGCGCCGTGGACGGGCCCGGACGGCGGCGTGTTCCGGCGGCGGCTGTCTGGCGGCGTGGTCGCCCCGCTGAAGATCGCGTCCGGCTGCGACCGCCGGTGCACCTTCTGCGCCATCCCCTCCTTCCGCGGCGCGTTCGTCTCCCGCCGCCCGCCCGAGATCTTGGCCGAGGCCCGCTGGCTGGCCGCCAACGGCGTGCGCGAGCTGGTCCTGGTCAGCGAGAACTCCACCTCCTACGGCAAGGACCTGGGCAACCTGCGGCTGCTCGAGGAGGTCCTGCCCGACCTGGCCGCCACCGAGGGGAGCGAGCTGGTCCGGATCAGCTACCTGCAGCCCGCCGAGCTGCGGCCGGGGCTGATCGAGGTGATCGCGGGCACGCCCGGCGTCGCTCCCTACTTCGACCTGTCGTTCCAGCACGCCAGCGGCCGGGTGCTGCGCGCGATGCGGCGGTTCGGCGACCGCGAGCGTTTTCTCGCCCTGCTCGACCAGATCAGGGACCGGAGCCCGGAGGCCGGGGTGCGGTCCAACTTCATCGTCGGCTTCCCGGGCGAGACCGCGGAGGACCTGACCGAGCTCGAGCTGTTCCTGAGCCACGCCGGCCTGGACGCGATCGGGATCTTCGGCTACTCCGACGAGGACGGCACCGAGGCGGCGTCGCTGTCCGGGCAGCTGGACGCGGCCGAGATCTCCCGCCGGGTCGAGGAGTTCGCCGCGCTGGCCGACGAGCTGATGACGCAGCGGGCCGAGAACCGGCTGGGCGAGACCCTGGACGTGCTGATCGAGGAGCCGTCCGAGGACGGGCCGGACGGAAGCTACCTGGGCCGCGCCGCCCACCAGGCCCCCGAGGTCGACGGGGTGACCACCGTCATCTCCGACGGGCCGCTGGCCGCCGGGGACATGGTCCGCGCCGTGGTCACCGGCTCCGAGGGAGTCGACCTGATTGACGACGTGAAACCGCGGTGACCCGCGAGGCCGGGCTCTGGAATGTGGCGAACGTCCTCACGATGGTCCGCATCGTTCTCGTCCCGGTCTTCCTCGCCTTCCTGTTCGCGGGCGGCACCGGCTGCCGGCTGGCGGCGCTCGGCACGTTCTGCGTCGCGTCGTTCACCGACCTGCTGGACGGGCGGCTGGCCCGCAGCCGGGGGCTCGTGACCGACTTCGGCAAGATCGCCGATCCGGTGGCTGACAAGGCACTGACCGGGGCGGCCCTGATCGGGCTGTCCGCGCTCGGCGAACTACCATGGTGGGTCACCGGCGTGATCATGTTCCGGGAGCTCGGGGTGACCGCGCTGCGGTTCTGGGTGATCCGCCGGGGCGTGATCGCGGCCAGCCGCGGCGGCAAGCTCAAGACCCTCCTTCAGGTCGTCGCGATCTGCCTGTACGTGCTGCCCGCCGCGCTGAGCCCGCCGGAGGTGGTGCGCGAGCTCTTCATGGCGGCGGCGGTTGTGGCTACGGTGGTGACCGGTGTCGACTATGTGTTTCAGGCGGTGCGGCTCCGTCGTTCGGGAGCGGCCGCCGGGCCGGCCGGGGTTTCAGGATCAGGGGAGGCATGATCGTGGTTGAGGAGTCGGGGTCACCGGGCTCACCGGGATCTCCAGGACCCTCGGGTGCCCTGGAGTCGTCCGCCGGTGAGGCGGCCCGCCAGCTGGCGGGCCAGGTCCTCGAGCGGCTGCGGGCCGGCGGCCAGACGGTGGCCGTCGCCGAGTCGCTGACCGGCGGGCTCGTCGCCGCCGCGCTGACCGACGTGCCCGGCTCCTCCGCGGCCTTCCGCGGCGGCGTGGTCGCCTACGCCACCGAGCTGAAGGCCGAGCTCCTCGGCGTCGACGCGGTGATGCTCCAGCGGCACGGCGCCATCTACCCGCCGGTCGCCGCGGCGATGGCCCAGGGCGTCCGGGCTCGTCTCGGCGCCACCTACGGGGTGGCCACCACCGGGGTCGCCGGGCCCGCATCCGCCGACGGCCAGCCGGTGGGCACCGCGCACATCGCGGTCAGCGTCGCCGACGACACGGTGGTGCGGACGATCGCGCTGGTCGGGGACAGGCACGAAATACGTAGACTGACAGTGGAGCATGTGCTGGGGCTGCTGCTCGGCCGGCTTCGGGAAGAGAGTTACTGATTACAGCGTTACGTTGGCAGCGAACACGAACTGGCATGATCTCGCAGACTCACGGTTAGTCCAGGTACGGTGGAGGTGTCGGCGGTTTCGGCCACGGGGAAGGGAGTGCGGCGATGGTATTGCTCCGTCAGCTGCTAGGTGACGTGCTTCGTCGGCTGCGCCTGCGGCAGGGTCGCACATTGCGGGAGGTCTCCGCCTCGGCACGCGTATCGCTCGGTTACCTGTCGGAGGTCGAGCGCGGGCAGAAAGAGGCTTCTTCCGAACTGCTCGCCGCGATCTGCGGTGCCCTCAACACACCCTTGTCCCAGGTGTTCCGTGAGGTGTCGGACAACTTCGCCCTCGCCGAGCTGCAGAGCGAGCCGGTCCTCGGCGGCCTCCGGGAGCCTGGCCTGCGGGTCCCCGCGGAGGCGAATGCCGGGCTGAACGGCGAGCGTGGCTTCGTGCCGATCAGCACCATCGCCCCGGACGACGACGCGAGCCTGGAGTTCGCGGACGACGCGCCCGGCATGGTCTCGGTCTGAAGGCGGCCGCACGCCCGGCCGGGCCTGAATCCCGGCCCAGCTGGGAACTGAGCCTCAGACGGAAAACGGGGGACTGAGCCTCAGACCCAGGCGCTGGGGTTTTCCGTCAGGTGCTGGACCATGTCCGGCAGGGTCCCCGACACGATGTCAGCCAGCGTCACCTGCTCGAGCACGGCTCGCTCGTTCGCCCGTAGCGCGATCCACACCTGCTGCAGCGGCTCGGCCACGCCCGGGTAGGTGACGTTCTCCGGGCGCTCGCCCCGGACGCCGAGCAACTGGCCGTCGATGGCCCTGATGATGTCGGCCAGCGAGATCTCGGCCGCCGGGCGCGCCAGCCAGAAACCGCCGTCGGGCCCGCGCTGGCTGCGGATCAGCCCGGCCCGCCTGAGCTGGGTCAGGATGGTCTCCAGGAACTTGCCCGGAATCTGCTGAGCACGGGCAAGCTGATCGGCCGTAACATGGCCGCTGCTGGCCGCGGCCAGCTCGATCGCGGCACGCAGCGCATAGTCGGCCCGGGCAGACAATCGCATGAGGGCCATTATGCACGTTCCCCACCGCTTTTCTCGCATTACGCAGCTGGCCGTCACCGGTCGCCACCGTCCGGTAGCCTCTTTAACGGACGTCAGCGACCGGCCTGGGGGTTCATGTCCGAGCCAGAATCCGGGTCACGAGCAGAGCCGTCGGCCACCTCGGCCGTGGCCGTGGCCAACGCCGGGGATGAGCCACCGAGCGGCCCCGGCCATGAGGCGGACGGCTCCGCCCAGGGGGGCCGTCAGTGGTGGCGAGCCCGCTGGGTGATCCGGCTGGCCTGGCTGGCCGCCCTGATCGCCGTGGGTATCGGGCTCTACCTGTGCTACCTGCACATATCCCGGACCGCGCGGGTCGGCTCGGACGGCGCGTCGAACGCGCTGCAGGCGTGGGCCATGCTGCACGGCAACCCGATGCTGCGCGGCTGGACCGTCACCGACGTGTCCTTCTACACCACCGAACTACCCGAGTACATGCTCGTGGAGCTGGTCCGCGGGCTGCAGGCGGACGTGCTGCACGTAGCCGCGGCGATCAGCTACACCCTGGTCGTGCTGACCGGGGCGATGCTCGCCCGCGGCCGCGCCACCGGCCGCGAGGGCGTCGTCCGGATGCTCGTCGCGGCTGGCATCATGATCGCGCCGCAGCTCGGCCCCGGCGTATTCATCCTGGTCTTCCAGCCCGACCACATCGGCACCCAGGTGCCCCTGCTGCTGACCTGGCTGGTGCTCGACCGCTTCCCGAGCCGCTGGTACACCCCCGTCCTGATCTGCGTCATGCTGGTCTGGGCCGACATAGCCGACCAGCTGGCCCTGCTGATCGGGGTGGCCCCGCTGGTCCTGGTATCCGCCGTCCGGGCCTACCAGGCCCTGGTCCAGCGCCGCGAAGCCCTGCGGTCGGCCTGGTTCGACCTGTCGCTGGTGCTGGCGGCGGGAGCGTCGGTCGTGATCGCCTCGAAGGTGGTCAAGGAGATCGGCGCCCATGGCGGGTACTCCGTCCTCCCGGTGCAGAATTCGCTGGCCCCGGTCGGCGAGCTGTCAGCCCACTCCTGGCTCGCCGTGGAGAGCGTCTTCGGCCTCTACGGCGCGGATTTCTTCGGCGTCACATCACCCGGCCTGGACGCCGCCATCGCGTTCCTGCACCTGGTCGGCCTGGCCCTGGCCGTCACCGGGCTCGGCCTCGTCCTGCGGCGGTTCTTCCGCTGCCCGGACCGGGTCGCCCAGATACTGACGGTCGGAATCCTCGTCAACGTGGCCGCCTACCTGCTCAGCACGGTCCCCACCACGTACTGGAGCGCCCGTGAGATGGCTGGCGTACTGCCGGCCGGCGCCGTGCTGGCGGGCCGGATGCTCGGCTGCCGCCTCATGGCCGCCCGGCTGACCCCGGCCCTGGCCGTCGTGCTGGCCTGCTACCTGGCGGCGCTCGGCTACTCGGTCGCCCAGCCGTCCCGCCCCGCCATGACCCAGGACCTGGCCGACTGGCTCGTCGCGCACCACCTGACCTACGGCCTCAGCAGCTACGGCATCGCCAA
>JAJKHX010000321.1 GCA_021154785.1 Nocardiopsis sp.
AACCGGCCGGCGGCGCATTATCTGCCCCGCGGATTCCCCCGGTCAGTTTTCCGTGCGGCCCGGATCTGTAGAGGTGAACGCAGATGAGGCCCGCCTCACATACATCAGGGAGCCCGCATGTCAAGCCACCAGGTTTCAGGCGCGATCGCCTACCAGGAGGGTCCAGGGCCGGATCCGGTCCATCGCTGGCGCGCGTTCGCGGTGCTGGCTGTTTCGTTCTTCATGACGGTCGCGGACCTCGCGATCGTCAACGTCGCGTTGCCGACCATCGGCCGCGAGCTGCACATGCCGGAATCGAGCCTGCAATGGGTCGTCACCGGCTACGCGCTCACCTTCGGCGGCTTCCTGCTGCTCGGCGGCCGCGCCGCGGATCTCCTCGGGCGCCGCCGCATCCTGATCGCCGGCCTGCTCGTGTTCACCGCGTCGTCGCTAGGCTGCGGGCTGGCAACAGCGGAATCGGTCCTGATCCCGATGCGCTTCCTGCAGGGGCTCGGCGCGGCGATCGTGCTCCCGGCGGCGCTGTCGATCGTGATGAACATGTTCCCCGAGGGTGCCGAGCGGAACAAGGCCCTGGGCGTGTGGGGCGCCATCGGAGCGAGCGGCGCGGCCGTCGGGGTGATGGCCGGCGGTCTGCTCACCCGCTATGTCGGCTGGCAGTACATCTTCTTCCTCAACGTCCCGATCGGGGCTGCGGCGCTGCTGCTCGCCCCGCGCATCGTGCCAGAGAGCCGGCTCGACACGGCACGCCGGCGCTACGACCCGTTCGGCGCGGTCGCGGTGACCGGCGGCCTGTCGCTGCTCGTCTACGCGATCTCGACCGCCCCACAGGTCGGGTGGGGTACGGCTAGGACGGTGACGCTGCTCGCGGTATCCGTCGCCCTGCTCACCGCCTTCGTGGTCATCGAGACGCGCGTGGAGGCGCCGCTGATGCCGCTGCGGATCTTCCAGAGCAAGACGCTGGCGGGTGCGAACGCGGTCGGCGTGCTGCTCGGCGGCAGCTTCTTCGCGTACATCTTCATCGGCACCCTGTATATGCAGCAGGTGCTCGGTTACTCCGCCCTGAAGGCTGGGCTCGCCTGGCTGGAGATGGCGCTCATCTCGGTAGCCTTCGCCGGCCTGTCGCAGGCGCTGGTCACCCGCGGCTCGGCCAAGCTCGTGATGGCGGCCGGAATGGCCATGATCGGCGGCGGCATCTTGTGGTCAACCCAGGTGCCCGTGCACGGCCACTTCTGGACCAGCCTGGCCGGGCCGTTCTTCATCGTCGGAGTCGGCACCGCATTTGCCTTCATCCCGGTCTCGATCGCCGCCCTGGCTGGGATCGCCGAGCACGAGGCCGGCCTGGCCTCCGGGCTTATCAACACCTCCGAGCAGCTTGGCGGGGCGATCGGTATCGCCATAGCGTCCACGATCGCCGCCACCCGCGCCAGCACCTTGCTTCACCAGGGCGCCGCACCAGCCGCGGCGCTGACCAGCGGCTTCCAATGGGCCTTCTGGGCTTGCGGCGCCATCGGCCTGGCCGCGGTCCCGGTGACTTACCTCCTGGTCCGCCGCAACGAGCTAGCCACGGCGGTCTCCCGCACCTCCCAGAAGCCTCAGCCAGCACCTGCCGACATTTAACCCGGACACCGCCTCATAGGAATCAAGGGAGTTCCGCATGCCAACGCAAGAACTTTCCGGAACGACGGCACTGGTCACCGGCGTCAGCCGGGGTTTCGGCCGCGCCATCGCCGTCGCCCTGTCCAAGCACGGCGCGCACGTCGCCGGGGTCGCCCGCGACCCCCGTCGGCTCGAGGAACTGCACGCACAACTCGGCGGCACCTTCATCCCCGTCGCCGCCGACGCCGCCGACCCCGTGCTCGCGGGCCAGCTCCTCGACAAGTACCGTCCCCGCACGGTGGTCCTCAATGCCGGGGCAGCTCCCCTGGCGCGGCCGATCCACCGGCAAACCTGGCAGACCTTCAGCCGCAACTGGGAAGTCGACGTACAGCACGTGTTCAACTGGACCCGCGAGGCGCTGCTGCTTCCCCTGGAGCCGGGCAGCGTGGTCATCGCCTTCTCCAGCGGAGCCGCGGTCAACGGCTCGCCACTCAGCGGCGGCTACGCCGGAGCCAAGGCCACCATCCGGTTCATCGCGTCCTATGCCGCCGCGGAGTCCGGCCGGGACGCGCTCGGCATCAGGTTCACCTCGGTGCTGCCGCAGCTCACTCCGGAAACAGACCTGGGCGCGGCCGGAGTAGCCGCCTACGCCGCCAGGCAGGGCGTCGATATCCCCGCCTTCCTCGACCGCCTCGGCCCGGCGCTCACCCCGGAACAGGTAGGCACCGCGATCGTCGACATTGCCGCCGGCGCCGCCGATGACCGCGACGCGTACCTGCTCACCGCCACCGGCCTCAGCCCGGTGCGGTAATGGCCTCGTCACCTCTTCGGCGGCGGCCCACCACTGCCCAACATCCTGACGCCAGGGCGCGCCGTGCGCCGATGGCGCGCACGTCCAGGGCCACCCCTGACGCCTTGACCCGTCCGAAGCTGGGTCCGTGATCACGAGATCAGCCACTCGAGAAGGAGAACCGACAATGCGCAAGCTGATCGAATCGACCCTCGTCTCGCTCGACGGCGTCGTCGAAGCGCCCGAGCGGTGGGCCAGCTTCGACGCCGAGGCCACGGCATTGTCCCTCAAGGAACTGGGCAGCTACGACGCATTCGTCATGGGCCGGGTGACCTACGAGAAGTTCTACGCGAACTTGGGCCATACCGCTGGCAACCCCTACATCGACCTCATCAGCGCCATGCCCAAGTACGTCGCATCCCGGTCGCTGACCCAGACGGCATGGAATGCCACCCTCCTCGGGCCCGACCCATCCAGCGCGATCGCCCGGCTGAAGGACCAGCCCGGCAAGGACCTCGTCAAGTACGGCACCAGCCGCCTCGACGACACGCTCGTGCGACATCAGCTGATCGACGAGTTCCGCTTCTGGATCATGCCCGTCGTGGCCGGTTCAGGGCAACGGCTGTTCGAGCACGTGGACACCTCCGGGCTCAACCTCAGGCTCACCGGCGAGAGGAGGCTGGAGAACGGGTCGGTGATCCTCACCTATGCACCCGGCTGACCTCAGTCCATGCTCGGCGGGGCGGGAATGTCGTGCAATAGCAGGTGCACCCGTCCGGCGAACGGCAGCGGGCAGCGGGGCTCGACGACCAGCCGGCCAGGGCCGCCCAGCCCAGCCGGGCAACCCCGTTCCCACGGACACGGCCGCCGCCGCCCAAACCCGGCCAGGGTCCGTGACTCGGTGGCTTGGCTCCCGCGCGCGCGGTCGTTACGTCAGGGCGTCAGCTACCGGGGGCGCTCCGCAGCCTCATGGATGGCGTGCGCCCGGGCGGGGTTCCAGTACAGGGTGACGCGAGCTGGCGGGACGTCACCCGGCGATACCGCATGCGTCACCGGTATCACGTCCCTGCAAGGCCGCGGCAGCGCGGCTTGGTGAATCTGGCAAGCGGTAATCTACTTGTGGCCGGATGGCCTGACGATGACTCACAGTGCTGAGCCGCCGCCGGGCCGCGTGGAGACATCAGATGACCGGACAGCGGCATGCTTCGGCGTGATAAGCCGGCAGGCCTCGGCGGTAGCTCACCGAGGGCTGTCGCGCCTGTGGCTGCCCCGGCACAGGTCGCCGTGTCCGGGCAGGATGTCTTGCTGGCGACCAAGCTGCACATACCCCCGCCGCCGCCGGGTTTTGTGTCGCGCCAGCGTCTGGTGCAGGCGCTGGGCGCGGGCCTGGCCAGGGGCCGGGTGCTGGTGTGCGCTCCGGCGGGATCCGGCAAGACGGCGTTGCTGGCCGGCTGGGCCCGCGGTGACGGGCGGCCGGTGGCGTGGCTGGGCCTAGATGGCGGCGACAGCGACCCGGCCCGGTTCTGGCGCTACGCGGTAGCCGCGCTGGACCGGGCCCGGCCGGGGCTGGCCGGGCAGGTGGGTCCGCTGCCCTCGCGTTCGCCTGAGGGGCTGGTGACGGCCCTGATCAATGAGCTGGCCGCCGATCCCGGCCCGGATGAGGTGCTACTGGTCCTGGATGACTACCACCTGGTCGATTCCGGGCCGGTGCACGAGTCGGTGGCTTTCTTGCTGGAGAATCTGCCGCCGGGCCTGCGGGTGGTGGTGTCCGGCCGGGCTGACCCGCCGCTGCCGCTGGCGCGGCTGCGGGCCCGCGGCCAGCTGGCTGAGCTGCGCGCCGCCGACCTGCGCTTCACCGGTGAGGAGGCGGCGGCGCTGCTGGATGAGGCGCCCGGGCCGGCCCTGCCGGCCACGGCGGTGGCGGCGCTGGTGGCTCGCACCGAGGGGTGGGCGGCGGGACTGCAGCTGGCCGGGCTGTCGCTGCGGGGGCACGCGGACGCGGCCGGGTTCGTGGCGGCGTTCGGCGGTAGCCACCGGTTCGTGCTGGACTACCTGGCTGATGAGGTGCTAAACGGCCAACCCGCTCAGGTGCGCACGTTCTTGCTGGAGACCTCGGTGCTGGAGCGGTTGTCGGGCGAGCTGTGTGATGCGGTCACCGGCCGGGCCGGCAGCCAGGCGATGCTGGCCGACGTCGAGCAGGCGGGGCTGTTCTTGGTACCGCTGGACGACGTGCGTGGCTGGTGGCGCTACCACCACCTGTTCGCCGACCTGCTGCGCGCCCGGCTGCAGGCTGAGCAGCCCGGCCGGGTGCCGGCGCTGCACCAGGCCGCGGCCGCTTGGTGCGAGGAGCATGATCTGGCCGATGACGCGGTCCGGCACGCGCTGGCGGCCGGGGACACAGCCCGGGCGGCGCGGCTGGTCGAGCGGAACGTCGAGACGCTGCTGGGCCGCAGCGAGGGCGTGACCTTGGGCCGCTGGCTTTCGGCGCTGCCGGCGGAGTCGGTACGCAATCGTCCGCGGCTGTGCCTGGCCCAGGCGTACGGCGCCGCGCAGGGCTTCCAGGTGGAAACGCTCGAGACCCTGCTCGATGACGCCGAGCGTGCCCTTGCGGCCAGCGGCGACGAACCGTATGAGGACCCCGCCGGGCGGCCGGTGAGCGTGCTGGCAAATGTCCCCGCGGGGATCGCGTTCCTGCGTGCCTTGCTCGCTCGGCTGCGCGGTGATGCCGCCCTCGCGGCCGGCTACCACGGGCAGGCCCTAGCCCGATTGAGCGAGGATGACTGGCTGCTGCACTCCTTCGTGCGCTGGAACCTGGCGGTGGCGGACTGGCTGGGCGGCCGGCTCGGGGCAGCCGAGCGCGGCCTGGCCGAGGTGCTCGCCGGGCTGCGCGCGGCCGGCGAAGCGGTTCGCCGGATAGGCGGGGAGCCCGTGGAGGTCTTCCGCGCCGTCGAAGGCGGCGCTGGGTTCTTCGCTGGCTTCCTGGCCATGCGTGTCCGCTACGACCTGGGCCAGGTGCAGCGCGCCCGGGGCGACCTGGATGCGGCGCTGGCGACCTACCGGCAAGCGCTGGGCACGGCCGGTGAGAGCAGCCAGCCGCCCCATCTGGGCCTGGCGCACGTCGGCCTGGCTCAGGTCTTGTATGAGCGGAACGAGCTGGACGCCGCCCTCGACCACGCCACCGAGGGGGTCACGCTGTGCCGGCAGCTTGCCGCTACCCTGCCGCTGGCCACCGGCCTGGCTGTCGTGGCCCGGATCCGGCAGGTGCAGGGTGACGCGTCCGGGGCCCTGGAGGCGATGAGCGAGGCCGGGCAGGCCGGGCTGAGCCCGCAGGTGATCTCCCTATTCAACCCGGTGCCGTCGCAGCGGGCGCGGCTGCTGCTGGCCCAGGGAGACGTCCGCGCGGCCGGCCAGTGGGCAGCGGCTGCGGGTCTCGGCTCAGACGATGAGCCAGATTACGGGCGGGAGCCGGCATACCTGGTGCTGGCCCGGGTCCTGCTCGCCCAAGACAACCCCGGCCCGGCGCTCATGCTGCTGCAGCGGCTGCTCGGCGCCGCGGCTAGCCAGGGCCGGACCGGCAGCGTCATCGAGATCCAGGCGCTGCGGGCGCTGGCGCTGGCCGCCTGCGGCGATCACGCCGGCGCCCTCGGCGCGCTGACCGAGGCGCTCACGCTCGCCTGCCGGCATGGCTACGTCCGGGTCCTGGCCGACGAGGGCGCGCCGATGCGAGCCCTGCTCGCCCAGCTGCCCGCTGCCCGGCCGGGCCAGCAGCACGCGGCTGGCCGTACCAGCCCCGGCTACCTGGCCGCGCTTGTGCGCGCCTGCGGCCAGGCCGACACCGTGCCGCCGCGGAGGCGATCGGCGGCCGCGCCGCCGGGCCTGGCCGAGCCGCTGACCGACCGCGAGCTGGAGGTGCTGCGGCTGATCGCGGCGGGCAGCTCAAATCAGCGCATTGCCCACGATCTGGTGGTGGCGCTGGACACGGTCAAAAAGCACGTGACCCACGTGCTGGGCAAGCTCGGCGCCGCCAACCGCACCGAGGCCGCCGCCCGGGCCCGGCAGCTTGGCCTGATCCCTTGACACCGCACCCCAGCCTGCCCGGTACCACCTTCGGGTGAGGATCGGTCCCGCGGCGACATTCCACCCGGGAGGCACCTTCGGGTGACGCCCCACGGCGACCCGGATTCGTACCGTTCACCGAAGAGCCAGGCTACCCATCTGCTCATGGAGGCCGTCATGTACGACCCGCCTGCCTATCTGTGGACGATCACCGTCGCCGGACCGACCGCGGTCGCGGCCCTGACCTGCATCGCGCTGTACGGCGGCGCGGAACGCGCCGGCCTGGGCCGAAGGCGCGGGGCGCTGCTCGCCGGGGCCGCGGCCGTCGTGCTCGGCGGCTGGCTCATCGCCAGCGCGGTGATCACGAGTCACGGCTGGTACCGCACCCTGCCGTGGTTTCCGGTCGCGGCGGCCGGCTACCTGGGCCTGCTGCTGGCACTGCGCCAGATCCCGGCGGTGGCGCGAGCCCTGGCGGCACCGGGCATGCTGAGCCGCCTGGAGCTCCCGCACACACCCCGCGTGGTCGGGGTGGCCTTCCTGCTCTACCTGGCGTCCGGCCACCTGCCGGCACTATTCGCCCTGCCCGCGGGCCTGGGCGACATCACCGCCGGCATCGCGGCGCTGCTGGTCGCCCGCAGGCTCGCGCGGGGCACCGGCCGCCGCGCCGCCCTGTGGTTTAACGCGTTCGGCATCACCGACCTGGTGGTGGCCCTGACCCTGGGCGCCCTTACCGGATTCCAGCTCCTCACCATCACCCCGTCCAGTGCGCCGATTACCGAGCTGCCGCTCGCGCTGATCCCGACCGCGACCGTGCCGCTGTTTTTCGCCCTCCACATCACGGCCGTGTCCGCGCTGGCAAGGGCTCCGCGGACACCGCTGCCCACCACCCCCCCGAACCCAGCAGTGAGGACCACCGAGGCTGCGGGAGCGGACGGCAACTGACCATCGTGCTGCCCCCACCCTGTCTTAAATCTCATCAGATTCTGAATGGCTATCAGACGAGGACTACTGACCCCGGAGGATTCATGAGCGAAAGGAAGCACGACGGTGGCGGCTGGACCGCCAGCCAGGTGCCACCCCTGGCAGGCCGGTCTGCCGTGGTGACCGGTGCGACCTCCGGGATGGGGCTGGAAACTGCCCGGGTGCTCGCGCAGCGTGGCGCGACCGTCATCCTGGCCAGCCGCGACACCGACAGGGCCGAACGGGCAGCGGCCCAGGTCCGGTCCGCGAGCAGCGTAGCGCCCTGACCGGGCCGGCTGCTGGCCGCGCCGAGCGCGGCTACGACCACGACCAGGCTTACTGGCAGTCGAAGCTGGCCAACCCGCTATCTCGGCCTGGCAACGTAAGGTCAGCCAAGATCGTCGTCGCCGAGGAAGCCCAGCAGGCGGGTCAGCACCGGCAGGCAGGCTCAGCGAGGATTATGGCGGGGGAGGGGTGCGTCGTTGAGCTGCTGGTCGATGTCCACGAGGATGGCGTCGTCCTCGATTTTGCACGCGTAAACCGGGATGGCACCGCAGGCGAACACGCCGACCGCCTCGCCGGTGGTCAGGTTGTAGCGCGACGCGTGGGAGGCGCAGATCAGGGTGTCATCGTCATCGAGGCGGCCTTCGTGCAGGGGCTGCTGCTGGTGGGTGCAGGTGTTGTGGATCGCCCGGACGTCATCGTCGTCGAGGCGGATGAGGCAGACCGGTTCGCGCAGTTCCTCCACCAGCATGGTGTCACCGACCTCTATGTCATCGAGGTTCGCGACAACGACGAACGCCATGGCTATGTCCTTTCTTTTGCGGGTCGCCGAGGTGCCGGCAGGCTGCCGCGCACCTCTATCCAGCCGTTGCGGATCCGGGTCGGCAGCACGGGCTGCGGCTGGCTGGCCGGGCCGCGGCCGACGCAGCCGTCGGCGAGCGCGAAGCGGGCGCCGTGCAGCGGGCACGTCACGGTCAGGTCCGCGACCTCGCCGCGGCTGAGCAGGCCGCCGGCGTGGCTGCAGATGTTGTCGAGGGCGTAGAGGCTGCCGTCCTGCCGGTACAGCATGATCTGCCGGCCTTCGGCCTCGACGGCGGTGGGCGTGTCGTCCGGCAGGCCGGCCTCCTCCAGCGCGCGGACCCACCGCCGCGGCCCGGTGTTCCATGCCACCCGGTTGACCATCACGCCCTTGGTGAAGACGAGATGACCGCCGAGGTAGCCAGCCGCCGCCGTGACCGTGAAGCTGGCCGCGCCCAGGGCGCGGGCCGTACTGCGGTGGCCGGCCAGCCGGGTGCCCAGGGAGGCGCCCTGCAAGCCCAGGGCCACGGTGTTGATGATGCCGTGGAAGAGCCCGACGCGGCGGTCTTGATCCTCGCTGACGGTCCAGTCGGCCAGGCCGGTTACCGCGGTAGCGCCCGCGGCGAGGATGCCGGCCGCGCTGAGCATGCCCGCGGCGTCCATTCCGCGGCGGGGAGCTGAGCCGCGGTCCAGGACGTCCAGCACCGTGACGCCCGCCCACAGCCCGACCGGCAGGTCGCTCAGGGCGGGATGCAGCGGGTGGCCGATCCACCGGCCGCCATGCAGGACCTCGACGACGGGATTGTCCTGGTGTCGTTCGCGGACCGGCACCAGCACGGCGGCCAGCCGTTCGCTCAGGTCGCGCAGCCAGCCGAGCCGGTCGAGCCGGGCCATGAGCTCGCCATGCCAGTCAGCCAGCCCGGGCTTGTGGTCGGCGGCTGGCGGATCGTCGGCCCGGTCGCTGCCTGCTCCCATGAGGTTCCTCCACCGTGGCGTCAGGTTGTGGCTTGGTACTGACGAGAATCCTCCAGCTTTTCGCTTATTCTGAGCGCCCGGCGCCCTGTTGCCCGTGTCGAAATGAGAATCCCCTGGCTGACATGCGTGCCTACGGCACCGGTAGGCCGCACGCTGCCGGGCTGGCGGCCTGAGTTCGGCGCCGCCCGGATGAATCGCGTCATCGGGCGCTGACCACCGGCCGCGCAGCTCACTAGCTCAGCGGCCATGGGGCCGGCGTTACGATGATGATCCAAGCGCCGTCGTCGGGTCGGGCTCCGGGAAGTCATGGGATCTGGATGGCAGTCGGGTACCGGTCGGTCTTCTCGCTGCGGCACGGCCAGGATGCGGTACGGCTGACCGCCGAGCAGTTCCGTTCGTGGCTGGCGCTCAAGGGCTACGGCTCCGTGGCGGCAACCCCCGGGGTCCACGAGCTCGCCGGGCACGCCCAGCTCGTCGTGACCGAACTCGACGCGCCCGACGGCGCCCGCGCGCTGCGGTACCGGCTGACCGAGTTCTCATCCACGGGGGAGTGGGTGACGACCGTGACGGTGCACCGTGACGGCCAGGACGACGACTGGGTCTGGGTCGATGTCAACGCGCCGCCGTCAGCGCCCGGGCCTGCCGTGTCGCAGGAGCGCCTGGTCAAGGACGTCGATGCCGGCGACGCGTGGTGGACCGGGGTTCCGCATATGGTCCGGGCCATCTTGTCGGCGGCCGACGCCCATGACGGCGAGATGATCCTGTCCGCCCGGCCGGCCGTGGTGACCGAGGCCGACGTCGACGGCCTGATCTCGGCGATCTGCGATCCCGGGCGCCGCGGCACCGCCCTGGTGGCCGCGCCGATCCCGGATGTGCCCGGGCCCGCGATGATCGACCACGTCGAGCGGCTGACCCGCGAGTGCGTCGGGCTGTCCGGGATCTATGTCCTTGACGCCGCGGCGGCCGCGCAGCTCGACGAATCGTTCGGGCCCTCGCACTCGGTGCCGCTGGGGGCGGTTCGCACGTTCTTGCCCGAGGTCGATCCGGCCAGCGCCGTCGACGCCCGGCGGCACCGGGTGCTGCTCGCCCGGACGATCGCCGAGCAGGCTCCGGGCAAGCTCGCGCACCTGCTGGGCCGGGCGAACCGGAGCCGGGCCCTGACCCTGCCGCTGCCAGCGCATGTCGCTCAGGTCGATCGCCTGCTGTCCCGGGAGGAACCGGCCACCGTCCTGCGCGCCATCCAGGCCACGCCATCAGGCTCGCGAAGGTCAGGCGACGGGGCGGCTGGCCTGGCGCCGGCCGGGCTGGCTGAGACCACGGCGGTCCGTGAGGTCGCCATCGCCGGCGAGCTGCTCACCAGCCTGGTCAGCGAGTTCCAGTCCGATGCCGGCGGGCCGGGCGGCGCTGACGACATGACCGCCCGGTTCCGGGAGCTGCTGGCCGAGGGCCGGGGTGTGCTGCGCGGTCACCGGGAGATATCGCGGCGGCTCGAGACCCTCCAGGACCTGCTGGAAGACGCAGAAGACGACCGTGACCTGGTGCGCGCCCGGCTGGAGGATGAGCAGCTGGATCACGCCGAGACGCAGGCCGAGCTGCTGAAGGCGAAGCTGGAGCTCGACCGGCTCCGCGGCATTCTCTCCCGGGTCGGCCGCGTTGACCAGACCCGGGCGGCCACGGCGGCCGCGCGATCACCCGGATCGTTTGCCGAGCTCCTCGAGCGGCTCGATGAGCACGTGCTCTCCTCCGTCATTTTCACCGGGGACCCGAAGAACGCGCTGGAACTGGACGACTTCGACCCGGTTGGCACCTGGGCGGCCAAATCCTGGGACGTGCTGCGGGTCCTCGACGGGTACGCGGCCGCGCGGCGCCGCGGTGAGTTCAGCAAAGGGGTCCACGCCTACCTCGGCCACACGCCCCCCGGGCGGCCCGGCTATCCGCCGGGCGCGCATTCCACCCAGGAATCCGAGCCCGTCGAACGCTCGCCCAAGCTCCGGAAGCTGCGGGTACTGCCAGTTCCCAGGAATATAAACCCGGACGGCGCCATTTTCATGGACGCGCATTTCAAGATAGCCAGGAAGGGCCTGATTTCCCCCCGGATCTACTATCACGACGACGCCAGCCAGACCGGGAAGATCTACGTCGGCTACATCGGCAAGCACCTCCCCAACGCGCATACGAACTAGCGGCTCCGCTGGGTCTCAAATCCGGCGACTACCTGAGCTGGACGCCGCAGCCGTCGCCGTAAGTCGCCGGCTGCGAGCCAGGTGGGCGCGTATCCGGTGGCGCGCAGCCGAGCATCTGGCCATGCGGGACGGCCGGGCTGCGTCACGCTGGTCGGCCACCGGTGGGCTGAGGCGCTTCTGGTTCCCGTTCGACACACCCGGCGCGCGTGCGCAGGCGCTCGTACATGCCCCGGCCGCGTTCCGCCGACGGGGTATCTTCGTCGCGGACTACGAGATCGACGCCGCGTGAGCGAATCCGCTCCGCTTCTCGATCAGAGGGCATCGAGGGAGCCTTCCGTCGACTCGGTGACCGGCTGGCCAAGCGCGGCGTGGTGGCCGACATCTACGTCTTCGGCGGCGCCGCGATAGCCTTGGCCCATGACTCGCGTCGCGCTATCCGCGACGTTGATGCCTTTCGTTAGGTACTGCGCCGGGGCCTGGGTCATTCTCAGACCGGTACGCGCCCTTCCGGGAACCGTGCGCCGAACCCGCCGTGCGGCAGGATACGTGCGATCTGCGCGAGGTCGTCCGCGGTCAGGGCGAGCAGCCAGGCCAGCGCGAGCTGCGACACGGTGGCGCCTGTCGTCCCGGCGAGCCGGGTGAGCCCGGCGGTCGCCTGGACGTTGCCCTCGTAGTTCTCCCGGTCAGTCGCTGCGGCCGGTGGCGGCGATGCTGACGCCGAGCCCGATCATCACCAGGCCGCTGGTCCCGCCGATGAGAGCGAGCCGCCGGGGCGACCGGACGAACCACTGCCGGGCCGTGCCGGCGACGGCGGCCCAGGCGCTGTCGAGCAGCAGCGCGATGGACGCGAACAGGCCGCCGAGGATCAGCATCTGCAGCGGCACGGGCAGGTACCCCGGAGCGCGGTCGGTGAACTCCGGCAGGACCACCACGAAGATCACGATCGACTTCGGATTGGTCCCGCCGACGATGAACCCGTCCCGGATGGCCCGCAGCGGTCGTACCGGCGCCGTCCGCGCGGCGAGTTCTTCCGTCATCGACCGCCGGTGCCTGATCGCCTGGACGCCGAGGAAAACCAGGTAGGCGGCCCCGGTCCACTTCACGATGGCGAAGATCTCAGCCGACCGCTCCACCAGCGCGCCGACCCCGAACGCCACCGCGGCTACCTGCGCGAACTCCCCGATCTCGTTCCCGATGACCGTGAACAGGGCCGATCGCCGCCCGACGGTCAGGGCCCGGCTGACGGTGAACAGGACACTCGGGCCCGGAACGGCGATGAGGACCATCGCCACGGCCACGAACGCCAGGATGTGACTCATTGGCACCATGGCCTCAAGCTAAGGCAAGCGACGCGGCGAGCCTACTGATTTTTCCCGGACGTCGCCCATCAGCGGACCGTCGGCTCACTGGTTCCGCGGGTCGTTGCCCGGGTCGATGAGGGGCTCATTCTCGTGACCTCCGTGATTCAGCTGTCGCCGTTGAGGTTCACTCTTTCGCTCGGGCCTTTCCCGTCGCGCCGAGAGGATCCCTGGCTCACTCACGGGCCGGAGTCAGCGACAGCCCGGACAGCCGGGCCTGGATACCGGCGGTGACGGCATCGGGCGGCTGGTCGGCGTCGACCGCGACCAGGATGCCCCGTTCGGTGTAGTAGGGGACGAGCGGCCCGGTCGCCTCGGCGTACACCTCCAGCCGGTGCTGGATCACGTCGGCCACGTCGTCGGCGCGGCCGCCCTGGCCGGCCCGGTCCAGCAGCCGCCGGGTCAGCACCGCATCCGGCGCGTGCAGGTAGACCGCCGCGTCCAGCGTCACGCCGAGCCGGGCCGCGAGTTCCGCCCAGGCAGATCGGGCACCAAAAGGTCGGCCGGGATCACGATGTCCCGCTTCTGGATCTTGCCGGTCGGGCCCTTGGGCAGCGCGTCGGCGATCCACACGTGGCGCGGGTACTTGTACGCCGCGACCTGCCCCCTGACGTAGGCCTGCAGCTCCCCGGCGGTGACGACGGCACCCGGCTTCAGGGCCACCGCGGCCGCGACCTCCTCGCCCAGGGACGGATGCGGCAGGCCGATCACGGCGGCCTCGGCCACGGCGGGATGCTCGTAGAGCACCTCCTCGATCTCCCGCGGCTAGACGTTGTAGCCGCCCCGGATGATCATGTCCTTCTTGCGGTCGACGATGTAGAAGTACCCGTCCTCGTCGACCCGGGCCAGGTCGCCGCTGCGGAACCAGCCGTCGCGGATCGTCCACCCGCACGGCCACCCGCCCGCCGTGGATACGGGTAGTGTCCGTCAGGTTCTGGGCCAGATTCGTCACGCTGCTCATTGTCTGTCCGCAGCTCAGGGCAGTCGTCGGTCCGCGATACCAAGGAACCGGCCCATCCTCGTGCCGCCAGCACGTTATCGCCGGGTCCGCTCGCGCCTAGCGTCGTCAGCCATGGAGTTCGACGTCCTGATCGAGATCCCGCGGGGCAGCCGGAACAAGTTCTTCACCGTGTACAAGGCGCTGGAGCCGGGCAAGGACGTCCGCGACACGCCAGGACCCGAGCCAGGCTGACGAGGAAGGGAAACACCACCCGTTCGGGATCAATGAATTCCCATGTCCCGAACGGGTGGTGCTCTTCCCACCCCGCCTGCATCCCGCCCCAGCCAGGCAGCGTCCACCAATGCACGCCCAGCGAACGGACTCGGTGTGCCCCCGGTACCTACTTGCGTACCCGGGTGCCACCGACCGCCTACATGGCAGACCCCGCAGATGGCGCGGCCGACGATGAGGGCCTGCGTGGTTCGGCCGTGCTTTGCGCTGGCCCTCGGCGTACCGGCCGGAATGTGTAAGAATCCGCAGGGTGGACACCGATGGTCCCGCAGTCGCCGGGCTGATGGCCGATGTCGCGGCGGCGGTGAGCCGCCGGGCCGCCCCGGTATCCGAACAGGTCTATGAGGTGATCCTGCGGGATATCCCGGAGCTGCGTGACGACCAGACGGTGCTCGCCTTGCTCTCCTCGAGCGTCCACGGCAACGTCGGCACCTGCCTGCAGGTCATGCAGCACCAGATCGACCTGAGCGCCGTGCGGGCCCCGGCCGCGGCGCTGGAATACGCGCGCCGGCGGGCATCCGGGACACCTTCGACGCCGCGGCGGCCAGCACCGCGGGCCTGGACGGTGACGTCCATGTCGCCTTCGGCGACGCGGCCAAGGGCGCCGCGGGCTTCCGCATCACCCACGCCCAGGCCATCGCCGCCCAGGCCGTCGCCCTCGCCGGGGGCTCCCCGCCGCCGCGGGCGGTGGCGTTCAGCGAGGTCGCGCCGGTGGCGATGATGCTCGGCGCCGGCGACCTGCTGCGGTCCTGGGTGCTCAGCACGCTGGCAGGCCTGGCCGCCGACGACGAGCAGCACGAGCGCCTGCGCGACACGCTGCTGCTGTTCCTGCAGTCGGGGAGGAGCTACAAGACGACCGCCGAACGGCTGATGCTGCACAAGAACACGGTCCAGTACCGGATCCGCAAGGCCGAGGAGAGCTTGGGCCGGCCGGTGGGCGAGCATCAGCATGACGTGGAACTCGCACTGCGGGCCGCTCAGTGGCTTGGCTCGTCCGTCCTGCTGCAGCACTCGTGAAGCGCAGCCCGCACATGATCGTCCTGCCCGGCGGCGGGTACGCCGCGCACGCCCCGCACGAAGCCGAGCCAGTGGCCGCCTGGCTCGGCGAGCTCGGCATGCCGGCGAGCGTGTTCCGCTACCCGCTCAACGTCCGGCACCCGGTCCCGCTGGACGCGCTGCGCGCCGAGATCCGCCAGCGGCGAGCACAAGGCGCCCGGCGGATCGGCCTGATCGGGTTCTCCGCGGGCGGTCACCTGGCCGGGATGGCCGCCCTCGCGCCCGGCGCCGAGCCCGATCAGGCGGTGCAGTTCGCCGTGCTCGGCTACCCCGTCACCTCGATGGAGACCGAGACCTACCGCCCGTCCCAGCTGATCCTCCTCGGTGCGGACGCCAGCCCGCGGCTGCGCCGGTCGACCTCGCTGGATGCGCTGGTCACACCGCAGTCGCCGCCGTTCTTCATCTGGCACACCGCCGAGGACTCCTATGTCCCTCCGGAGCACACCTACCGCCTCGCCGCGGCGCTCGCGGCCAGCGGTGTTCCCCACGCCGTGCACGTGTTCGCCCATGGCCCGCACGGCCTCGGCCTGGCCCGTAACGCCGGCCAGACCGCCACCTGGACCACCCTGGCCAGCGCCTGGATCCATGAACAGGAGGCGCCGCCGACATGATCCAGCCCAGCCCGGGTGCCCGGGGCCGTTAACGGCCCCGGAACACCCAAGCCTCCCCCCCGGGAGCTTGTCGTACAGTCAGCATTCTGCCGAGCCGGCGCGGCACTGTCATGACGCCCGATCGGGTGACACGCCGCAAGGCTAGGCCGGCAGCTGGTCGAGCACCTCGGCCCTGACCCGGGCGAGGTTGTCCGCGCGCTCGGCCTTGTCGCGACCCAGGTTCCAGTCGGGCAGGATGAACTCGTCAAAGCCGAGCTCAGCGTAGTGCCCGAGCTGGTCGAGGAGTTGCTGGGGGGTGCCCGCGATGGCCGGGTAGCCGGGCGTCGGCGAACTCTTGCCCAGTTCCACCAGGGCATTGACCGACGTCCACATCGTGGCCGGGGACCGGCCGACCGTCTCGCAGGCTTGGAGCAGGGCCGTACGCCGGCCGGCCAGGTCCGGGGCGGCCCAGGTGTTCCACTCGCTGGCGTTGCGGGCGGCGATGCGGAGCATGCGCGGTCCGCGGGTGCCGACCAGCAGCGGCAGCGGCGACTGAACGGGCTTGGGGTCGCACGGGGCGTCGGTGATGTCGTAGAACTCGCCGTGGAACGTGGTCGAGTCCTCCGTCAGCAGCGAGCGGACGATCCCGATGGCTTCCTCGAACCGGCTCACCCGCTTGCCGGGCGGCTCGAGGTCGATGCCGTACGCATGGTGCTCGTTGACCTGCCAGCCCGCGCCGAGCCCGAGGACCAGCCGGCCGCCGGAGAGCCGGTCGATCGTGGCGGCGCGCTTGGCAAGCAACGCCGGATGGTGAACCGAGGTCGGCGAGACGAGAGTCCCGATCCGGACCCGCTCCGTCACCGCCGCCAGGGCGGGCAGCAGCGCCCAGCACTCGTAGACGTCGCCCCGCTTGGGCGTCGTGTCGCCGGTATCGGGCATGTAGTGGTCGGCCAGCCACACACCGTGCCAGCCGCTGGCGTCCGCCGCGCGGACTTCCTCTAGGAGGTCAGCGGGCGCACGGTTATTTCGGGGCCACAGGGAGAACTTCACAGGCCAACTCTAGAGACAGCCGGGCTGACCGCCGCTCACCAGGTCCGCCGCGGCTTTATCCCCGCCGGTCAAAATCAAAGGGCAACCCCATGGACCGAACGGCCCCGATGAAACGCGACAGAAAGCCGCGTGCCACGGCAAATAGAGACCATGACCATCATCGAGGCCGGCCGTTACCGGTCTCGCGGGTCGGTGAAGGCCTGGCGGAAGCGCTGGAGCGCGGTGCCGCTGTCGCCGGCCGCGAATGCTTCCAGGCCCACGACGCCGGTGTAGCCGGCCTGGTGCAGGGCCCGCGCGATGGCCGGGTAGCTGATCTCCCCGGTGCCTGGTTCGCAGCGGCCCGGGACATCGGCGACCTGGATCTCGCCGACCCAGTCGATGCTGTCCCCGATGAGCTGGATCAGGTTCCCCTCGCCGATCTGGGCGTGATAGAGGTCGAGGTTCATCCGCAGGTTCGGGCTGCTGACGGCCTGGACCAGGGCGCGGGTGTCCGCGGCCTTGGCGAACGGCGTGCCGGGGTGGTCGACGGCGGTGTTGAGGTTCTCCAGGCAGAACACCACGCCCTCGCGTTCGCCGAGGGCGGCGATGCGGGCGAGGGTCTTCTCCGCGGCCATCCACATGGCGCCCGTGACGTGATCTACGGGGCGCACCGGCAGCCCTTGCGGGCCCAGGCCGGTGCCGTGCAGGTTCAGGTTGGGCGTCCCGAGCTTGGCGGCGGCGGCGATGGACTCCTTCGCGGTGCGCAGCAGCGCCTCGGCGCCGTCCGGTTCGGTCAGGTTGCCCTCGATGTAGCCGGTCATGGAAGTGAACCGGGCGCCGGTGGCGGCCAGCGCGCTGAGGTCCTTGGCGGTCCAGTCCCAGATCTCGACCGCGAAGCCGAGCTCGTGGATGTGGCGCACCCGGTCCAGGATCGGCTGGCCGGTGAAGACCATCTCCGCGCAGACCGCCAGCGTGAACCCGTAGCCGCTCATCGCCCCTCCACCTTGCCGGCCAGGACCGGGCTAGCCGTCTTGACCGGCTCGACGCAGGCTGCGACGGTGTTCATCACTGTGCTCTCATCCGGACGATGCTCCCATTCAGCCTATTACCAGAGCCCGCCTGATCAGCTGTCGGCCGCGCCGCCGGTTGGTCAGCGGCGCTCGTCCGGGGTCCGCTCCCCGGCCTCGATCGCCACCGGCAGGCGGTTCTCCGGCGGCGGCAGCGGGCAGGTCGCCAGGTCCGTGTAGGCGCAGGGCGGATTGACCGCGCGGTTGAAGTCCAGCACGACCTGCCCGTCCGGTCCCGGCGGACCCAGGTGCAGGACCCGGCTGGCCGCGTGGGTGGTGAACCCGGAGGTGGCGTCGGTGAACAGCACGGTCAGGCCGCCCGGCTCGGCGCCGGGGAAGGCGGTGAGGCGCAGCCGCCGCCCGTCCAGCTCGAACTCGACCTGCCCGGGAGCGTCGTAGACGTGCCGCAGCCCGGCCGCGGCCGCGGCCACCGTGACCGCCCTCGGCTGGCTGAACGGCAGGTAGCGGCCGGTGATGACCCACCGGGGATCCGGCAGGTAGGCCGGCGTGCCAGCGAACTTCAGGCGGAGCCAGGTGTCCGGGTGGCGCGGCCGGATGATGTCGCGCCCGCCCCGTTTGGCTACTTCGATCTGGACCTCACCCCAGCGCGCGCTGACCCCGCCCCGTTCGGGGATCACCCCGAACGAGTGCCGGCCGCGCACGGTGGCACCGTCGATGACCAGTTCCTCATCGCCGACGAGCCTGACCCAGACGCCGTCCGGGCCGGTGTGCCAGGCTCCTGGGGCGTCGGTGAACCGCTGCGGTGTCCCGGTGAGCCAGTGCAGGCTGGTGATGGCGAGGAAGCCGTGCGGGTCCGACCGCCGGGCCTCGTGCCGGGCATGCCACCTCCGCCAGGCGGCCGCGAATTCGCCGGGGCTCGCCGCCTCCGGCCGTGTGGCCTGGTCCTGGACCGTCATGGCGCTCTCCTTCCCCCGCGGGATGTCAGTAGGCCGCTGCGCTGTCGCTAATGTCGATCGGAATACTAGAAAATAGAGTAACACCGAGCCCGGGCCGACCGCCATGGCCTGGAGAGGAGCTTCGCTAGGCGTCCAGGGCCGCTACCGCGGCCTCCACGCCGGCGCCGATGTCCGCCCGCGCGCCGAGGGAACGCAGGGCCCGGCTGATCGCCGTGACCGCGATGACCGGGCCGAGCGGATAGGCGCCGGTGCCCATGTGGCCGATCTGCAGGACGATCCGGGCCAGGTCGCCCTGCCCGCCGGACAGCATGACGCCGGAATCCTTCCGGGCGCGCGACCGCACCTCGCGCTCGTCGATCCCGTCGGGCATCCGGACGGCGGTGACGGTATCGGAACGGACCAGCGGGTCCCGCGCCCACAGCGTCAGGCCCAGGGCCTCGGCCCCCGCCCGGGCCGCCCGGGCGGCGGCGCGGTGCCGCCGGAGTACCGCGTCGGCGCCCTCGCTGAGGTACTGCTCCAGGCACGCGTGCAAGCCGTAGACGTCGGTGACCGGCGGGGTGAACGGGAATGGCCGCCCGGCCAGGTGGGCGTCGCGCCAGTCGAGGATGGAGAGCGCCGAGCCGCGCGGTGCGGCCGGGTTGGCGGTCATGTGCGCCCAGGCGGCCTCGCTGACGTGGAGCAGGGACAGCCCGGGTGTGCCGCCCAGGCATTTCTGCGGCGCGGTCACCACCAGGCCGGCCTGCCAGGCGGTGAAATCGCAGCGGATGCCGCCGAAAGAGGAAACCGCGTCGACGATGAGCAGCGCGCCGTGCTCGGCCACCACGGCCGAGATCGCGTCGAGATCGCTGACGGTGCCGGTGGGCGTCTCGCAGTGCACCACGCTGACCACGGTGATGTCAGGCCGTGCGCGCATGGCGTCGGCGACGCTGGTGGCCGGCACGGAGCTGTCGTAAGGCACCTCGACCTCGACCACCTCCCGGGCGTACCGGCGCGCCCATGCGCCGTAACCGCGGCCGTAGATCCCCGACACCAGGTTCAGCACCACATCCTCGGGGCCGATCAGCGAGGCCGCGGCCGCCTCCAGCCCGACCACGGCCTCGCCCGGCAGGATGACCGGGCTTTCCCGGGTCCCGAACGCCTGCTGGAGCAGCTGCACTGTCCGCTGGTAGAGCGCACCGAAGGCCGGGTCCAGGTGATGCAGGATCGGCCGGCCGAGCGCCGCCAGGGTGGCCGCCGTCGCGCCGGCCGGACCGCCGGTCAGGTTGAAGGCCGGATCAGCGGAAGCCGGGTAACCGGGCTGCTCCACGTCACGAACCTCCTCGGCGGCCCGATTCCTGCTGACAAGACGGAATTTACCAACCCGGGCCGCCGCCAGCTCGCCCGCCGGGGGACCGGCCGATAACCGGTTGCCGAGCGTGGCCGGCGCGGCGATGATGCTAGCGCGACGGCGGTCGGCGTAGGCAGGCAACGGAGGCACCCGATGGCGAGTGAGCAACTGGCGGCGGTCCATGATCTGGTGCGCGGCTTCGACCTGGATGACCTGACGATCGCCGAGCGCCGTGAGGCCTTCGAAGCGGTCGCCGCGCCACCGCCGCCGGGCACGGCCGTCGAGCCGGCCGACGCCGGGGGAGTGCCGGCCGAGTGGGTGACCGCCGCGGGCGTGGACAGCGCCCGCGTGCTGATGTACCTGCACGGCGGGGCATACCAGGTCGGCTCGCCGGCCGCGTCGCGGCGCATGATCGCGCTCATCTCGGCGGCCGCCCAGGTCCGGGTGCTCAGCGTCGGCTACCGGCTGGCGCCCGAGCACCCGTTTCCCGCCGCCGTGGACGACGCGCTGACCGCCTACCGGTTCCTCCTGGAAGGCGGCGCCGACCCGGCGGTCATCGCGATCGCGGGCGACTCGGCCGGCGGGGGCCTGACCCTCGCCACCCTGGTGGCGCTGCGTGACGCAGGCGATCCGCTGCCCGCGGCGGCGGTAGCGATATCGCCCTGGACGGACCTGGCGCTCACCAGTGAGTCGCTGGTCACCCGCGCGGACGCCGACGTGATGATCAAGCCGGACGGGATGCGCGAGGGGGTGGCGACGTACCTGGCCGGCGCGGATCCCCGCCACCCCTATGCCTCCCCGCTGTACGCCGGGTTGCACGGGCTGCCGCCGATCCTGATTCACGTCGGCGACGCTGAGGTGATCCTCGACGACTCGACCCGGTTCGCCGCGAAGGCCCGCGCCGCCGGGGTCGACGTCACGCTGGAGGTCTGGGACCAGATGCCGCACGTCTGGCATGCGTTCGCCGGCCTGCTGCCCGAGTCCGACCAGGCGATCGAGCGCATCGGCGGCTGGCTCCAGGCGCGCCGGTGACCAGGTGAGCTAGCCATCGTGCCGGTACCGGTACTATTCCGCTAAATACCAGGGTCGTTCGGGGGATGGCGAGGCCGTAGTGCGGAATGAACGATGGCTGGTCGCCGGGGCGGCCGGACTCGTGCTGGCGGGCGGGGTTGCGTACGTGGCGACGACGGGCGCGGTGCGAGCGGATCACCCGGCTGTGCACCGGCTGGCCGCCAAGGCCGCGCCGCTCGCGGCCGTGACCGTGACGCCGGCCGACGGCGCGGCGAAGGTCACTCCCGACGCCCAGGTGCGGATCACGGCCTCCGGCGGCACGCTCACCCAGGTCACGGTGGCGTCCGGCCGCACCGCGGTCACCGGGCAGTACGGACCGGGCAGCACGAGCTGGTCGACGCAGTGGGGGCTGCGGCCCGCCACCTCCTACACCGTCACCGCCGTGGCCACGAACACCCAGGGCGCGGCGACGACCGAGGTCGCGCACTTCACCACGAAGAGGGCGGCTCGCACCCTCGAAGTCACCAGCATCACTCCTAATCCCGGGGAGATCGTCGGCGTCGGCATGCCGATCATGGTCGACTTCAACTACGACGTGGCCCGCTCGGACCGGGCCGCGGTGGAGCATGCCCTCGAGGTTCGCAGCCAGGCCCCGGTCACCGGCGCCTGGTTCTGGGCCTCCGGCAGCGAGGTCATCTTCCGTCCGCGGAGCTACTGGCAGGCCCATGAGCACGTGGTGCTCACCGCGCACCTGGCCGGCGTCCCCGCCGGGCCGGGCGTGTGGGGCGGGAGCGACCTGAGCCGTTCGTTCACCATCGGCGATTCGCACGTGGTCAAGGTCAACCTGAGGACCGACTACGCCCGCTTCTACATCAACGGGTCGCTGGCGAAGAAGATCCCGGTCAGCGGCGGAGCGGGCGGCTATGACTCCCACGGCAATGACTTCTACACCACCGCCGGCATTCACCTCACTATGGGCAGCTACGACTCGGTGGTGATGACCTCGCCCAACATCAAGCCGGGCGAGGCCGGGTACTACCACGAGGTCGTCTACCACGACGTGCAGATCTCTGACAGCGGCGAGTACCTGCACCAGAGCCCCGGCGGTTTGTGGTGCCTGGGCGTCGAGAACTGCAGCCACGGCTGCGTCCGGATGACGGCCGACGGCGCTGACTGGTGGCAGCATACGGCTTACCGGGGCGACCCGGTGACCATCACCGGCTCGCCGCGCGTGCTCGCCTGGGACAACGGCTGGGGCTACTGGCAGCAGTCCTGGGCCGCCTGGCTGAAGGGCAGCTCGGCCGGGGCGGTCACCACCGCCGCGCTCGCGGGCCAGCCCCGCGCCGGCGATACCGGCCGGGCCTCCGTCTTCCACGAATAGGCCGCCCGCGCCGCATCACAGCCGGGCGGGCTCGGCCGGCAGCTCGGTTCCGCTGGCCGGAAGGTGAGCATAGACGGGCAGGCTCACGGTGAAGAGCGCGCCGCCGCCGGAGTGGTTGCCCGCGTCGATGCGGCCGCCGTGAAGGCGCGCGTTCTCCCAGGCGATCGCCAGGCCCAGGCCGCTGCCCTCCGACCGTGCCCGCGCGGTATCGGCCTTGTAGAACCGGTCGAAGAGGCGCGCCATGGCGGCTGGCGGCAGCCCGTCACCGTGGTCGCGCACGTCCACGGTCAGCCGCGTGCCGCCGTAGCCGTCGGGCTGGAGGCCGGCCGTCACGGTCACCGGGAGGGCGCCATGCCGCAGGGCATTGCCGACGAGGTTGGCCAGGATAACGTCGAAGCGGCGGCGGTCCAGTCGCACGCTCAGCCCGGCGGGCACGTCAGCGGATACGTCCGTCCAGCCCCGCGCGCGCAGGCACTGGCCGACGGCGGTCGCGACGTCGGTGCCGGCGGCGACAAGCTGCGCGGTGCCGGCGTCGAAGCGGGAGATCTCGATGAGGTCCTCGACCAGCCGGTTGAGGTGGAGCACCTCCTGGTGCACCAGCCGCGCGGCCGTTGCGGCGTCGCCGGCCAGTCCCGGGTGCTCGTAGAGGATGTCGGTCACTGCGGTCATCGCCGTCAGCGGGGTCCGCAGCTCGTGGGACACATCGCCGGCGAATCGCCGGGCGCGCGCCTCCATCTGCTCCAGCTCGCCCACCTTGTCCTCCAGCGCACCGGCCATCCCGTTGAATGAGGTGACCAGCTGGGCGAGCTCGTCCCGGCCCCGCGGCTGGATCCGGACCGACAGGTCGCCGCCGGACATCCGCTGCGTGGCCCGCGCCAGCCGCCGGACGGGCAGCAGAACCCGGCGGGAAGCAGCGATGGCGGTGAAGGTGATCGTCGCGAGCAGCAACCCGGCCTCCACCCCGAAGATGATCAGGGCGGTATGGCGCACCGGATGGGGTGCTGCCTGCCCAGGATCGGTGTGCACCAGGTTCTGCAGCCACCCCGGTCCCAGGATCACACCGTGCAGCCAGGAAGGGAGGCGATAGGCCGCTATCAGGGTGTGGAACCACGACGAGGCGATCGCTGACAGCAGCGCCACGACGATGAACGCGATGATCAGGCGGGTTCGCACCGGGTATTCCTCCTGCTCTCCGGCTGCACCTGCTCGTCCGCTACACCGGGCCGAACCGGTACCCGAAGCCCCGGACGGTCTGGATGTAGCGGGGCTCGGACGTGTCGGTCTCGATCTTCGCCCGGAGCCGCTGCACGCACGCGTCGACCAGCCGGGAGTCTCCCAGGTAGTCGTGCTCCCACACCAGGTCGAGAAGCTGCTCCCGGGAGAACACCTGCCGGGGCGAGCCGGACAGGACCAGCAACAGCCTCAGCTCGGTCGGAGTCAGCGAGACGTCGTCGCCGGCCCGCCGGACGATCAGCGAGCTCCGGTCGATCATGAGCTCACCGTACGTCTCCGCCGGCGAGCCAGCCTGGGCCGTCCGGCGCAGCACTGCGCGGATGCGGGCGTCGAGCACGCGCGGCTGCACCGGTTTCACCACGTAGTCGTCGGCCCCGGCCTCCAGGCCTCCCACGATATCCAGGTCGTCGCTCCGTGCGGTCAGCATGATGACCGGGATGTCGCTGCCGCGGCGTAGCCGGCGGCATACCTCGAAGCCGTCCAGTCCCGGGAGCATCACGTCGAGCACCACGACGTCCGCGGCGGCGTCGCGGACGTCGCGGAGCGCCGCCTCACCGGTCTCGGCGGCGTGCACCCCGTAGCCGAGACGCCGCAGGGCCAGCTCCAGACCTTGCCGGGCGGCCGGATCGTCTTCGACCAGCAATACGGTTGCCATTACCTGCCATTATGTCGCCGCGCGGGCGCGGGACGGCCTCGCCTCGGGCCGCCCGCCGGGCGGCGGGCGGTGCCGCTGCCCTGACGATGCGGCACCGATGTCATGAACCGGTCCGGGAATTGTCACAACCGTGTCACAGGCGGCCCCGGTTTTCCCGCGGGCCCGACCGGGCGGGATCTCGGCTCGCGTTGTGACACGGCTGTGACCTCAGCCGGACGAACCGGCGAAATCGGCATCGCACCGTCGCGGATATGCAACCAATGAGCACCCGGTCCGCGCACGGGCCGGCCCAGACGCGAACCGGTCGCCGACGGCACCGGAGCATCCTGGCACTGCTGGCCGTACTCGCCTGCCTGGCTGGTTTCGCCGTGGTGAAGGTGACGGCATCGCCCTCGGGGCCGGCGCTGCCCCGCCCCCGGGCGGCCTCGCCCGCCGGGGCGCTGACGCCGAGCGCCGGGCTGGCCGCCCCGCGCCAGAAACTGCTGGCGGCGGTCTCGTGGCCGGCCGCCGGGGTTTCGGCCGCTGACATCAGCGGGTTCGGCGTGGTGAACGGCCCGGGCGCGACCAGGCCGGTGCCCATCGCCAGCGTCGCCAAGGTGATGACCGCGTACGTGGTCCTGCACGACCATCCCCTGTCCGCGAACGGTTCGGGTCCGGATATCGAGGTCCAGCCGGCGGAGGCAGCCGCGTATCCGTTGCAGGTTCGCGACGGCGACTCGCTGGTGCCTGTCGTGGCCGGCGAGGTGCTCACCGAGCGCCAGGCGCTGGAGGCGCTGCTGCTGCCCTCGGCCGACAACATGGCCTGGATACTCGCGCGGTGGGACGCCGGCAGCGAGGCCGCGTTCCTGGCGCGCATGAACGCTACCGCCCGCCGTCTGGGTATGACCGGCACCAGCTACACCGACTCCTCCGGCCTGGCCTCGTCGACCGTCAGCACCGCAGCCGATCAGGTACGCCTCGGCCGGGCGGCGATGCGGGTGCCCGCGCTGGCCGCGATCGCGGCGATGCCCATGGCGGTCGTTCCCGAGGCCGGCGTGGTCCGCAACTACAACACGCTGCTGGGCCAGGACGGCATCGTCGGCCTCAAGACCGGCAGCACGCAGGCCGCCGGCGGCTGCGTTCTCATCGCGGCCTGGCAGGAGGTGAACGGACGCAAAATCCTGATCGTCACCGCCACGTTCGGACAGCCAGGCACCGCCCAGACCATCCTGCCGAACGCATTGGCCGCTGGTCACATGCTCGTGCTCGCCCTCGATCGTGCCCTCGGCCACAACGCCCGCGCAAGCGCGCCGTCGCAGCTCCCTACGACAACCCCGTGACGGTCAGGTGCTGGCGAACTGGCTGGCTCTGACGTTCATGAGCAGGTCCCTGAACTTAGCGGGTTCTTCCAGGTGAGGCGAGTGCGCCGACGATTCGAACCACACCAGTTCCTTGCTCGGCGCCGTCAGCGATTCATAGAACCGCTGCGCCGCCTCCCCGGGTGCCACCTGGTCCAGGCGGCCCTGCGCCATGACCACGGGCACGTCGAGGCGCGGCACGGTGTTAACCAGGTCGGTGCTGGCCAGCTGGGGCAGCAGCGCCGCCTGTGACGCGACGAACCCGCGCAGCGTGCGGATGACAGCCGCGGCGGGATAGTCGGGCGAGCGGACCAGGCTGACGAGCAGCGCGCGCAGCAGGCTGTTGAAGGTCGCGTTGGCCGTTACGCCTCCGAAGTTGGCCACCCAGCGGGCCCGGGTAGTGAACTGCCTCATCGTCGTGTGCGGCGGCGGCCCGATGGCTTCCAGCTGCCGGATCGCGCGGCGATGCCCGCGCTGGCGGGCAGCGTCGAGCGCGAAATCGTAGGCGTTGTCTTCCGCCATCGGCACGTCGATGTCCATGCCGGTCGCTACCAGTGCCGCCACGAGCTCCGGGCGCCGCACGGCGGCGTACGCCGCGAACGTCGCGCCGAAAGAAAACCCGGCGACCACTGTCTTGCCGCCGAACCGGTCGTGGAGGACCTCCAGCAGCGTCACCGTGTCGTCGACCATCCGGGTCACGCTGATTTCGAACTGGTTCGAGTTCTTGCCGAACGGTCGTGATGACAGGCCAGTGCCCCGCTGGTCCCAGTAGACGACCGTAAAGGCATCCTCCAACCCGAGAAGGTGCTCCAGGCGCGTCGCGTCATTGATTATCGGCAGGCCAGGGCCCTGCTGCATCAGCAGGAGCACCGGGTTGGCCACGTCCGCCCCGCGGACCCGGATCCACTGAGTGATGCCGCCGAGCTGAATCCCCTCCAGCGAGTCGATCTTCATCTCATTCCTCCCGCAGGCATTCCTGGCACCGCAGGCTGGCCGTCGACCGCCACCTCAGCGCCGGTTGCGTCGGTGACCAGGCCGGCGCCGAACAGCTGGCCGGGGGTCCACGCGCCGGGCCTGGCTCCGGCCAGAACGCGCCGGGCTGTTTCGGCGGCGATGGCAGCCGTTGCGCGGACGCCTTCGCCGAGGCGGAGTTCGGCGGTGAATGTCTGCCCGTCCGGCCCGGTGGCCTCCGCCCAGGCCCACGAACCAGTTCCGCTGCCGGGCGCGGCCGGGTCCGCGATGTACGCCACGACGTTGGCGGCGCCGCTGGCTAGCCGAGCCGTCTCCAGGTCACCGACCGGCCCGGGCAGCATCTGCCGCTGAGCGCCGCCGAAGGTCAGGACCGTGGCGCCGCGGCCGAGAGCCTCCCGGACCACCTGACCGTCGCGGTAGGTCATGGCGACGCCTTGGGACAGGGACTCCTGGATCGTCTGGCGCACCCCGTCGCTGCGGTGGGCCACCTCCGCGGCGGCCGCGACCCGGACCAGGCCAGGCACCGTGCCCATCTGACCGGCCAGGCGCAGGACCAGCGTCTCGGTCGCGGCCGGGCCGAACCCGGCTCCGGTCACCAGCGTGACCCCGTGCGCGCGGGCCTGGTCGCCGCGGTCAAGCAGTCCCCGGACCGCGGCCCATTCGTTGGCGATGTCCACATAGGGCACTCCGGCGGCCAGGCAGGCGTCGATCACCGGGCCGGCCTGGCGGGCGAACGGCCCGATCGTGGACAAGACCAGCCTGACCCCGGCGATCACCCCGGCCAGTGAGGCCGCGTCGCCCGCCTCGACGGTACGCACGCCGGCCGTCGTCGCACCGTCAGCGGCGCTCAGAGCCCGGGCGAGATCCTCCAGCGGGCCACGGCGGCGGCCGGCCAGCCGGACGGACAGGCCGCGGGCAGCTAGCTCAGCCGCGATGAGCCGGCCGCTGTTTCCCGCCGCCCCCAGCAGCAGCACATCCCTTGCCGCCTGATCGCGATCGCTGACAACACCGGTCTTCGCTGCCGTGGTCACGGCGCACCTCTCGTCGGCTGAACCCGGTCCCGGGCCTGACTCACCCAGGCTGCCGCCGCCACCCCGCTACGTCAGTGACCTCAGTCGTGCGCCGGACGACTAAAGTCACTGGGCCGCCGGGCCACCGGACTCGGCGTACAGCCGGGCCGGGTCGAGGATCACGACGCTGTCCGCCGCGGTGGCCACGATCCCGGCCGCCCGCAGGTCACGCAGCGCCCGGGCCACCACCTCGCGGACCGACCCGGTCGCATCTGCCAGTTCCTGCTGCGACACGGGGGCCACCAGGCGGTTACCAGGCTGCAGCCGGTCGGAGGCGAGATCGAGCAGATGAGTGGCGACGCGCTGGCGTACCGACCCGAACGCGTTGACCGCGGTCTGCTCCAGCACCTCGTACAGCCGCCGGTTCAGTTCCTCGGCAATGACCCAGGCCACCCGGGCATCGCGCCGTGCCGCCTCGGTCAGGGTCCGCCCGCTGATCCGGAGCACGCTCGAGGGATCCACCGTCTGGACGCCGGTACCAGCCGGTCCGCCCACCAGCACCGCGATCCCCAGCACATCGCCGGGCCGGGCGTAGCGAACGGTGATCTGCCGCCCGCCCGCGGAACTCAGGTACACCCGGATCAGCCCCCGGACCACCAGCGCCGCCCGCGGATCGTCACCGGCCCGGTACACCGTCGTCCCCGCCGGGTAGTCGGCCCGCTCTCCTTCAGCCCGCAACCTGCCGGCCAGCTCGGCTGGCAGGTCCGCGAGGAAACTCCGCGCCAGCGCGTCCTCTATTTCCCGGTCGACCACGCGATCAGGGTACGGCCGCGGATCCGTCCTGAGAAGCACTGCCGAAGCAGGCGCAGATACGACAAGATCCCCACTGCGAAACCGCGAGTGGGGACCTTCCTGGTGGGCCGTACTGGATTTGAACCAGTGACCTTCTCCGTGTCAGGGAGACGCGCTCCCGCTGCGCCAACGGCCCGAGATGACGAGAGCCTACCAGAGCCGCGCGTCCTCTGCGCACTCCCGCGTCTAGCCCTTCAGGGCCGCCGTGAACGCTGCCCACGCCTCGCGAGTGAACGCGGATGTTTGTCCTGCGGTGCGAGATCCTCCCCAGCTACGTCTGGGCGAGGGTGCCCGGTGAGCGGATCTCAGCGTCCCGCCGGTCCGATCTCGACGCACCATCGACCCCACCTGTCCCCCTCGCACCATTTCGGTTCAGTGGTTGTGGCGTTCTACCGGATAGAGAGGGTAGAGCGCCACAACCACTGAATTTCAGAGCCCGCTGAAGGGCTTACGGGACAGGCACTACCCGTCGAGTGCCAGCGGCAGACCGAACCTCCCCAGGTTCCCGTTATCCACGAACCGCGTAACCGCGGAAATGCGGCCACCCGAGAGCGTCAGCACGATCATCCCGTGCGCCCCGAACACCGCATCCGGGCCCTCTTGCAGGTAACACCCGAACGCCGGCTGCCCGTTAGCCCGCACCGGCACCAGCCGGTACCGTCGCGGCCCCCGCCAGCGACGGATATCCCGCAGGAAGCCCGCGATCGCCTCCGGACCCTGGAACTCCAGCGTCGCCGGCGGCATGGTGAACCACGCGTCCTCGGTCAGCAGCGCCACCACCGCGTCGATGTCGTCAAGAGCGAACGCGGTGGCGAACCGCCCGGCGACGTCTCGCTCCCGAGCCGAACGAGGCCACGGTGCCCGCTCCCGCCCCGGTCCCGGCAGCCGCTGGGCCATCGTCGCCCGCGCCCGCTGCAGCGCGCTGTTCACCGAGGCCTCGCTGCTCTGGAGCATGTCCGCCACCTCGGCGGCCCGGAAACCCAGCACGTCCCGGAGTACGAGCACCGCCCGCTGCCGGGCCGGCAGATGCTGGACGGCGCTGACAAAAGCCAGCGCCACCGCCTCCTTGGCTTCGTACTGAGCCTCGGGACCCGCCCCCGTATCGGGGAGTCCCTCGAGCAGGGCGTCCGGGTACGGCTCCAGCCACACCGGCTCACCCCGCCGGGTCGGCTCGACGGTGAGGAAATCCGGCCCGGCGGGCACCGGCCGCGGCCGGCGTTCACTGGCCCGCAGCGCGTTCAGGCACCGGTTCGTCGCGATCCGGTACAGCCAGGTGCGCAGCGACGCCCGCTGCTCGTATCGGCCGAGCCCCCGCCAGGCGGCCAGCAGTGTCTCCTGCAGGGCATCCTCCGCGTCCTGCACCGAACCGAGGATCCGGTAGCAGTGCAGCCGCAGCTCGCCCAGGTACGGATCGGTCAGCTCACCGAACGCCCGGTCGTCCCCGCCCCGGGCCTGCTCCAGCGTCGCCTCAGTCGCCACGAAGGTACAGACACCGCGGGCGCGCGAAAGTCATCGCTCAGCCGGCCGCAAGCCCGGTGTCAGTACCTAGTGACAGACCACGAGGAGGAGAACGTGAGCACGAACGAAACGTCGGGAGGACAGCGCTGGGTACTCGCGCTGACCTCGGCGGCGTCCCTGATGGTGTCGCTGGACACCCAGGTGGTGGCGACGGCGCTGCCGGTGATCCGGCTGAAACTGCACGCGTCGCTGGCCACCCTGGAGTGGACGGTGAACGCCTACACGCTGAGCTTCGCCGTGCTGCTGCTGACCGGCGCGGCGCTGGGGGAGCGGCTAGGCCGGCGGCAGATGCTGGCCGCCGGGGTCGGCCTGTTCGCCGCGGCCTCGGCCGCGTGCGCGCTGGCGCAGAACGCCACCGCCCTGATCGCGGCCCGGGCCGTGCAGGGCGCGGGCGCGGCGCTGATGCTCCCGCTGGCCCTGGCCCTGCTGTCCGCGGCGTTCCCGCCGCAGCGCCGCGCCTGGGCCCTCGGGATCTTCAGCAGCGTGACCGGGATCGCGGTGCTGGCCGGCCCGGTTGTCGGCGGCGCGGTCACCCAGGGCCTGGACTGGCCGTGGATCTTCTGGCTGAACGTCCCCATCGGCCTGCTCATGATCCCGCTGATAAAAATCAAGATCCCAGCGACCGAACGAGTTCCCACCCGCCTCGATCCAGCCGGACTCATCCTGGCCACCGGCGGCGCCCTCGGCATCGTCTGGGCCCTGATCCGCGCCAGCAGCCTGGGCTGGGCCAGCCCCGAGATCGCCGGCCCGCTGGCGGCCGGGATCGTGCTGGCGGCGGCCTTCGTCGCCTGGGAACTGCGCGCCGCCGCCCCGATGGTACCGGTCCGGCTGTTCCGCTCGCCGCCCGTCGCCGCGGGTAACGTGGCCACCTTCGCCGTCTTCGCCCTGCTCATGGCCATGGTGTTCTTCATGGCGCAGTTCCTGGAAACCGGCCTGGGCTACGGCCCGCTCGGCGCCGGGCTGCGGCTGCTGCCCGGCTGGGCCACCCTGGCGGTGATCGCGCCGTTCGCCGGGACGCTCATCGGCTGGGTGGGGGAGCGCCCGCTGGTGGCCGGCGGCCTGGCCGTGACGGCCGGCGCCATGACCTGGATCGCGCTGATCGCCCGGCCCGGACTGCCGTACGGGCAGCTGGTCGCGCCGCTGCTGCTGGCGGGCTGCGGGGTGTCGGTGGCCATACCGGCCACCATGAGCGCGGTGATGACCGCCGTGCCGTCCGCCGCCATCGGCCCGGCCTCCGGCACCCTCAACATGCTCCGCCAGCTCGGCGGGGTGTTCGGCGTCGCGATCTGCGCCGTCGTCTTCGCCGCCGGCGGCCGCTACGGATCGCCCGCCACGTTCACCGCCGGCTTCCGGCCGGCCATGGGCGCCTGCGCCGGGCTGGCCCTGCTCGGCGCGCTGGCCGGCCTGGTCATCCCCGGCCGCGCCCCGTCCCCGTCACCAGTACCAGCGGAAAACCGTCCATCCACGATCACGATCAGGAGCTAGCCATGCCGCAGAGCATCATCCGCTACCGGACCACGCCCGGCCAGGCCGAGGCCAACGCCGAGCTCGTCCGCGCTGTCTACGCCGAACTTCACCGCACCAGGCCCGACGGCTTCCGTTACACCACGCTGCAGCTGGACGACGAGGTGACCTTCGTCCACATCGCCAGGTCCGAGCGCGACCCCAGCCCGATCCTCGAGGTCAGGGCCTTCGGCGAGTTCCAGGCCGGCATCAGGGAGCGCTGCGCCGAGCCCCCGGTCGCGCAGGCCTTCACCGAGGTCGGTTCGTACCGGTTCTTCGGTGACTAGCAGGCCTTGATCGTCACGGACACGACCTCGTCCCAGGGCGTCGGCTTCAGGCCGAAGGCCGCCTGGGCGGCCGAGGAGTCCATGACGAACGCGTCGCGGAACTGGTACTCGGTCTCGCGCAGCTCGCGCATCAGCGGGGAGAACAGCCCGATCCCGCGCAGCAGCACGGAAGGCACGGTGCCGACGCGGACCCGGCCTGACCCGGACCCGGCCGCTAGCGCGAGGTCAGTCACGGCCTCGCGCTGGCTGCGCGGCTCGTTCGACGGCGCGTGCCAGGCCTGCCCCCAGGCGCCGGGATTGCTGCCCGCCACCACCAGCATCGCGGCCACGTCGTCGGTGAACGACCAGGTGTGCGGCTGGTCGGCCCGGCCGAGCACCGAGACGCCCCGGCCCTGGCGGATCCGCCCGAGGACCCGTTCGCCCAGCGCGCTCTGTGCGCCCGGGCCGACGAAATCGGAGGCGCGGACCTCGGTCGCCCGGACCCGCCCGGCCTGGTGGGCGGCGAGCGCGTCTTGCCAGACACGGGCCCGGATCCGTCCCTTGGCCCCGGTCGCGGCCAGCGGCGTGGCCTCGGTCATCGGATGCGCCTCGTCGTAGGCGGCGGCGCCCAGGGAGCGGCCCGCGGGGCCGTAGCCGTACAGGTTCGACAGCGTGACCAGCACCGCCCCGCTGCTCGTCGCGGCGGCGAGCACGCTGGCGGCGATCGGCGGCCAGTCGGCCGGCCAGCGGTGGTACGGCGGGTTGACGCAGTTGTAGATGGCGGCCGCCCCCTCGGCCAGGCGGGCCATCACCGCCGCGTCCGCCGCGTCGGCGGCCACGTGCGTGACGCCGGCCGGCGTGCCGGGGCTCTCCGGGGTCCCCGGGACGGAGCCGCGCCGGCTGACCACGGTGACACGATCTCCGCGCTCGGCCAGCAGCCGGGCGACCCGGCTGCCGATCACGCCTGCGCCGATGACCAGACCTGACTCGCCCATCGAGACCTCCATATGACTGCCGCTCTCACCAGTGAGCACTGCTCTCGTTTTGATAGTAGGCGATCCGGAACTGAAGTCAAGAGCACTGCCCTCGATTGTTGCTGCCGATCTCGGTCCGTGCGATCATCGGCGCATGAACGCTGCGAATGACCAGGCCCTCCAGGTCGGAGCGCCGTCCGCGCCGCGCACGGCCCGCGAGCGCGCCCGGGCGGAGATCACCGCCGAGATCCTGAACGCGGCCCGCGGCTACCTGGCGACCGACGGCGCCCCGGCGCTGAGCCTGCGGGCCATCGCCCGCGACCTCGGCATGGCCTCCTCCGCGCTGTACCGCTACTTCAGCAGCCGCGATGAGCTGCTGACCAGGCTGATCATCGACGCCTACGACTCACTCGGGGCCGCCGCCGAAGCCGGCGAGGCGACCGCCGACCGCGACGACCTAGCCGCCCGCCTCGCCGCTGTCTGCGCGGCGGTCCGGGCCTGGGCACTGGCCCACCCGAACGAGTACGCGCTGATCTACGGCTCACCGGTGCCCGGCTACGTGGCCCCGGCCGACACCGTGCGGCCCGCCTCCCGGGTCACCGCCCTGGTACTCCGGATCATCGTCGAGGCGGCGCTGGCCGGCCGCATCCCGGACCCGGACACTCCGGACGCCGAGGCTCAGCCCGTCGCGGCCGCCGTCGCCCCGATCCGTTCCTACCTGCCGCCCGGCGTTCCCGCCCCGCTCGTCCAGCGCGCGCTCATGGTGTGGACGAACCTGTTCGGCGTCGTCTCGTTCGAGCTCTACGGCCAGCTGCACGGCGTGGTCGGCGAGGAACCAGGCGACCGCGAGGCCTTCTTCGCCGCCTGCATCCAGCACTGGATCCACCTCACCGGCATCACCTGACCGTGTGGTACAGGTGGGTCAGAGATCATCTGGTTCAAGAAGAGGATGCGAGCCATGACGAGAACCCTGGACGCCGAGATCGCGGTTCCGGCCCAGTGCGAGCTGGCCGAGGGGCCGTTCTGGGATGCCGCCCACGGCCAGCTGCGCTGGGTGGACATCCTGCGCGGCCAGGTGCACGCCTTCGACCCGGTCACCGCCGCGCACACCTGGTTCGAGACCGGCGGCGAGCTCGGCACCGCCGGGCTGACCCGCGACGGCGGCCTGGTGCTCGCGCTGTCCGACCATTTCGCCCTGGCCGGCGACGACGGCGCGGACCTGCGGCGGCTAGGTGACTTCGCGGTCGACGGGAGCGTGTTCCGGTTCAACGACGGCAAGCCGGACCCGTGGGGGAGCATGTGGGCCGGGACCTGCACGCTGGCCGACAAGGGCCCGCCGTGCGCCCTGTACCGGGTCACCCCCGACGGCTCGGTCACCGAGCTGTTCGGCGGCATCGGCCTCTCCAACGGCCTGGACTGGACTGATGACCGCCGGTCGTTCTACTTCGCGGACAGCTACGGCGGGGGAGTGGACGTGTTCGCCACCGACCCCGGCACCGGCGCGCTCTCCGGCCGGCGCCAGTTCGTCCCGGTCTCCGGCGGCCTGCCCGACGGCCTGACCCTGGACGCGGAGGGCGGCCTGTGGCTCGCCGTGTGGGGCTCCGGCGAACTGCGCCGCTACACACCCGACGGCCGCCTGGACACGGTGGTGAAGCTCCCGGTCACCCAGGTCACCTCGGCCGCCTTCGGCGGCGCGGACCTGAGCACCCTGTACATCACCACCGCCCGGGAGAACTTCACCCCCGGCGAGGTGGCCGCGCAGCCCCACGCCGGCGACATCTTCGCCTGCACCCCGGGCGTGACCGGGCGCCCGCCATACTTGTTCGGTGCCTGACCTGACCAAGCTCCTGGACCAGTACCACCCCGCGGGCGACGCCGAGACGGCCGACGTGCGACGGCTCCGGGCGCTGCTCGCGACCGCCGGCAATCCCTACCGGCGCGACCTGCCGCTCCACGTCACCGCGTCCGCGCTGATCGCCCACCCGCCCACCGCCCGCGTCCTGCTGCGCTGGCACCAGCGCCAGCAGGCCTGGCTGCAGGTCGGCGGGCACGGCGACCCGGGCGAGACCGACCCCCTCGCCATCGTCGCCCGGGAAGCGGAAGAAGAAACCGGCCTGACCGACCTGGTCCCCTGGCCCGACGCCGCCATCAGGCAGGTGGTGATCGTCCGCGTTCCTCCCGGCAAGGGGGAGCCGGCCCACGAGCACGCCGACATCCGCTTCTTCATGGCCACCGGGGACCCGGACGCGGCGCGCCCGGAGACCCCGGACGCGCGGCTACGCTGGCTGACCCTGCCCGAGGCGCACGAGATCACCTCCGAGCCCAACCTGAGGCAGGCCCTGACCCGGATGGCACCGCTGCTAGCTGGCTAACCAGGCACTCCCGCCTCTTACCGCCAAACGGTCACAGACTTATCATCAGGGCCATGACAGCTATCCGGCTCGCCGACCGCATGGCCAACCTCGGCACCGAGTCCGCCTTCGAGGTGCTGGCCCGGGCCCGGGCCATCGAGGACGCCGGCGGGAAGGTCATCCACCTGGAGATCGGCGAGCCGGACTTCCCGACCGCCCCGCACATCGTCGAGGCCGCGGTCGAGGCCCTGCACGCGGGCGCCACCCACTACGTGCCCGCGCCCGGCATCCCGCCGCTGCGCCAGGCCGTGGCCGCCTTCCTCGAGCGGACCGGCCGGATGCGCGTTTCGCCGGACCGGGTCGTCATCACGCCGGGGGCCAAGCCGATCATGTTCTTCACCATCCTCGCCCTGGCGGGCGAGGGCGACGAGGTGCTCTACCCCGACCCCGGTTTCCCGATGTACGCCTCGATCACCTCGCTCGCGGGTGCCGTGCCGGTTCCCGTCCCGCTGCGCCAGCGCAACGGCTTCCGCATCGACACGGACGAGCTCGAGCGGCTGATCACGGACCGGACCAGGCTGCTGATCATCAACTCGCCGCACAACCCGTGCGGCAGCGCGCTCACCCGCCAGGACTGCGAGGAGATCGCCGCCATCGCCATGCGGCACGACCTCATCGTGCTGACCGACGAGGTGTACTGGGCCATCCAGTACGGCCAGAGCAGTGCCAGCCCGGGGGGACCACCCCCCGGAACCCCCCGCCATGCCAGCGTGCTCGACGTCGAGGGGATGGCGGACCGGACGATCCTGCTGGACGGGTGGTCGAAGACCTTCGCGATGACCGGCTGGCGGCTTGGTTTCGGCGTGTTCCCGCCCGCCCTGGTGGAGCCGGTCACCCGGCTGGCCATCAACTCGGTCTCGTGCACGTCGGCGTTCAGCCAGTACGCCGCCATCGCCGCCCTGGAAGGCCCGTGGGATCCGGTCGAGGCGATGGTGGCTGAGTTCCGCCGCCGCCGGGACATCGTCGTGGCCGGGCTCAACGACCTTCCCGGCGTCAGCTGCCTCGAGCCGCAGGGCGCCTTCTACGCCTTCCCCGACATCACCAGGACCGGGCAGGCATCGTCGGACTTGCAGGCCAGGCTGCTGGCGGACGCGGGGGTGGCGGCGCTGGCCGGGTCCGCGTTCGGCCCGTACGGCGAGGGTTTCCTGCGATTTTCCTACGCTAACTCAGTGGAGAACATCCGGCTCGCGCTGGAGGCGGTCAGGGCACAGCTCGGCTAGCGGCCGCGCCTCGCGGTAAGGCCTGCTATGCCCGTGCTAAGGCCAGCTCGGGCTCGCCATCCCCGTCGTCCAGCTTGAGGAATTCCTCCGCGGCCGCGCCCATCGACATATCACCAGGCTGGAGCCCTTCACCTGAGCCCGGAGGGCTGTCCGGGTTGATTTTGATGAAGGGCGGAAGCTGCGGTTCGGACCAAACAACCTTCTTGCGCTTGCCGATGACCCAGCGCCTTATCCTGACCATGATGTTTACCTACCCACGGGGCCATTCTTAACCGTGCTGCGCGGACCGGCCTGAGATCATTTCCGGGGTGGCCCGCGGGTCGCTGCCGTCGGCGTCGGCCCGCTGGACATCGCGGCGCGTGATTGCCAGGTAGCCGACGCCCAGGGCCACCGCGATCACCACGATGACCGCGACCCGGCCGGACCCGAAGCCCGCGCCGCTCAGCGAGCGCGCCCGGCCGAAATAATCGGCGAATGACGCGCCCAGGGGGCGGGTCACCACGTAGGCGAACCAGAAGGCCGCGACCGCGTTAAGCCCGAACCGGGACCAGAACAGGGCGGGAATTCCGATGATGACCAAGAACATGATCGCGGACGTGAGATAGCCCAGGCCCAGAACGCTGGCCGTGAAGTCGCCGAGCGCCGTGCCGAGCGCGAAGGTGGCGAACACCACGGACCAGTAGCAGGCCTCGCGTCTTTGGGTAACGATGCTGTGAATGGACAGCGTGCCCTCGCTGCGGTACCAGAGCCAGAAGACCAGCGCGAGCACTACCGCCCAGAGCAGGGTGGTGCCCGCATACGGGATGCCGGCGAAAAGGTGCAGCGCGTCCGACACCCCGGTGCCGAAGATCGCGATGGCGTAGGCCAGCGACCAGTAGGCGGCCGCGACGTAGCGGCGCGTCCTGAACTGCCAGGTCAGCGCGATGATCATCAGCCCGGCTTCCACCACGGCGCCGACCGCTCTGCTGCCCTGGGCCAGGTAATCGGAAACGGCCTCGCCACCGCAGGTGGTCAGGATCTTGATCACCCAGAACATGAAGGTGATTTCAGGCACCTTCGCGGCGGCCGGTTCAGGAAACAACATCCCCGCCCGGCTGGCCCAGGTCCGAAATCCAGCCGGGCGGGGATGAGCGGTCAAGAAGCCTCCAAGGGTAAAACGACGCCAGGCAACAGTAAGTTGCCGCCATCTGCCAGCGGGACCTCCCGGAGGACGAAATCCGGTCCGGCGGCATCATCCTCAGGTCTGATAGCGAGCCCGTATAGCCGCCTTTACCAGCGACAATGCGCCAGCTCTCCGCGGCTGGCGGAAACCGGACGAGTACGCTGCCGGTAGGCGCGGACGAAGGGCATGCATGGGCATCATGACCAGGCTCCCCGCCCCGCTAGGGGCCAGGGCACAGCCGGCCCGCGAGGGGCCGGGCGAGCAGCTGCCGGACGAGATCTCCCGCGGCCTGTTCGGCCAGGGCCGCCGGCTGATGCGGACCCATCCGCTCGCCACCGACGTGCTGCTGGCCGCGCTGCTCCTGGCCTCCTGCTCGCTCTGGCTGGCCTGGTCGGGTATCTCCGGCAGCGATCCGGCCATCATCCAGACCGCGCTGATCCTCGTGCTGGTCGCCCGCCGTCAGTACCCGTCCGCGGTCTTCGTCGTCAGCAGCGGCATCGCGTTCGTCCAGTGGCTGCGCGGCTACCCGCTCCTCGGGGACGCCGCCCTGCTGGTCGCGCTGTACACGGTGGCGGCCCACGAGTCACGGATCCGGGCCCTGCTCGCTACCGTCGTGCTCGAGGCCGGGGCCGCCATGGCGGCGGTCAAGTGGCAGCCGGCCGGCACCGTGCCGCGCTCGCTGCTCTTCCTGTCCGCCATGGTGGTGGCGGCACTGTTCGCCGGCCTGGCGGCCGGGTCGGGAAGCCAGTACCTGGACTGGATGGACGAGCGCGCCCGCAGGCTCGAAGTCGAGCGGGACCAGCAGGCGGTGATCGCGGCCGCCGCCGAGCGGACCCGGATCGCCCGGGACCTGCACGACATCGTCTCCCATAGCCTGTCGGTCGTGATCACGCTGGCCGATGCGGCCGCCGTCGTCAGCCGCGCCGATCCCGCCCGCGGGACCGAGGCGATGACCGAGGCCTCGGAGGTGGCCCGCTCGGCCCTGACCGACCTGCGGGCGATGCTCGGCGTGCTGCGCACCGACGAGCTGGCCGCGGGCCTGGCGCCGCAACCCGGCCTCGGCGACCTCGGCGCGCTCGTCGAGCGGATCCGGGCGACCGGCCTGCCGGTCGACCTGACCGTGGACGGAACGCCGTTCCCGCTCGGCGCCGCGGCCGAGCTGACCACGTACCGCATCGTCCAGGAGGCGCTGACCAATACCCTGCGCCACGCCGCGGCCAGCCACGCGGCGGTCACCATCACCTACAGCCGTCCTCAGGTCCGGGTCCGGGTCACCGATGACGGCTCGGCGCGGGCGCCGGATCCGACCCGCGCCGACGGCGGGCACCGGGGGCACGGCATCGACGGCATGCGTGAACGGGCCGCGCTGCACGGCGGCACGCTGCGGGCCGGGCCCAACCCGGACGCCCCGGCGGGCTGGCTGGTCGAGGCGACCTTCGGGCGGGCCGGGTGAGCGTCTCCGTCTTGCTGGCCGACGATCAGCCGCTGCTGCGCCGCGGCTTCCGCATGATCCTCGAGGCCGAGGGCGACCTGACAGTGGTCGGCGAGGCGGGTAACGGGGAGGAAGCCGTCGAGCTCGCGCGCCGGCACACCCCGGACGTGGCGCTGATGGACATCCGGATGCCGGGAACCGACGGCATCCAGGCCACTCAGCGGATCACCGCCGCCGGGCCGCTGCCCAAGGTGCTGGTCCTGACCACCTTCGACCTGGACGAGTACGCCTTCGGCGCGCTCCGGGCGGGCGCCAGCGGTTTCCTGCTCAAGGACGTGCGCCCGGGCGAGCTCGTCGCCGCCATCAGGACCGTCGCGGCCGGCGACGCGGTGGTCTCGCCCCGGGTGACGCGCCGCCTGCTCGAGGAGTACGCCCAGGTGCTCCCGCTGGCCCCGGGCCAGGGGGAGCAGCGGTACCCGCAGCTGGCCGCGCTGACCGAACGCGAGCGCGAGGTGCTCATCGCGGTGGCCCGCGGACTGTCCAACACCGAGATCGCGGCGTCCCTGTTCGTCTCCGAGGCCACGGTGAAGTCACACGTCGGGCGGATCCTGTCCAAGCTCGCCCTGCGGGACCGGGTCCAGGTCGTCGTCCTCGCCTACGAGGCCGGCCTCATCCAGCCCGGCGCGGGCGAGAATCGAGCGGGCCCGACCCCTTAGGCAGGCCGGCCGAATGGACCGGGTGATACGCCACCTCGTTCGGCAACGCCATGCGATGCGAGCGGTCGGCTCAGGTTCGCGGCGCGGGTCCCTGCCCGGTGTCCAGTTCAGCCCATACCGCCTTGCCTGCTTCGGTCTCGCGCACCCCCCACTTGGCCGCCAGGGCATCCACGAGGACCAACCCGAAACCCGACTCATCGGACCCGTCCGGGATACGCGGTCGCGGCCAGCGCCGGTCGGTGTCCTGGATCTCGATCCGCAGCCAGGTTCGGGTGGCATGCAGGTCCACCTCTACGGCATCGCTCCCCCTGGCGTGCCGGACGGCGTTGGTGACCAGTTCGGACACGAGCAGGACAGCGGTATTTTCTACGTGCGCCAGCCGCCATGCGGTCAGTACCAGGTGGGTGGCGTGCCGGGCCAGCCGCACCGAGTGGTCCTCGGCCGGCAGCGTCATGAGCAGTCTCCGCCAGGGGCCCGCCGCCCCGTCAGGATTGGTCTGAACGTCATAGAGTCCACTCTTTTCAGCCATCGATGCCTCATCCTCGTCGTCCGCCGGGATCTCCGGCATTGCTCACGGCGGATCGGCGGCGGGCTCGCCGCCCGAAAGTGGCTGCCCGTGATAGGGCCGCCTACGACGTGCGTTCCCGTGCTTCTGCGCCGTCTCAGAATCAGGCCCCGAGCTAGGCCGGACCTCAAGAGCAGCTGACTGTCGGCATTAGATCTACTGGCCAGTAGCTAAGTATTGGCTGACTACAAGCTGATAGCCGCGGGTGCCGGGCACGGTCAGGTGCTGTGGACCTGGAATTCCCGCAGGCTGTAGCCGTACCGGGTGGCGCGGGCGGTGCCGTACATGCGGATGTGCCCGCTCAGACAGGCGCGCGTTCAGCTGGCGGGGCGGTCGCTTCTGAAGGCGGGGAACGCCGTCCCGCTCAGCAGGGCCTCGATGGGCAGCGTGGCGGCGCCGAGGGCAACGGCGTCCGGTCCCAGGCGGCCGAGCTCGATCGAGGTCTGGGCGAACGAGTAGCGCAGCGAGTGCTCGCGGGCCGCGGCCTCGATGGCGGGCAGCATCCGCTCGCCCAGCAGCAGGCCCGCCCAGCCGCCGATGATGATCCGCTCCGGGTTGAACAAGTTGATCAGGTTGCCGATGCTGACGCCGAGGTAGAGCGCGGCCTCGTCCAGCACCTCGGCCGCCCGTTCCGACGTCGAGGCCAGTTCGATCAGCGCGGCGAGCGCGGACTCCTGGTCCAGGCCGGGGAAAGCGTCGCCGTACCGGTCCAGGATGGCCTCGGCTCCGGCGTAGGCCTCCAGGCAGCCGCGCGCCCCGCACCGGCAGGTGCGGCCGCCCGCGATCACGGTGGTGTGCCCCCACTCCACCGCGCTGGACGTGGAGCCCCGGTGCGAGGAGCCGTGGGCGATGATGCTCGCGCCTACCCCCGAGCCGATCAGGCAGACGACGGCGTGCTGGGTTCCGCGCCCGGTGCCGAACCACAGTTCCGCCTGGCCCATCGTCTTGGCGCCGTTGTCGATGTGCAGCGGCAGGCTGGTCCCGGCGCGCAGCAGCCGCTCCAGCGGGACCGCGTCCCAGCCGTAGCTCTGCCCGTGCACGCGGGCATCGGGCCCGTTCTCGACGATGCCGGGAACGCCGATCCCGACGCCCAGGACGGCCGACGGGCTGACGCCGCTGCGGGTCAGCACTTCGTCCAGGCCGGCCAGGATCGCCTCCACGATCACGGCGACGTCGTGCTGCCGGGGGTCCAGCGGGTAGTCGACCTTGGCCCGCTCGGCCATGGTCAGGTCGAACAGCTCGACCCGGACCCGGATCTCGCCGACGTCGACCCCGATGACGTACCCGTAGTCCGGGTTCACCTGCAGCAGGACCCGCGGCCGCCCGCCGTCCGAGTCGACCGAGCCGGCCTCGACCACGATGCCCTCGTCGATCAGCTCGCGGACGACGTTGCTGACCGAAGCCGGGCTGAGCCCGGTGGCGGCACTGAGGTCCGGGCGGCTCAGCGGCTGCTCGAAGAACAGCGACGACAAGAGCACCGCGCGGTTGTCGCGACGCAGGTCACGAACGGTCCACCGCCGTCGCTCGCGCATGCTTCCCCCAAGAGGCCTCCGGCTGATCTGACCTTATAACAAGCCGTTCACGAAATGTTTATACCGGTCGCAGGGCGTCATCCGGCCATCCCGTCACATTCGCGCACATTCGTTGCAAGATCTTGACGGTCTGTGTCCGAGCAGTTAAGTTACGCCATTAACTAAGCCTTATATCAACCCTGACCAGCTCAAACGTGGGCCGTTCAGGGCCCGTCCAGTCTGGGGTGCCACTAGTCCAGGAGCCGTTGCCCATGCCTCTCGCCCCGCCTCTCCGCCTGCTGACCCGCGCGCTAGCCGGCGCGTCACTGGTCCTCACCGCGCTCGTCCCGCTCGTCCAGGCCCCGACCGCATCGGCCGCTACCTGTGGGACCACCAACATCGCCCAGGGCAAGACCGCCACGGCCTCCTCGACCGAGAACGCGAGCTTCCCCGCCTCCAACGCCGTCGACGGCAATACCGGCACCCGCTGGTCCAGCGCCTTCTCCGACCCCCAGTGGCTGGAAGTCGACCTGGGCAGCAGCCAGTCGATCTGCCAGGTCGGCCTGCAATGGGAAGCCGCCTACGCGACCGCGTTCCAGATCCAGACCTCCACCGATAACGCGACCTGGACCACGGTCTTCTCCACCACCACCGGCACCGGCGGTACCCAGACCCTCAACGTCACCGGCACCGGCCGCTACATCCGCATGACCGGCACCGCCCGCGCCACCCAGTACGGCTACAGCCTCTTCGAGTTCAAGGTCTTCAGCTCCACGACCACCACCGGCCCCGGCTGCACCGGCCAGTCCAACACGCCCAACTTCGGACCGAACGTCGATATCTTCAACCCCAGCATGTCCAGCGCGAGCATCCAGTCCACGCTCGACTCGGTGTTCAACACCCAGAAGCTCAACCAGTTCGGCACCCAGCGGTTCGCGCTGCTGTTCAAGCCGGGCACCTATAGCGCCGAAGCCAACATCGGCTACTACACCTCGATCCAGGGCCTGGGGCAGAACCCCGATGACGTCACCATCAACGGCGACGTGACCGTCGACGCGTTCGACGGCACCGGCAACGCCACCCAGAACTTCTGGCGGTCGGCCGAGAACCTGGCCGTCAACCCGTCGGCCGGGAATGACCGCTGGGCCGTGGCCCAGGCCGGGCCGTTCCGCCGGGTCGACGTGCACGGCGGCCTGCAACTGGCCCCGGCCAGCAACGGCTTCGCCAGCGGCGGCTACATCGCCGACACCAAGGTCTCCGGGCAGGTCTCGAGCGTGTCGCAGCAGCAGTGGTACTCCGCCGACAGCAACTTCGGCAGCTGGAGCGGCTCGGTCTGGAACATGGTGTTCTCCGGCGTGACCGGCGCGCCCGCCCAGAGCTTCCCCCGCCCGCCGATGACGACGCTGGCCACCACCCCGACCGCGCGCGACGTCCCGTACCTGTACGTCGACTCCGCCGGCAGCTACCACGTATTCACGCCGAGCCTGCGGACGAACGCGTCCGGCGCCAGCTGGGCCGGCGGCTCGACCCCCGGCACGTCGCTGCCGATGAGCCAGTTCTTCGTGGCGACCCCGTCGAACACCGCCGCGCAGATCAACGCCGCCCTGGCCCAGGGCTGCAACCTGTTCTTCACCCCGGGGGTCTACAACATCAACCAGACGATCAACGTCACCAACCCGAACACGGTCGTGCTCGGCATCGGCTTCCCGACGCTGATCCCGGTCGGCGGCGTGAACACCATGCAGGTCGCCGACGTGAACGGCGTCCGGATCGACGGGCTGCTGTTCGACGCGGGCACGACCAACTCCAACGCCCTGCTGACCGTCGGTACGGCCGGGTCGACCGCCAGCCACGCCAGCAACCCGATCTCGGTGCAGGACACGTTCTTCCGCATCGGCGGCGACATCGCCGGCAAAGCCACCAGCAGCCTGGTCGTGAACGCCAGTAACACCCTGGTCGACGACATCTGGGCCTGGCGCGCCGACCACGGCAACTCCGGCACCTTCGGCTGGACCGTCAACACCGCCGCCCACGGCCTGGTCGTGAACGGCGCCAACGTGCTGGCGACCGGGCTGTTCGTCGAGCACTACCAGAATTACGACGTGCAGTGGAACGGCAACGGCGGCGAGACCATCTTCTTCCAGAACGAGATGCCCTACGACCCGCCGAACCAGGCCGCCTGGATGAACGGCACCTCCGACGGCTACGCCGCCTACCAGGTAGCCCCGAACGTCACCAGCCATACGGCTTACGGCCTCGGCAGCTACTGCTTCTTCAACGTCAACCCG
>JAJKHX010000322.1 GCA_021154785.1 Nocardiopsis sp.
ATGCCGCACGAGTCGATGCGCCCGGCGCTGGGCAAGACGCTGGGGGTGCCGCTGTTCCAGGAGCAGATGATGCAGCTGGCCGTCGACTGCGCCGGGTTCACCCCGACCGAGGCCGACCGGCTGCGCCAGGCCATGAGCGCCAAACGGGCGCCCGAGCGCATCGGGGAACTGAAGCAGCGACTCTTCGACGGGATGGCCGAACGCGGCATCGGCACCGCCATCGCCCAGGACATCTACGCCAAGATCCTGGCCTTCTCCAGCTACGGCTTCCCCGAGTCGCACGCGATCAGCTTCGCCTACCTGGTCTACGCCAGCGCCTGGCTCAAGCTCCGCTTCCCGGCCGCGTTCACCGCCGCGCTGCTGCGCAACCAGCCGATGGGGTTCTACGCCCCGCACAGCCTGATCAACGACGCCCGGCGGCACGGGGTCACCGTGCACGGCGTGGACGTCAACGCCAGCGACGCCCTGGCCACCCTCGAGGGCTCGGCCGGCTCTGGCCCGGGCGAAAAGCCGGCCATCAGGCTCGGCCTGACCGCCGTGCGTCACCTGGGCCGGGCGGCGGCCGAGCGGGTCGCGGCCGGCCGCCCCTACCGGGACCTGGAGGACTTCGCGGTCCGCACGCGGCTGCCGGCCGCGGCGCTGGAGGCGCTGGCCACCGCGGGCGCGTTCGGCTGCTTCGGGCTCAGCCGGCGGGCCGCGCTGTGGGCGGCGGGGGCCGCGGCCTCGCTGCGCGCGGGGCAGCTGCCCGGCACCGCCATCGGGCTGGACGCGCCGCCGCTGCCGGCCATGACGCCGGCCGAGGAAACCCGGGCCGACCTGTGGGCCACCAGCACGTACGGCACTCATCCGGTGGCGCACGTCCGGGCGGCGCTGCGGGCCCGGCGGGTCCTGACCGCGGCCGGAGCCCGGTCGGCGGACGACGGGGCCGAGGTCGCCGTCGCCGGGCTGGTCACCCACCGGCAGCGGCCGCCCACCGCCCGCGGGGTGGTGTTCCTCAGCCTGGAGGACGAAACCGGCATGGTGAATGTCATCTGCCCGCCCTCTGTGTGGGAACGCCACCGGAGAGTGGCCAGGGTGGCGCCCGCCCTGGTCGTCTGGGGGCGGATCGAGCGGACGGGGGGCGCCGCCAACCTGGTCGCCGCCGTCCTGCGGCCGCTCCGGGTAGCGGCGGCCCGGACCGGCACCGCCGCCAGCAGGGACTTTCACTGAGCGCCGGCACTCCCAGGAATTTCCCTAGCGGCTACCCTGCGGCTGCGAGCCCGGGGTCACTTGGCCCGAGATGATCGCGTGTCCGGAGCCATCGTACGCGGTCCAGTTCCAGTGCTCCGGTCCCTGGCCGACCGGGAACGCGAAGAACCTGGCGGCCCCCACCGCGACCGGAAGCACCTGCGTACTCCTCCCGTCCGGGCTGGTCACCGCGATGCGGGCCACCGAAGAACCCGCGCTTCCCATCGCTATCGCCGGGACACCGTCGCTCCAGAACCACACGCCCGTGCCGATCATGGAAACGGACGTGACTTCCTGGCAGCTGCTCCCTACCTCCGCCTGACCCACCAGGGCCACCAGGCAGGCACCCCACGGGCCTAGGTACGCCTTCTCGGACCAGGTCCTGCCCAGGTATGACCCCGAACCGACCCGGCCCGACGCCCGGGCCAGACCGGGCTGGCCCGGCCTGAGCCAGGTGATAAAGGTCGGCATCCCGCCGTCGTTGAACGGGATCGCGGTGCCGATCTCGCCTCGCGCCGAGTACGCAGTGGCCGAGACGACCGGAGCGCCCAGCGGGATGGCGAACCCCACCAGGCGGACGCCGTAGACCTGCACCGGGTGCAGGGTCAGCACGATGCCGTTGCCCAGCCGGACCGTGACGTAGGAGACGTCGGCCGCGACCGCCCCGTACGCCACCTGGGACGGCCCGCTGGCCAGGCCGGTGAGCGAGACCGGATCGGTGACCGGCGTGGCGAAGGCCGGCGCGGAATTGGTCGCCGAGTCCGGCCCGAAGGCGGGACCGTACGCGATGACGAACTGCTGGCCGCGGCCCGCCCCGCCGGCCCCCGGCCGACCCGCGGTTAGCGTCCAGTGCTGGCCGTTGACGGTGCCCGACGCGATCTCCCCGGCCGGGGAGCGCGGTGTAGGTGACTGAACGGTCGCGGTGTAACGGCCCGTGGCCGGGTTCTGGGAGGCAGCATGCTGTAGTGACGGCACCACGATGAGGCCGGCTGCCACCACCGCGGCCAGGCCTGCCACCGCGGCCGAACGGTGCCGCCACCTGATCGCCTTGCCCCGCCGCATGGCACCGTCCACCGGTGCCGCCGGCGGCTTGATCGCCTCGACCGCGCGGTCGAGGCGCTCATGCAGGTCATGCTGATCGTCGATGCTCACTGGGACCCTCCGTCCACGAGTTCCGCGCTCTGCCGCAGGGTGGCCAGGGCGCGTGAGGCCTGGCTCTTGACCGTGCCCACCGAGCAGTTCAGCTCGGCCGCCGTCTCGGCCTCGGTCAGGCCCAGCCAGTACCGGAGCACGACCACCGCGCGCTGCCGGGGGCCGAGCCGCCGCAACGCCGCCATCAGCGCCGAACGCTCGTCGTACTGGCTGGTCGCGTCGGCCAGGCCAGGGCCGGGACCGGTGCCGGGGCCGGGTTCGGGCGGCGCGCCGGTGAGCCGTTCGGTCACCCGGTGCTTGCGGAACCGGTTGCGGTTCTCGTTGATCACGATGCGCCGAACGTAGCCTTCCGGGTTCTCGGTCCGCCTGACCTTGGGCCAGGACGCGTAGGCCCGCGCGAACGCGGCCTGGGCCACATCCTCGGCATGGCCCTGGTCACCGGTCAGGGCGTATGCCAGCCGGACCATGGCCGGCCAGCGACTGTGCATGAACTCACGGAACTCCGTGTCCAGCTGCGCGCTCACGGCCTCACCCCTTCAGGCATGCAGACCACGAGCAAACCGCTGATGGTTGCATCCCCGGTGCGGGACCGCGCCTCAGCGAACTCCCCGGGGACGGAACTGCACGCTGATCCGCGCCCCGACCGGCTGGGCGGTCTTCGGGACGGCGTGCTCCCAGGTGCGCTGGCAGCTGCCGCCCATCACCAGCAGGTCGCCGTGCCCGACCTCGAACCGCAGCGGCCGCGATCCTCCCTCGCGGGGCCGCAGCAGCAGCGGCCGCGGCGTCCCCAGCGACAAGATCGCCACCATGGTGTCCACCCGGGCGCCGCGCCCGATGGTGTCCCCGTGCCAGGCCACGCTGTCCCGCCCGTCCCGGTAAAGGCACAGGCCCGCGGTGCGGAACGGCTCTCCGAGCTCCGGCCCGTAGTACGCGTCCAGCGCGTCCCGCGCCGCCGTCAGCGCCGGGTCCGGCAGCGGCGCGTCCTCGCCGTAGAAGCACAGCAGCCGGGGGACCGCCACCACCCGGTCGTACATCTGCCGCTTCTCGGCCCGCCACGGCACCGCCCCGGAGTGGCCCGGGGCAGCCGCCAGCCGGGCGAACACCGCCCCCGACCCCGCCAGCCAGCCGCGGCGCAGGTCGACCCAGGCGCCGCGGGTCAGCGCGGTCCGCCGCACCGAGCCGTCGTCCAGCGGCCCGAGCGCGGGCTCGTCGCGCACGTCGAGCAGCGATTCCTGCACCGAGACGCTCATGCACCGCAGTCTATCAAACGCGTGTTCGATCATACAGCGCGACCGTCGCCGCGCCCACCGCTAGGCCGCCAGCCCTAGCAAAAACGGCCGGGGCGATAATGCCGGTATGTCGTCCCGCCGCTGCGTGGTGATCGGTGCTGGCATCCTGGGCGCGTCGGTGGCGGCCCGGCTGGCCGGAGCCGGGATGCGGGTCACGCTCCTGGACCAGGACCAGCCGGGCCGCGCCACCAGCCGGTGGAGCTTCGCCTGGCTGAACTCCAACGACAAAGCTCCCCGGCACTACCACGACCTCAACCACGCCGGGATGCTGGCCTGGGCCGAGCTCGCCCCCGGACTCGACGGCGGCGCCTGGTACCGCCCCGTCGGCCACGTCGAGCTGGCGGACCCCGGGGACGCCGGGTCCGCCGAGCTCGCCGCCCGGGTCAGCCGCCTGACCGCGTGGGGTTACCCCGCCCGCATCGTCGACCCGGCCGAAGCCGCCCGGCTGGAGCCGGCGCTGCGGATCCCGGCCCCCGGAGCGTTCTTCCTCCGCGAGGGCTACCTGCTGACCGAACCCCTCATCGCCCGCCTGGTCGCCCGGGCCCAGAGCCACGGTGCCGAGCTCCGCACCGGCGAGCCCGGCCGGGTCACCCGCCTGGAACCGGGCGCCGTCCCGTGCGTCCGCACGGCTACCGGGGCCGTCCTGGAGGCGGACGAAGTGGTCTGCTGCGCCGGCCGCTGGACCCCGGACCTGGCCCCGGTCCCGCTCATCCCGTGGCGCGTACCCGGCTCGACCGCGCCCGGGCTGACGGTACGGGTCGGCCCGGTCACCCCGCCCGGCCCGATCCGGCTGGTGCACACCCCCGACCTCGCCCTGCGCCCGCACCCCGGCGGCCTGCTGCACCTCGAAGCGCCCGACGCCGCCGTCGACCTGCACACCCCGGAAGCCGAACTGGCCCGCTGGGCGAAAGAACTCCTCCGCCGCGCCCAGCTAACCGTCCGCGGCCTGGACGACGCCCGGGTCGTGGACTACAAGGTCTGCCCGCGCCCGATGCCCGCCGACGGCCAGTCCATCGTCGGCCGCCTTCCCGGCACCCCCGGCGTCTACGTCGCCGTCACCCACAGCGGCGTCACCCTGGCCGCCCACCTGTCCCGCCTCATCACCGAAGACCTCACCACAGGCACGCCGCCCGCCCCCCTAGCCCCCTACACCCCCGCCCGTTTCACTCCCTGATCTCAGGCGGGCTGCTCAATCTCGACCAGAGAAGGATCGTCGTCTGCCAGCGCAGCCTGCAGCCGCTGCGCCGGCACCCTGATGTGGTCGGCCGTCAGCTGCGCCGCCCGCTCGGCGTCCCGCAGCCGGATCGCCGCCAGGATCGCCCGGTGCTCGGTCAGCGAGTCATCCATCGAGCCGCGCAGCGCCAGCGTCCGGTTCTGGAACCGCCCGATCTCGCCTTCCAGCCGGTGGTGCACCTCCTGTAGCTTAGGGTTGCCCGAAAGCTCGCACACCAGCTCGTGGAACGCCAAGTTGGCGCTAAAGAACTCGCGCACCGAGCCCGCGGCGCTGTGCGCCGCCATCTGGCCGATGAGTTCCTCGAGCCGCGCCAGGTCCGCTTCGGTCACCCGGGGGATGGCCAGCCGGACGGCCATCACCTCGAGCGCCTCGCGGACCTGGTACGCGTCGATGAGCTCCTGCGGGGTCAGCGACCGGACCTCGGCCCGGCGCCGCGGCCGCATCGTGATCAGCCCTTCGGCCGCCAGGCGGCCCATGGCTTCCCGGATGGGGCCGCGGCTTATCGCCAGTTCCCTGGACAGCGCGACCTCGGACAGCTCGGTACCGGGCAGGAGGTGGTCAGCCAGGATCTCGTCACGCAGGTGCTCGTACACCCGCTGGGACAGCGTCAGGTTGTCGAACGCCACCTTCACTGACTCACCCCTCAGCCGCATGTACCTTACGAGGCCACCGGATCGGCCGCTGGCCTGCCCGGCCGGACCCCGGCAAAACGTTTCGCCCCCGCCAGGTATAGCAGCGATGCTACGCCGAAGCCGACGATCCAGGAGATGTCCGCGCCGCCCAGCGACCCGACATAGAACATCTGATCAAGGAACGGGAACTGCACCGCGAGGCCACCCGCCGGATCCCCGCCGCCTTCCTGACCGGCCTGTACGAGACCGCGCTGGCCCCCGGCGAGCTGCTCACCGCCGTCGAGCTACCGGCCGCCCGGACCGCACCGCCCTGTCCCACCTCCGCATGAAACTGACCGACCGACCCGCCGTCACCGTCACCGCTATGCTCACCCTGGGCGCGCACGAGGTCGCCGAGGCCCGCTTGATCGTCGGCTCGGTCGGCAGCGTCCCGTTCGCCGCCGACACGACCATCCTGCTCGGCGCCGCGCCCGCCGGCTGCACCCCGCTATCCGACGGCGAAGCCTCCGCCGAGTACCTCCGCCCCTAGTCTTCATCCATGCCCGCCAGGCCCTCCAGGACGCTTTCGCCCGTGCCTCCCAGCCCCGCTGACCTCCAGGCGGCCAAGAACCGCACTATCCCTGACGTGCTGCCCGCCCTGGGTGAACCGCTGCTGGTCCTGTTCAGCGGCATCAACCCCAGCCTGTACTCGGCCGCTACCGGCTGGCACTTCGCCCGCCCCGGCAACCGCTTCTGGCCCGCCCTGCACCTGTCCGGTTTCACCCCGCGCCAGCTGGCCCCGTCCGAGCAGCACCTGCTGCCCGGCTACGGCCTCGGCATCACCAACCTGGTTGCCCGCGCTACCGCCCAGGCCGCCGAGCTCACCCCCGCCGAGCTCAAGACCGGCGGCGAGCGCCTCCAGGCCCTGATCGCCGCGCACCATCTTCGCGGCCTGGGCCCCCGCGTCCTGGCCATCGCCGGCGTCACCGCCTACCGCACCGCCTTCGCCCATCCCCGCGCCGCCATCGGTCCCCAGCCCGATCCCCTGGGCGCCACCCCGGTCTGGGTCCTCCCCAACCCCAGCGGCCTCAACGCCTCCTGGACCCTCCCTCGCATCGCCGAGGCCTTCGGTGAACTGCGGAAGGCGGTCAAGAACGCGGCCGCTCCTTGATCCCGCTGGTGAGCAAGCCCGTCACCCCCGCGATCCGCGCCGCGCGCAGGTCCGGCCGCCGCTTCGTGGCGTCGATATACCGCAGGTAGCCCTTGCGGTAGAACTGCGCGAGCGTGTCGAAGAACGCGCCGGCCGCCGGGTTGGCCTCCAGCGCGGCGGCCACGTCCTCGGCCAGATCACCACGTTGCGGCCCCTCGGGCGACAGTTCCACCGGCACCTGCGCGCCGACCTCGATACCCGCATGCTGCATTCTGGCCGGGTTCACCGTGAACGCCCACCCGCTGTCGCCCGGCTCGAGCGTCACCCGCACCCGGCAGCCGTTGACGGTGCCACTGACGTGATGCGCGGCCTTCACACCCCACTCAGCATCCGGGTCGAAGGGCACCACGATCAGCGCGTGTCCCCGGGGACCGGCTGCGATCCGCACCTCAAACCGCTGAACAAACATGGCTCATGGTCACACGGCGACCTTAGATCGGGTAGCGGGTGGGTTCGGTGGTGTAGCTCCTCCCGGAGGGAGTCGTCCACCGGAACGTCCCGTCGGGAAGCTGGTCTGCTTTCCACCGGGGCTGCTGCTTGAGCCGGTGGTCATGCCGGCACTTCGGGCCGGCATTGCACAGGCAGGTCCG
>JAJKHX010000323.1 GCA_021154785.1 Nocardiopsis sp.
AGGTCGGCACCAGGGAATCGGGCGGCCGCCGGGTGATGGGGGTGCAAATCACCGGGCGTTACAAGTTCCCGTTCAACGTGGCCATCAGCGTGGGCGACATCGGCGGCCCGAGCGCGGGCATGATGTTCGCGCTCGGCATCATCGACAAGCTCACCAAGCTCGACCTGACCGGCGGCATGTTCATCGCCGGGACCGGGGAGATCGAGGCTAGCGGGAAGGTGGATGCCATCGGCGGCATCCAGCAGAAGATGGCCGGCGCGCGTAAGGCCGGCGCCACGGTCTTCCTGACCCCCGCGTCCAACTGCGCGGATACCAAGGGGGCGGTCCCGGCCGGGATGCGCCTGGTCAAGGTGAGCACGCTGGCCCAGGCGGTCAGCTATCTCCAGGATCTCAAGGCCGGCCGCTCCGTCCCCTCCTGCTGACCCGTTCCTTACATGCTCATGAATACAGCCCGCGGTTACCTGCCCCGGACACCCCAGCCCGTTCGGGCTAATAGATTTTGTGGCATGAAGATGGCTGACGCGGTAGCACTGGCGGGGCACGAGGTACACGTGTGCCGCTACCGCGAGGCGCGCACGCTGCTGCGGTGGCTCGGCGAGGACCTGGACGGCCTGCGGGTGCTCGACGTGGCGGGCGGCGACGGCTACTGGGCGGGCCGGGCCCGCGCGCGGGGTGCCCGCGCGGTCGCGCTCGACCTCGCCGGGGCCAAGCTGAAATACGGTGACCGGCTCACCGGTCCGCCCGCGCTGATCATGGGCGATGCGCTCGCGCTGCCGTTCGCCGACGCCAGCTTCGACCGGGTGATGTCCATCTGCGCGATCGAGCATTTCGACGACGGCGCCCGGGCGCTCGATGAGATGACCCGGGTGCTGGCCCCCGGCGGCGAGCTGGTCATGTCCGCCGACGCGCTCACGCTGGCCGGGCAGTGGCCGGGTCTGTACCGTGCCCACTGCGAGCGTTACCACGTGCAGCGGACCTACTCGCACGCCGAGCTGGCCGCGCTGCTCGCCGCGCGCGGGCTCGAGGTGATCACGTACCAGTACCAGTTCCGGAGCCGGTGGGCGCAGCGAATGTACCTCGGCCTGTCGGCCTACGGGGGTAAGTTCGGATTCAACGCCGCGGCGCCGGCCGTGCCGCTGGTCGCCGCGGCCGACCGTGGCGCGCGCGGCGACGGGGGAGCCATCGTGCTCGTGCGCGCCCGGCGTGAGGGGCAGCGCGCGGCCAACCAGGGGGGAAGTGCTTAACCGGTGACTTGGCGCAGGGCGTAGGCTTCATAGTTGACGGGACATCCACGAAGGCGTGCCGGGGCCGTGCGGTTGACGCGAGCTCTGCGTTGCCTGCCTGCCCGGGTGGCTCAGGGAAGGAGCAAGTGCGGTCGTGGCACCTCGCGTACTAGTTGATGCGACCGACGTGCCAGCCGACCGAGGGGCGCTCGGCCGGTACGTTGACGGGCTGATCGGCGCGCTCGACGCCGCGGGCGCGGACCTCGCCGTGGTCTGCCAGCGGGCCGACGAGGAACGTTACGAGCGGCTGGCCCCCGGGGCACGCGTGGTCGCCGGGCCGACGGCGCTTTCCCACCGGTCCGCCCGGCTGGCCTGGGAGCAGAGCGGGCTCCCCGTGGTGGCCCAGCAGGTCAACGCCGACGTCATCCACGTCCCCTACTACTCGATGCCGCTGCGGCCGGGCCGGCCCACCGTGGTGACCGTGCACGACGTAACGTTCTTCACCGAGCCCGAGCTCTACAGCCCGGTCGGCGCGATGTTCTTCAAGTCGGCGATCAGGACCGCGGCCCGCCGCGCGGCGCGGCTGATCGTGCCGTCCAAGGCCACCAGGGACGAGCTCGAGCGGGTCCTGGGCGCCGACCCGACCAAGATCGACGTCGCCTACCACGGCGTGGACCACCGGCTCTTCCACCGGCCCGATCCGCAGCAGGTACTGCAGGTATCCAACCGGCTCGGCCTGCACGGCAAGCCGTACGTCGCGTTCCTCGGCCTGCTCGAGCCGCGCAAGAACGTCGCCTCGCTGATCACCGGCTGGGCCGGGGCGGTGGCCGAGCTGGAGAACCCGCCCGCCCTGGTGCTGGGCGGCGGCGGGGGCTGGAGCGAGGAAGTCGACGCGGCCGTGGCCTCGGTCCCGCCGCACCTGCGCCTGATCCGCCCCGGCTACCTCCGCTTCTCGGACCTGCCCGGCTTCCTCGGCGGCGCGACGGTGGTGGCGTTCCCGAGCCGCGGGGAGGGGTTCGGGCTGCCGGTGCTCGAGGCGATGGCCTGCGGGGCGCCGGTGCTGACGACCCACTGCACCTCGCTGCCGGAGGTCGGCGGCGAGGCCGTCGCCTACACCGAGCCCGACTCCGACAGCATCCGCGACGCCCTGCGCGCCCTGCTCGGCGACGCCGCCCGGCGGGAATCCCTGGGCGAGGCCGGCTATGCCCGGGCGCAGGAGTTCACCTGGGCCGCCTCGGCCGAGGCGCACATGGCGTGTTACCGGCGGGCCGCCGAGCAGACCGCCGCTGACGTGAGCGCCGTGTAACCTCGTCTGTCATGCCGCGTGAACCACTAGAGGCGATCGTTCTCGTCGGCGGTCAGGGCACCCGGCTGCGGCCGCTGACCCTGTCCGCGCCCAAGCCCCTGCTGCCCACCGCGGGCGTGCCGTTCCTGGCCCACCTGCTGGCCCGGGCCGCGGCCGGCGGGGTCACCCACGTGGTGCTGGCCACCTGCTACAAGGCGGAGATGTTCGCGTCGGTCCTGGGCGACGGGTCGGCCTTCGGGCTGGCCATCGACTACGTGCAGGAGGAGCAGCCGCTGGACACCGGCGGCGGCATCCGCAACGCGGCCTCGTCCCTGCGCGGCACCGGCGCGGCCGACCCCGTCGTGGTGCTGAACTGCGACATCTTGTCCGGACACGACCTGCGCGCGCAGGTCGACCTGCACATCAAGGCCGACGCCGCGGTGACCCTGCACCTGACCGAGGTGAAGGACCCGAGCCGGTTCGGCTGCGTGCCGGTCGACGAGGCCGGCCGGGTGACCGCGTTCCTGGAGAAGACGCCGGACCCGGTGACCAACCTGATCAACGCCGGCTGCTATGTGTTCCGCCGTGACGTCATCGGGCAGATCCCGGCCGGGCGCCGGGTGTCGGTCGAGCGGGAGACGTTCCCGGGGCTCATCGCGGCCGGGGCGCTCGTCATGGGCTACCCCGAGACGGCCTACTGGCTCGACGTCGGGACGCCGCAGGCGTTCGTGCGCGGCTCCTGCGACCTGGTGCTCGGGCGGCTGCCCGCCCCGGCCGTCCCCGGGCCGTCCGGCCCCTCGCTGATACTGGCGGGCGCGACCGTGACCGACGGCGCGGAGGTGTCCGGCGGGACCACGGTGGGCGCGGGCGCCAGCATCGGCGCCGGCGCCACGGTCAGCGGCAGCGTGCTCTTCGACGGCGCCATGGTCGGAGAGGGCGCGGTGGTACGCGACTCCATCCTCGGCGCCGCCGCCGTGGTCGCCCCCGGCGCCGTGCTCGACGACGCGGTGATCGGCGACGGTGCCTACATCGGCGCCGGCAACGAACTGGCCCGCGGCATCCGGGTGTGGCCCGGGACCCGCCTTGAGCCGACCTCGGTCCGCTTCTCCTCCGACGGCTGACGCCATGACCGCGGCCCCGCTCCGCGGCGTCCCGGGCGCGCGCCCGGACCTGGCGGCCGGCGCCGGACAGGCCCGCGAGTGGCCCCTGCCATTCACCCTGGACGTGCCGCTCACCCTGTCAGTGCACCGCCGCGGCCCCGGCGACCCCGCCTACGTCACCGACCGCGCCGGGGCAATCTGGCGTACCTCGCTGACCCCCGACGGCCCCGGCACGCTCCAGGTCACCACCCGCCGCGCGCCCGCGGCCGGCCAGCCCCATGACCCGGGGCAGCTTCCCGTGACCGGCCAGCCCCAGGACACCGGCCAGCGCTACGTTACCGGCCACGCCTGGGGGCCGGGCGCGGGCTGGCTGCTGGACAGCCTGCCGGGCTGGCTCGGCTTCCACGACGACCGGGCCGGGCTCAGCGCCTGCCACCCGGTGGTCGGCGAGCTGATGCTGCGGTACGAGGGCTTCCGGGTCGGCCGCAGCGCCCGGGTCTTCGAGGCGCTGGTGCCCGCCGTCCTGGAGCAGAAGGTGGTCACCACCGAGGCCCACCGCGCCTGGCGGTTCCTGCTGGCCAAGCACGGCGAGCCCGCGCCCGGCCCGGCCCCGCCCGGGATGCGGGTGCCCCCGGCCCCGCGCACCTGGGCCCGCGTGCCCTCCTGGGACTGGCACCGGGCCGGCGTCGAGGGCGTACGCGCCCGGACGATCATCAACGCCGCCGCGGTCGCGGCCCGGCTCGAGGAAGCGGCCGCCCTGGACCCGCCCGCGGCCGACCGCCGCCTGCGCTCACTGCCCGGCATCGGCGTCTGGACCTCGGCCGAGATCAGGCAGCGGGCCATGGGCGATCCGGACGCGGTGTCCGTCGGCGACTACCATCTGCCGAACGCGGTGGGCTGGACCCTGGCCCGCCGCAAGACGGACGACGCGGGCATGCTCGAACTGCTCGCCCCCTACGCCGGCCACCGCTACCGCGTCACCCGCCTCATCGAACTCGGCGGCACCCGCCCCGAACGCCACGGCCCCCGCACGTCCGTCCGCGACTACCGCTCCTTCTAGCGCAGGCGCTGCTCTGGGCGAGGGCATCCGCCCGCCGCGGCATGAAACCCGCCCGCCACGGTGTTCACACGCCTTGAGACCTGGTTCCAGGCTCGCACGCGCCAGCTGCCGCCCGAAGCGGGGGCCGCGCGAGCGGGACAAGCTAGCCACGTAAGGTGCGAACATGACTGTTTTCCGCGGCGACTGGGGTAATGACGAGGCCACTGAGCCGGGGGAGGGCAGCCAAGCCGGCGGAACCACGCAGGTCAACAAGACGTCTGGGACCGCTGCGCCCGGGACCGGGGCACCCACGGCGTCGGCCATGCGGCGGGCGCTGGCGCGGGCCCGGGACGGCAAGCCGCTCGACGCCGCCGAGGCGACGGTCCTGCTGCACGCCCGCGGCGAGGACCTGGACACCCTGCTGGGCTACGCCGGCCGCACCCGGGACGCCGGCCTGGAGGCCGCCGGGCGGCCCGGGGTCATCACCTACTCGCGCAAGGTCTTCATCCCGCTGACCCGGCTGTGCCGGGACCGCTGCGGCTACTGCACGTTCGCCACCGTCCCGCACCGCCTGGAGCACCTGTACCTGGAACCGGACCAGGTCCTGGAGATCGCCCGCCAGGGCGCCGCCCTCGGCTGCAAGGAAGCCCTGTTCACCCTGGGCGACCGGCCGGAGGACCGCTGGCACCAGGCGCAGGAGTGGCTGGACGCGCACGGCTACGACGACACGCTGTCCTACGTGCGGGCCATGGCCATCCGCGTGCTGGAGGAGACCGGCCTGCTCCCGCACCTGAACCCGGGTGTGCTGAGCTGGCAGGACTTCCAGCGGCTGAAGCCGGTCGCCCCGTCCATGGGCATGATGCTGGAGACGACCGCCAGCCGCCTGTTCACCGAGAAGGGCGGCCCGCATTTCGGCAGCCCGGACAAGGACCCGGCGGTGCGGCTGCGGGTGCTGGAGGACGCGGGCCGCAGCAACGTCCCGTTCACCACAGGCATCCTCATCGGCATCGGCGAGACGCTGGCCGAGCGGGCCGACTCGGTCTTCGCCATCAGGAAGGTCGCCCGGGAGTACCGCGGCATCCAGGAAGTCATCGTGCAGAACTTCCGGGCCAAGCCGGACACCAAGATGCGCGACACCCCGGACGCCGAGCTCGACGACCTGGCCGCCACGATCGCCGTGACCCGGCTCGTGCTGGGGGCCAAGGCGCGCATCCAGGCGCCGCCCAACCTGGTCGGCGCGCAGTACGACCTGATCCTGCGGGCCGGCATCGACGACTGGGGCGGCGTCTCCCCGCTGACCCCGGATCACGTCAACCCCGAGCGCCCGTGGCCGGCCATCGACGAGCTCGCCGGCCGCACCGCGAGCGCGGGTTTCACGCTCCGCGAGCGGCTCACCGTCTACCCGCCGTACCTGGGCGAGCCGTGGCTGGACCCGCGGCTGGCCCGGCACGTGGCCGCGCTGGCCGACCCGGCGACCGGCCTGGCCGCCGACGGCGCCATGCCGCACGGGCTGCCGTGGCAGGAGCCGGACGGCGGCTGGGGCGATTCCGGCCGTACCGACCTGCACACCTCGATCGACACCACCGGCCGCACCCATGACCGCCGGGAGGACTTCGCTGAGGTCTACGGCGACTGGAAAGAGATTGCCGAACGAAGTGGCGTCCCCGCCCCGGTCACCCCCCCGGGCAGCGCGGTCGCAGCCGCCCCGGCCGTGCTGAGCGGCGGCGATATCGCCGCCGCGCTCCGTCAAGCCGAACGGGACCCGGCCGCCCTCACCGACAGCCAGGCCGTCGCCCTCCTCTCCGCCGACGGCGCGGACCTGGAGGAACTGGCCAGGATCGCCGACGGGCTGCGCCGCGAGGTCAACGGGGACGACGTCACCTACGTGGTCACCCGCAACATCAACTTCACCAACGTCTGCTACACCGGCTGCCGTTTCTGCGCGTTCGCGCAGCGCCGCACCGATGCCGACGCGTACACCCTCTCGCTGAAGCAGATCGGCGACCGGGCCGCCGAAGCCTGGGACGCCGGTGCCACGGAAGTGTGCATGCAGGGAGGCATCCATCCCGATCTGCCGGGGACAGCCTATTTCGAAATCGCTTCCGAAGTCAAGCGTCGTCGGCCGGACCTTCACGTTCATGCGTTCTCGCCGATGGAGGTGGTGAACGGGGCGTCCCGGACTGGCCTGCCGATCCGGGAGTGGCTGATCCGGGCCAAGGAGGCGGGCGTCAACTCGCTGCCGGGGACGGCCGCGGAGATCCTCGACGACGACGTGCGCTGGGTGCTGACCAAGGGCAAGCTCCCGGCCTCGGTCTGGATCGAGGTAATCACCTCGGCGCACGAGCTCGGCCTGCGGACCTCGGCCACGATGATGTACGGGCACGTCGACACGCCCGCGCACTGGGTCGGGCACCTGCGGGTGATCCGGTCCATCCAGGAGCGCACCGGTGGCTTCACCGAGTTCGTGCTGCTGCCGTTCATCCACGAGAACGCGCCGATCTACCTGGCCGGCCTGGCCCGGCCGGGGCCGACCCGGCGGGAGAACCGGGCCGTGCACGCGGTGTCCCGGCTGCTGCTGCACGGGGCGATCGGCTCGATCCAGTGCTCCTGGGTCAAGCTCGGCGAGGAAGGGTGCCGGGACGTCCTCCAGGGCGGCTGCAACGACCTGGGCGGCACGCTGATGGAAGAGACCATCAGCCGGATGGCCGGCGCCGACCACGGCTCGTACAAGACGATCAGCGGGCTCCGCGCGATCACCGAGCCGCTCGGCCGCCCGCTGGTCCAGCGCACCACCACCTACGGCGAGGTCACGGCCGAGCGCCAGGCCGCCGCGGCGGCCAGCGACGGCGTCTGCGCGTCGGTGCGCTCCCTGCCGCTCCTCGCCACCCGGTAACAGCGCCACCCGGTAACCAGCGCCACCCGGTCATCAGCGCGTCAGGATGAAAGCGGCCGGGTCCCGGGGCGGGCGGGGCCTGGCCGGCCCGGCCGGGCGCCCGACGGCGATCGCGCCCATCGGCCGCCAGTCGTCCGGCAGGTCCATGGCCCGGGCCGAGACGTCCTGGCAGAACAGCGTGCTGGAGATCCAGGCCGAGCCGAGCCCGTCGACGGCCAGCGCGACGAGCAGGTTCTGCACCGCCGCGCCCATCGACACGGTGAACATGGCCTGCTCCGACTGGCGGCGGCGTTCGTCCGGGTAGTCGTGCGCCGCGTCGGTGACCAGGCACGGCACGATGACCAGGGGGGCCGCCCGGAGCAGGTCCCCGCGGCGCAGCCGGCGGGTGATCTGCTCCTCGGTGAACCCGTCGCCGCGCAGGTCGGCGGTCCACGCCGCGCGCATCGCGTCGAGCAGCCGGGTCCGGGCCGCGGCCGTCTCCAGCAGCACGAACCGCCACGGCTCGCTGTGGTGCGGGGCGGGCGCGGTCAGCGCGGTGGCGACCGCCCGGCGGATCGCCGCGGCGTCGACCGGCTCCGCGCTGAACTCCCGGATGGTGCGGCGGGCCAGCGGCACGTCGGCCGAGCCGAACCGGAACATGTCCTCGTCGGCCGGCCGGATGAGGGCGCGCGCGCCCGGGCCGTCCGGCTCGGTGACCAATCCGGCCAGGCCGCGCACCAGCGCCACCGGGACGTGCCGGGATTTGCCCTTGACCAGGTCCGCGGCGGCGGCGATCTCGTCCGCGACCGCGGCCACGGTGACCTCGAGCAGGTTGCCGAAGGTGTCGGTCTCGCCGCGGTGGTCCACGACCGGGAGGATCCCGGCCGCGCCGATGGCGTTGTCGGTCTGCCCGGCCCGCCACGGCCGGCCCATGGTGTCGGTGACGATCACGCCCACGCTGCGGCTGGTGCGCTGGCGCAGTGCCTTGCGCAGCCGCCGGGCCGAGTCGTCCGGGTCCTGCGGCAGCAGCACGACGGTCCCCGGGGCGGTGTTGGACTCGTCCACCCCGGCCGCGGCCAGGACCAGGCCGTGCCGGGTCTGCGCGATCGTGGTGGCGCCCCGCCGGGCCACCACCCGCACCGTCTCCGCCTCGATGGCCTCGTTCCGGGAGGCGGTGACCACCCGGCCCTCGGCCTTGCTGACGATCTTGGAGGTGATCGCCAGGATGTCGCCGTCGCGCAGGTCCGGGACCGCGCCGGCGATCAGCGCGGCCAGGTCAGTGCCCGCGGTGACCTCGGGCAGCCCGGTGACGGGCAAGACGGAGATCTCAGGGACAGGGATCTCAGGGACAGCGTCCTCCGGGGCAGCCATCAGCCGAGTTCCTGGGCCAGGTCGAGCGCGGCGCGGGCGATCGCGGTGGTGGCCGGCAGGTCGCGCATGAGCAGCGGGAGCGCGCGGACCGCGATCCCGGCCAGCGCGGGGTCATCCGTGACCGCCTTGTCCTGGTCGTCGACCAGCCAGCCGTCGATCAGCTCCGGGCCGTAGTGCGCGGCCACCGCGGCGGCCGAGGTCTCGACCCCGATCGCGGTCAGGCAGGCGTCGGCCATCCCGCGCACCGGCGCCCCGCCGATGATGGGCGACACCCCGACCACGGTCTTGGCCGCGACCGCCGCCCTGATGCCGGGCACCGCCAGGATGGTGCCGATGCTGACCACCGGGTTGGACGGCGGGAACACGACCACGTCGGCGTCGCTGATGGCCGCCAGCACGCCGGGCGCGGGCCGGGCCCGCTCGGCGCCGGACGCGCTGATCCGCGCGGCGGGGGTCGCGGCGTGCAGGCGCACCCACCACTCCTGGAAGTGGATCTCGCGCCCGCCCGGCCCGGCCAGCGTCACGTGGGTCTCCACCGGGTCGTCGGACATCGGCAGCAGCCGCACGCCCGGCTGCCACCGGCGGCAGAGCACCTCGGTGACGGCGGACAGCGGCTGGCCGGCTGCCAGCAGCTGGCTGCGCAGGATGTGGGTGGCGAAGTCCCGGTCGCCGAGCGTGAACCAGTCCGGGCTGGCCCCGTAGGCGGCGAGCTCGGCCCGGACGCGATGCGTCTCGCCCTCCCGGCCCCAGCCCTGGTCCTCGTTGATGCCGCCGCCGAGGGTGTACATGACGGTGTCCAGGTCCGGGCAGACCCGCAGGCCGAACAGGGTGATGTCGTCGCCGGTGTTCCCGACGACGGTGATCTCGGCCTCGGGCGCGGCTTGCTTCAGGCCCCGGAGGTAGCGGGCGGCCCCCACGCCGCCCGCGAGCACGGTGATGCGCATAACTGTAAAGTGTGGCAGGTCCGCCGGGATGCCCTCGGCCCGGCGCGGTTCGAGCCGTCCGCCTCCGGTTGGCATCTGGTCGCCACAGCTGGTCAAATTGGGGCGGGGTAAGCCAAAAGTGACTGTCGATCACCTCGCGCCAGATGTGGCGATGACACTCAGTAGTCATACAATTACCTTGAGTCATTTATCTCGCAACTCGGGCAACGGGGCGGCCTCTATCACCTTTTCCGCTTGACTTGAAGCGAGACACGCGGGTGTAATTTCATTGGTGTAATTCTCGCCTCCGGGGGGAGTTGGTGGCGAGAACCGGGGGTCGAGTGGGGAGGAGGAATGCGCTATGACTGAGGTCGTCGTCCCACTGGCGCACGTCTTCGTCAGTCCGGAAGAGGTCGATGAACTGGGCTGGCAGGATGAGGCGCTGTGCGCGCAGACGGATCCGGAGGCGTTCTTCCCTGAAAAGGGCGGATCGACCCGGGAAGCCAAGCGCGTGTGCCGTAGCTGCGAGGTCCGGTCCGAGTGCCTGGAGTACGCACTCGAGCACGACGAGCGGTTCGGCATCTGGGGTGGCATGTCGGAGCGAGAGCGCCGCAGGCTGAAGCGCGCGGTCGTCTAGCCGGGCGCACATCGCGCGTTCACCTCACCGGGTGAGTTCGGGCTGTGTATCTTTAGTCCTGCGCGAGCGCGGTGATAGCCGTTCGCGCAGTCCACGCGCTCTTGCCGGGCAGGTAGCCGTGCGAGGCGCCCTCGCCCAGGCAGCCAGACAGGACCCTTGTCACAGAACGCAGCGCACCCTCGTCACGTCGTCACCGCCGTAGTGGTGGCCCACGACGCCGCCCGGCTGCTGCCGGGGCTGGTCAAGGCGGTACGCGAGCAGACTTATCCGGCCGAGCGGGTCGTCGGGGTCGACACCGGCAGCCAGGACCGCAGCGGTGCGGTGCTGACCGAGCTGCTCGGTCCGGACGCGGTCTTCGGCATGGACGCGGACACCGGCTACGGCGCCGCCGTCAGCAGCGCCCTGCAGCATCCCGCGGCCCGGGCCCCGAAGGCCCGGCCCGGGGACGATCCCGCGGCCGGGACCGAGTGGGTCTGGCTGCTGCACGACGACTGCGAGCCGGCTCTCGACGCGCTCGAGCAGCTGCTCGTCGTGGCCAGCCGCAGCCAGACGGTGGCGATCGTCGGCCCGAAGCTCATGGACCTGTCCAGCCGGCGAGTGGTACGCGAGGCGGGCATCACCACCGACCGGGCGGGGCGGCGCCTCACCGGGGTCGAGCCCGGGGAGATCGACCAGGGCCAGCACGACGGCACCCGGGCCGTGCTGGCGGTCAGCTCGGCGGGCATGCTGGTCCGCCGGGACGTCTGGGACTCACTCGGCGGCTTCGACCCTAACCTGCCGCTGTTCCGCGACGACATCGACTTCTGCTGGCGGGCGTACGCGGCCGGCTACGAGGTGCGGGTGGTCACCGACGCGGTGGTCTACCACCGCGAGCTCTCCGCCCGGCAGGTTCGCCGTACGCCCGCGACCGGCGGCCATCCGCGCCTGCTGGACCGGCGCAGCGCACTCTACGTCTTCGCGGTCAACCTGCCGCTGTGGCCCATGCTCGCGATCTTGACCGGCTGTGCCGCCGGGTCGCTGGTGCGCGCGGCCTACTTCCTCCTCACCAAGCAGCAGCGCAAGGCGGCCGCCCACCTCGGCGCGGTGGCCTGGCTGCTGCGGCACCCGGTGCTGCTGCGGCGCGAGCGCCGCCGCCGGGCCGCCGGCCGCACGCACGGCTACGCGGTCCTGCGCGGCCAGCTGCCGCCTGGCCGGCCGGTCGGCCGGCTCCTGGAGTCGATCCTGGGCGTGCTGTCCAGCGGCTCGGGCTACAACAGCGGCGGCTCGCACCACGCCATGATCGACGAGCCCGACGATGACCTGCCGCTGCCCGCTGCCGACTCCGCCGCCCGGCGCGTGTTCACCCACCCGGCCGTCCTGCTGTTCGCCGGCCTGCTCGTCGTCGCGCTGATCGCGGAGCGGTCGCTGACCGGCTCGGTGCTCTCCGGAACGGCCACGCTCGGCGGCGGCGCGCTGGTGCCGGCCTGGAGCGGGGCGGGCGGCCTGTGGCACGAGTACCTGGCCGGCTACCACGACATCGGCATCGGCTCGGCCGCCAGCACTCCGGCCTATGTCGGCGTGCTGGCCGTGCTCGCGACCCTGTTCGGCGGCAAGCCGTGGCTGGCCACCGACGTGCTGCTGCTCGGCGGAGTGCCCCTGGCCGGGCTGACGGCGTTCATCGCCACCCGGCGGCTGACCCCCGTGCTGGCCGCGCGGGTCTGGCTCGCGGCCAGCTACGCGCTGCTCCCGGTCGCGACCGGGGCGGTGGCGGCCGGCCGGATCGGCACCGTGGTGGCCATGATCCTGCTCCCGCTGATCGCCAGCATGGCCGGCCGGGTGGTGGCCGGGCAGCTGCGGCCGTCGCTGGCGCGGGCCGCTCGCCGGGCGGCCTGGGCGGCCGGGCTGCTGACCGGCATCGTCGCTGCCTTCGTGCCGCTGGCCTGGCTGGTCGTGGTGATCGCGGCGGTCGCGGCCGCGGCGGCGTGGTCCTGGCTTTCCCCGCGGACCGTCATCAACGCGGCCATCATCGCCGTGGTGCCGGGCGTCGTCCTCATCCCCTGGACCTTCCACCTGCTCACCAGCCCGTCCGCGTTCTTCGGCGAGGCGGGCCTGGCCCAGCCGGGCCTGGCCGCCGCCGACCTGCGGCCGGCGTCGCTGCTGCTGCTCAGCCCGGGCGGTCCCGGGCTGCCGCCGATCTGGGTCACGGCCGGCCTGGTGCTGCCCGCGCTCGGCGCGCTGCTGCTGCGGCGGCGGGCCGTGCTGGTCCGCGCCGGATGGGGCGTCGCGCTGGCCGGGCTGGTCCTCGGCCTGGTGGTGAGCCGGGCCCGGATCACCCCGCCGCAAGGCGGCACCGCCGTCCCCGCCTGGCCCGGCCTGGCGATCGTGATCGCCGCGGCCGGCCTGCTGCTGGCGGCCACGCCGCTGCTCGAGCTGGCCGGCCGGGCTCTGTTCGGCCGTGAGCCCGGCCGCGGGCGCCGGCTCGGTACCGACTGGCGCTTCCTCGCCACCCTGGCCGGCCTGGCGGCCGCGGTCTCGGCGCCCGCGCTCGCGGCCGGTTACTGGCTCACCGACGGGCTGGACGGGCCGGTGGCGGCGGTGAGCACGCCGTTCCTGCCCGCCTTCGTGGCGGCCGCCGCGTCCGGCCCCGGCCGGCCCCGGACGCTGGTGATCCGCCAGGACGGCACCGGGATGACCTACGCCGTGCTGCGCGCCGCCGATCCGGTCCCCGGCGAGCCCGAGCTGGCCGAGACCGGCTCCTCCGTGGACGCCATCGAAGACGTGGTGGCCTCGCTGGCCGCCGCGGGCAGCGGCGACGCGGGCGACACCGGGCGGGCGCTGAGCCAGTTCGGCATCGGCTACGTGCTGCTGCCCGGCCCGGTCGACCAGGCGCTGGCCAGCCAGCTCAACGGGGCCGCCGGGCTCCAGCCGCTGACCAGGGCGAACGCGTACGACCTGTGGCAGGTCTCCGGGACGGTGGCGCGCGCCCGCGTCCTCACCCCGGCCGGCGCCACCGTCGCCGTCCCCTCCGGCTCGCTCGGCGTGAACGCGACCGTCACTCCGGGCACCTCGGGCACGCTGGTGCTGGCGGAGGCCGCGGGCGGCTGGTCCGCCACCCTGAACGGCAAGCCGCTGACGCCGGTGACGGCGCCGGTCGACGGGTGGGCCCAGGGCTTCCGGCTCCCCGCGGGCGGTGGCCACCTGGTGATCGCGCGCAACCAGACGGCGCGCGACCTCAGCCTCGGCGGCGAGGCCGTCGCCCTGGTCGCCGCCTTCGTTCTCGCCCTGCCCGGTAGCAGGTCACCGGCCGTGGCGCCGGCCGCCAGCCGGGACACCGGGCCTGCGACCGGAGGCGGACGGCGCCAGGACCGCGCCGAGCGCACCCGGTCGGGCCGCCGCAGGCAGCTGCCGCTGCCGGTGCCGGGCGACGTCACGGTGGGCGCCGCTGGCGCCGACGGCAAGACTCGTGCCGACGTCGCCGATCGTCCGGAGGTCACCGTCGGCGCCAGTGGCGGCACCGGTGCCAGGCCAGAAAACGACGACCTGAGGGTCGGCGTCGGGCCGTCCGCCGGGGGAGCCGGCCACTCGTTCGGTTCCTATGGTGATTCTGGCTACGGTGTCCCCGCTGCCCCCTGGCAGAGCTCGGCCGCGGACCGGCAGAGCTCGGCCGCGGACTGGCAGAGCCCCGCCGGGGACTCCGGCTACGGCACCGCGGCGGGTTTCCCGGCCCGTCCCGGGCAGCCGGCCCGTCCCGGGCAGCCGGCCCCGGCCGGGACGCCGCGCTCGCCGGCCACCGGGCCCCAGCCCGCGCTGGGCGTCACCCCGTCCGGAGAGACGCCACCGCCCTGGGCTGGCCTGGTCCTGGACAATCCCGGATCCCCGAATACCCCCCGAGCCCCGAGTATCCCCGGAGCCCCGCAGCTCCCCCGAACCCCGGAGATCCCGGCGCCCCCCGAAGGCGGCACCGAGCCCTGGCCCGGTCAGGGCGACCCGGCCGGCACCGCGCCCTGGCCCGACCAGGCCGAGCCCCTCGATACCGCCGCCCGCCGCGCCGAGCCGGCGCCGGCCGCCCCCCGGCGTGCCCGCGGCGGCCAGCACGCGGCGAAGCACGGCAAGCCGTCACGCCGCTCGCGGGGCGGTGACGGCTGATGAAGGCCGTCCAGCTAGTGCCCGCCGGGGTGGTCGTGCTGGCGCTGGCCGCCATCGGCGGTGCCGCCCAGCTCGATCACCCGGCCGCCCCGAAGGCGGCGGCCACCGTCGCCCAGCAGGTCGCGGTCACCTCGGCGGCCCGCGCCTGCCCGCCCGCCCCGGGCGGCGGCTCGGCCCCGGTCGCCCTGCTGGGCGGCCGGGCCGGCGCCGGGGCGCCCGGCCCGGGGAACCATATCGACCTGACCGCGCTGCCCCCCGCCGGGCTGACGCTGAAGGGCGCCAGCCCGGTCCGCGCGCAGAGCCCCGGCGCGGTCTCCGTACTGACGCTGCCCGCCGGGACCGTCACCGGGAAGAAGTCCGGCCCGGTCGCCCAGGGCTGGTCGGTGACCGGCACCGGCTCGATGGCACAGGCCATGGAGGCCGAACTCGCCGACACCACCGGAATCGCCAGCGTCCGCTGCGGCGCGCCCGGATCCGACCTGTGGTTCGTCGGCCCCGGGCAGCAGAACGGCGCGTCGAAGATCTCCCTCGACCTGATGAACGCCGACTCGCTGGCGGCCAGCGTGGACGTCAGCGTCATCACCGACGCCGGCCAGTCCCAGGCGGGCAACGACACCGGGATCACGGTCCCGGCGCACCAGACCGTCACCGAATCGCTGTCCTCGGTGTCCAGCGGGTCCAGCGTGGTCGCCATCGAGGTGCACACCAGCATCGGCCGGGTCGCGGCCGACGTGTCGGAAAGCTCCTCGGACGGCCCGGCCAGCTGGCTGCCCGGCACCGCCGCGCCGTCCACCAAGCTGGTGATCCCGGGGGTGCCGCCGTCCGGCCGCGCCGCCGAGTTGTTCGTCGCGAACCCGGGGGACTTGAGCGCCAAGGTGACCGTGACCGCGATCACGCCGCAGCAGAACTTCCAGCCGTTCGGCAAATCGTCGGTCGACCTGCCCGGCCAGTCGGCTTCCTCGGTGGCCCTGTCCCCGCTCGGCGGCACCACGGCCGCCCTCGAGATCACCTCGGACGTCCCGGTCGTGGCCGGGGTGGTGGTGCCCGGCAGCGACGCCACCGAGGCGACCGCGACCGCCGCCGCCACCGCGGCCACCGCGCCGACCGGGACCGCGGCCACCGCGCCGATCAGCGAGCAGGCCATCATCGCCGGGAACATCAGCGGCCGCGGCCTGGCCGCGTCGGTGGTGCTCTCCGCGCCGGGGGCCGCCGCCCGGGCCCGGCTGACCGAGATCGCCCCGGCCAGCGGCGGCAGCGGCAGCGTGACCGCCAGCCAGGTCGTGGCGGTCAAGGGCGGGCGGACGCTGGCCCAGCCGGTAACCGCGCCGCACGGAGCCAGACACGATGCGGCGTTCGCGGTCGTCATCACGCCGCTGGGCGGCTCCGGGCCGCTCTACGCGGCCCGGGTGGAGACGCACGGGCAGAACTCCGTCGTCTCGATCATCCCGGCCGCCAGCGCCCTGACCACGATCAGCCTTCCCCCGGTGCGCGACTCCTACGACGCGATAAACCCCTGACCGAGCTCGGCGAACCCCTAACCGAGCTCGCCGAAGGTGGGGTCGATGACCTCGGGATCCACGCCGAGGATCTCGGCGAACTCCTCGACCACGACGTCGTAGAGCAGCTCGCTGAGCTCGTCCTCGTCTTCGGCCCGGGCCAGCAGCGGCCGCCGGAACAGCACGATGCGCGGCCCGGCGGCCGGGTGCTCCGGGTCGCTGATGCCGGGCGAGGCGCGGACGATGCGGGCCAGCGGCACGCCCTCGCCGTCCATGATGTCGGCGTCGGGGACTTCCTGGACCGCGAATTCCACGTCGGACAGCTCGGTCTCCCAGCGCGGCTCGAGCCGCGCCACCGCCTCGAGCACCAGGTCGTCGAACTGCTGGGACCGGCTCCGGTAGAGCGGGACGCCGGGCGGCACCAGCAGCCCGCGCAGCCCGCGCCCGTGCCGGTCCCGCCGCTTCGGCCGGACGCCGGGACCAGGACCGGAACCAGGGCCGGGTCCCGAGCCCGGATTCGGGCCGGAACCGGAATCTGGCCTGGAACCGCCGTCACCGGTCTGCATAGTCACCGAGCGTATCTGATCAGCCTTTATTGTGGATAGCCGCACCAGCCGGGCGGTCCGCCCGGGGGAGCGGCCGACTCGGGCAAGCCGAGCAAAGCGCGACACGACCGCGGCATCATGCGCCGGGTGATGGCTTTACCGGCCGCGGACAGATACCGTCACGGTTGTATCGTCACCGTCCCGGATCCGGGACGTGGGTCCGTTGGGTGATGTGAGCGAGGTGGACTGGTGAGTTCTCGTTCCCGTTGCTGCTCACGCACCGCATGCAAGCATCCTCCGGTGTACACGCTGACGTACGTGTACCGGGACTCGACGGCGGTTCTCGGGCCGCTCGCCGCCTACGTGGAGCCGCACAGCTATGACCTGTGCGAGAAGCATGCGGCCCGGCTGGTCGCGCCGCGCGGCTGGGACGTCGTGCGGCTGCCGATCGAGCCGGTCCAGGACCGCGCCGATGACCTGGAAGCGCTGGCCAACGCGGTGATGGACAACCCGCCGCGGCCCCGCCCTGACAGCCGGCTCGACCCCGAGCCGGTCGGCCAGGGCGTCGAGATCGGCCGCCGGGGTCACTTGCGAGTGCTGCGCTCGGGTCCTCCGCAGGACCGATAGGCTCGGCAGTGCCGCCCGCACGGAGCGGGGGGGCACTAGTCGTGTCACGGGAGGCAGGTCTCGCATTGGGTGATCTCGCGGGCATCTTCAAGGCGTACGACATCAGGGGAGTCGTGCCCGACCAGCTCGACGAGGGCGCGGCGGCGGCGATCGGCGCGGCGTTCGCCCGGGTAACCGGCGCCGGGACGGTCGTGACCATGCACGACATGCGGACGTCCTCGGGCCCGCTGGCGGACGCGTTCGGCCGCGGCGCGGCGTCGCAGGGGGCCGACGTGATCGCCGGCGGCCTGGGCTCGACCGACATGATCTACTACGCCAGCGGCGACCTCGGCATCCCCGGCGCGATGATCACGGCCAGCCACAACCCGGCCCGCTACAACGGCATCAAGCTGTGCCGCGCCGGAGCCAAGCCCATCGGCATCCAGACCGGCCTGCTAGAGATCAAAGATTTGACCGAACGGGGTATCGATCCCGCCCCGGTACCCGGCACCGTCACGCCGCGCGACCTGCTCCCCGGCTACGCCGATCACCTGCGCAAGCTTGTCGACATCTCCTCGGTCCGGCCGCTCACGGTCGTCGTGGACGCGGGCAACGGGATGGCGGGCCATACCGTGCCGAAGGTCTTCGAGGGCCTGCCGGTCACCCTGATCCCGCTCTATTTCGAGCTCGACGGCACCTTCCCCAACCACGAGGCCAACCCCATCGACCCGGTCAACCTGGTCGACCTGCAGCGCGCGGTGACCGAGTACCGGGCCGACATCGGGCTCGCCTTCGACGGCGACGCCGACCGCTGCTTCGTGGTGGACGAGCACGGCGAGCTGGTCTCGCCGTCGGTGATCACCGCGCTGATCGCCACCAGGGAGCTGGCCCGTGAGCCGGGCGCGGCCGTCATCTACAACCTGATCACCTCCCGCGCCGTGCCGGAGATCATCAGCGAGAACGGCGGGGTCCCGGTCCGCAGCCGGGTCGGCCACTCGTTCATCAAGGCCACGATGGCGGAGCACAACGCGGTGTTCGGCGGCGAGCACTCGGGTCACTTCTACTTCAGGGATTTCTGGTTCGCCGATTCGGGCATGCTGGCCGCGCTGCACACGCTGGCCGCCCTGGGGGAGCAGCCGCTGCCGCTGTCCCAGCTGCTCGCCCGGTACTCGCGGTACGCCGCCAGCGGAGAGATCAACTCCGACGTGGCGGACCAGGCCGCCTCGACCGAGCAGGTCAGGCAGGCCTTCGCTGACCGGCCGGGGGTCAGCACCGATGAGCTCGACGGGCTCACCGTCAGCACCGGTCCCTGGTGGTTCAACCTGCGGCCGTCCAACACCGAACCGCTGCTGCGGCTCAACGTCGAGGCGGAAGACGCAGCTACCATGGCCGCCGTGCGAGACGAGGTGCTCGGCGTGGTCAGGGATAACACCGACCATTCCGGATAGGGAGAATCCCATGCAGATCGACAGCTGGCTGCTCGACATCCTGGCCTGCCCCGAATGTCACTCGCCGCTGCGCGTCGACGAGGACGCCAGCGAGCTCGTGTGCACGAGCGACACCTGCGGCCTGGCTTACCCTGTCCGCGACGACATCCCGGTGCTCCTGGTCGAAGAGGCCCGACGCCCCGGTACATCGTGAGCGACGACCTGGACGGGTGGGGCGGGGCCGATTTCGTCCTCGCCGCGGACCGGCTCGACACGCCCGACGTCGTCGAGGCGGCCGACCCCTCGGACATGCTGCGGCAGGTGGCCTCGGCCGCGGCCCAGGTACGCACCGCGCTGCGGTCGTGCGCGGAGACCGACCTGTCGTCCTTCACCCCGGACACCCGGCCCCGGGCCATCGTGGTGGCCGGCATGGGCGGCTCGGGCCTGGTCGGCGACATGCTCGGCGCCATCGCCGGCTCCAGCAGCCCGGTCCAGGTGGTGACCACGCAGACGGGGCGGCTGCCGGGCTGGGTCGGTGCCGCCGACGCGGTCATCGCGGTGTCCTGCTCGGGTACCACCCCGGAGACGCTGGCCGTCGCGGCCGAGGCGGCCCGGCGCGGCTGCCGGCTGGCCGGCGTCGGCGCCGCCGGATCCCCGCTGCACCGCATCGCGGAGCAGGCGCGGGCCCCGTTCGTCCCGGCGGTGACGAACGGCCTTCGGCGGTCGATGCTGTGGGCCACCGCCATCCCGCTGCTGGTGATCGCCGGCCGGGTGGGGATGACGCCGATCGAGCCGGGCGTCTACGAGCTGGCGGCCAGCCGCCTGGAAGAGATATCGCACCAGTGCCGCCCGGCCAGCGAGTCGTTCGTCAACCCGGGCAAGTCGCTGGCCCTGGACCTGGTCGGCACGGTCCCGCTGGTCTGGGGGACCACGCCGCTGAGCGGCATCGCGGCCCGGCGGTTCGCCAGCCAGCTGCAGGAGAACGCCAAGTACCCGGCGCTCGCGGGGGTGCTCCCCGAGGCGGCGTATAACCAGGTCGCCGCGTTCGACGGCCCGTTCGCTCCGCGCTCGTCCCGGCTGAATCCGGGCGGATCCGCGGAGCCGGTATCGCCGCTGGCCGCTCCGGACGACCTGTCCAGCTGGGATCTCGACTTCGAGGAAGAAGAAGCCGAACAGTCCCCCGGCTTCACCCCGCTGCGGCTGATCCTGATCGCCGATCCCGGCGAGGACCAGCGGGTCAGCGCCCAGCGGGCGGCGGTCACCGAGCTCGCCGAGCAGCGCGGGGTCGGGATGTCCGAGCTGGGCATGGACGGCGAGCACCCGCTGGTGCGGCTGGCCGGCGTCATCCAGCTGACCGACTACGCGAGCGTCTACCTGGCCATCGCCTCCGGCATCGACCCCGGCCAGACCGTGGCGATCCGGGACCTGAAGATCAGGATGGAGTGATGCGGATTAACTGGCGTGAGATGAGATCGGTGCTGGCGGCGCTGGCCGCCAACACCGGCATCGCGATTACCAAGTTCATCGCCTTCCTGCTCACCGGGTCGGCGTCGATGCTGGCCGAGTCGGTGCACTCGGTCGCCGACACCGGCAACCAGGTGCTGCTCCTCATCGGCCGCGGCCGCTCCGACCGGCCGCGGTCGGAAGACCACCCGTTCGGCTTCGGCCGCGAGCGGTACTTCTACGCGTTCGTGGTGTCGGTCATGCTGTTCACCGTCGGCGCGGCCTTCTCGATCTACGACGGCGTCCACAAGATCATCACGCCGGAGGACATCCACGACGCGCTGATCGCCTTCATCGTGCTCGGCGCGTCCATGGTGCTGGAGGGGTTCTCGCTGCGCACCGCCATCCACGAGGCGAACCAGGTGCGTGGCGGCCGCAACTGGGGCACCTTCATCCGCCGGACCAAGTCGCCGGAGCTGCCCGTGATCCTGCTCGAGGACACGGCCGCGCTGATCGGGCTGCTGCTCGCGTTCGCCGGGGTGGGGCTTTCGGTAGCCACCGGCAACGCCCGGTGGGATGGCGTGGGCTCGCTGGGCATCGGCTTGCTGCTCGCGACGGCCGCGGTCATCCTGGCCATGGAGATGAAGAGCCTGCTGATCGGCGAGTCAGCCAGCCGCGACGTCCAGCGGCGGATCGTCGCCGCCCTCGAGGACGGCCCGGAGCTCGTCCAGGTCATCCACCTGCGAACCGTCCACATCGGCCCGGATTCCGTCCTGGTCACTGCCAAGGTGGCCGTCCGCGAGAGCGATTCCGCCGCTCAGCTCACGGCGGGCATCAACGCCGCCGAGGACCGGGTGCGCGCCGCCGTCCCCATCGCCAAGACCATCTACCTGGAACCGGACATCTACCAGGCGGCCAAGGCCGACCAGGCCGACCCCTCGATCCGCTCCGCCCAGAGCGGCCACTCGAACCCCCCGCCCGACGACAGCTGCCCCATGAAACCCGGCAACCCCGAAAACCCC
>JAJKHX010000324.1 GCA_021154785.1 Nocardiopsis sp.
CATCACCCCTTCTACTACCGGGCGAGCACCTCGACCGGGGCGGACCGGCCGCCCTTCGCCGACGAGTGGGTCGCCAAGATCGAGGCGTTCCGGGCGACGCTGACCCGGGCGCGGCCCGACGTGCTGGTCATGGTGGGCAGCGATCACTTCCACCAGCTGTGGCTGGACAACATGCCGCAGTTCCTGGTGGGCAAGGCGCCGTTCTTCGATGCCAACTGGTACAACGAGGAACGCGAGTTCGGCCTGCCCCGGATGCGCCTGGCCGGCCAGGAAGACCTGGCCGGGTTCTTGCTCCGGGAAGGGCTGGACTCCGGGTTCGACCTCGCCTTCAGCAACGAGCTGCGAATCGACCACAGCGTGACCTGCCCGATCATCACGCTGCGGCCGGAAGCGGACCTGCCGATCGTGCCGGTCTACACGAACATCTTCGCGCCGCCGCTGCCGCGCCCGGGGCGGTTCGTCGAGCTGGGTCGGGCGATCCGGCGGATGGTGGAGGCGTGGCCGTCGGAGGCGCGGGTGGCCATCGTCGGCACCGGGCACCTGTCACTGGAGCTGGGGGGACCACGGCAGTTCGGTCCGCACGGCCCCGATCCGGACTTCGACCGCAAGGCGGTGTCGTGGATCGCCAACGGTGACGTGGACGGGTGCCTGGCCGAGGTGACGCTGGACAGCCTGCACTCCCCCGGCAACGCCACCCACGGGTTCATGGACTTCATGCTGATGATGGGGGCGGCCGGGGACGGCGTGAAGGCCGACTACACCGACACACTGGACCTGTTCCACACGATGGAGGCCTACTTCACCTGGTACCCGAATGGGGTTGTCTCATCGTGAGCAAGTACCTGCTGGACAAGTTCCTGTACACGGTGGACCGGGATCCGGAGCTGGTCGAGCGGTACCGGTCCGATCCCGCCGGGACGGTCGAGTGGTGGGAGCGGGAGATCGCGAACTCCATCCTGAACTGCCATTCCGGGGAGAAGTCGACCTGGCTGGCGTTCTCGGACGCTGAGCGCTCGGCGCTGCAGTCGCACGATCATGTGGCCCTGTTTCAGCTCGGGGCTCACCCGTTCCTGACCCTGACGCTGTTCATCGCGATGTTCGAGCGGGATCACGGGCCGCTGGAGTACCAGCTGGCCTACGCCCGGGCCATGGAGCACATCACGATGCCCTACCCCGACATCGCCACCTAGCTGTGCCGGCTGGCGACGGCCGCACGGCGCCATTGGCGGGGCTCCTCCAGCCGGTTCGATGGAGCATTGAGCCGGCTCGTCGAGCCTGGACCGGCGGGGCGGGTGGGATGCTCGCGGCGGCCGGGTGCCCTAGTCGTTGCGGGCCAGCTGGTCCGCGCGGAGCTCGGCGTGCATTTCCCAGGGCGCGCGGGGCAGCACGTGGCCGGTCTCCAGCAGGGACTTGAGATTGGCGAACACGGCGGGCCACCCCGCCGAGACGGCGCTGAGGGCGTCGTCGTCGGCCAGGTTCTCGTGGGTGACCGTGAGCCGGATGATCTCGTGGTAGGGCTCGATGTCGAAGGTCACCTTCGTCGGGCCGCTGGGAGGGACCTCGCCCGGGGAATCGAAGGTCATCACGAGCTTCCGGGGCGGCACGGACTCCAGCACGGTACCGGCCACATCGGCGATGCCCGAGCCGTCGGTGCGCTGGTGTTCCCAGTGCGAGCCCGGCTGCCAGTCGGAGACGTTGGCGTGTCCCCAGTACTGGGCGGTCAGGCCGGAGTCCGTGAGGGCTTCCCAGACCCGCTCGGGTGAGCTCTGGATGTAGGTGACGTACACGAAGCTCGGGCGGTCCGGCATCGTGTCCTCCTCTGCTCGGTGCTTGATGGCGCTCAGGGCGCGCAGGCGCGGGCGCTCGAACTTCTCGATCCAGCGTTCGGCGATGCTCCACAGCGGGACCGGGTTGAGGTAATGCAGTCTGGTCCGGCCGCTCCGGACGGCGGTGACGAGGTTCGCGGCCTCCAGCACGCCCAGATGCTGGGTGGCTGACTGCCGTGCCATCGCGAGCGGCTCGCACAGCTCCCCGAGGGTCTGCCCGTTACGCTCGCGGAGCCGGTCCAGCAGCGCCCTGCGCGTCGGGTCGGCCAGGGCCTTGAACACCGCATCGTCGTCCACTCCGGTCATTATGCAGGTATTTGCCTGCATAATGCAAGCCGCGGAACGCGAACCGCACACCCTCATGACCCCGCTCCCCCGCCCGGCGGCCGACCCACTGCGCCCAGGCGGCCAGCAGATCGTGATCGGTCACTGCAGGGCGAGCAGGTGGAACTGCCACGGTCCTAGGTTGACGAAGAGCCCGGGACTGGCCAGCTCGCCGCCGTCCCGCTCGAACACGCTCTGGCCGAGGATGTCGGTGAGCCGATGGCTGCGGCCGGGCAGGTCCGGCCAGTCCAACGGGATGCGCGCCTGGGCTTGCTGCCCGGACAGGTTGATCACTACGAGGTGCCGGTCAGCGTTATGGTCCCCGGCCCAGTACCAGGCGGCCAAGTTGGCGCAGGACTGGTTGTCGGGCCAGCCGGTGGCCTCGAGCAGCCGCCACGCGCCCGTGCGCACCTGGTGATCATCGACCGCGGCCAGCAGGCGGTGGTACCAGTCGGCCAGATCATGATCTGGCATCTCATCCGGGCGGCGGGACAGGAACACCGGTGGTCGCACCCGGCGGCCCTCGAACTGCCCTTCGTGCCAGAACGTCGCGCCGGGCAGTGTGGCGATCGCCACAGCAGCGGCCCGTTCGGCGTCGGCCGGGAGGCAGCTGGCGATGCGGGGCTCGTCGTGGTTCTCCAGGAAGCGCACCAGCCGAGACTGGTAGCTCAGGTCCGCGCGCAGGTGGTCGCGGACGGCGGAGGCGTCCTGGCTGATGAGCCGGTCATAGAGCCGTTTGTCGTAGCAGAAGTTGAAGCCCTGCTCCTGCATCACCCACTCCATGTCCCAGTAGACCTCAGCGATCATCACGGTCTCCGGGTGCCGGGCACGCAGCGCGCCGAGCACGGACGGCCAGAAGTCTGCATCCGGCGCCGATCCGGTCCGGCCGCCCCAGGTCCGGGCGAAGACACCGTTGGTCATCAGCATGGCCATGTCGCAGCGGATCCCGTCGCACTGCCCGGCGATATCGGCCAGCACCTCCGCCGTCGCGGCGCGCAGAGCCGGGGAGAACGCGTCCAGCTGCACAACATCGGGCCAGGGCGGAAAGTACGGGTCGCGGCCATGGGCCAGCACCCGCCCGGCCGCGGTCATCCAGCCCGCCGGGTCAGACTTGATGTCGTCCGCGTCACCGAGGACGAACAGCTCCGGGCGGCTGGTCACCCACGGGTGATCCGGCGCGACATGGTTGGGCACGTAGTCCAGGATCAGCCGCGCACCGCGCGCCGCCAGGGCGTCCCGCGCCACGGCCAGCGCATCGGGGCCGCCGAAGCCTGCATCGACAATGTAGCGGCGTACGCAGTACGGCGAACCGATGACATCGGCATGCCGCAGGTCCGGCAGCGCGTCGGCGAACGAGGCCAGCAGCTCGGCATTGTCGTTCGCCAGCGTTATTCCGGCCGGGCTCCGGCCCCACACGCCCATGAGCCAGACCGCGTCCACCCCGGCCGGAACGGCCGCATCCCAGTCCGCGGCGTCCACGTCGGCCAAGGTGACCGGCCGCCCCGCCGCCCGGGACAGCTCATCCAGCCACACGGCGGTGTTGATCTCGTAGATCACCGGCTGGTCCGGCCATCCAGTCATCGCGCTGCCTCCATCCGCCGACCCGATGCCGCGTACTTGATGGCGCCGCGGCCGCCGGTACGCAGTCCCTCGGCGCTGACGCCGCGGAACAGCAGCGGAAGCAGTCCCGCGGTGCCGGTGCAGCCAGTCTGATGACTGGCGCCGATGCCAGCTCCATTGTCGCCGTGGAAATACTCGTAGAACAGCACCAGGTCACGCCAGTGCGGGTCGGACTGCAGGATCGGCTGCCCGCCATGCACGGGACGGCGGCCGTCCGCGTTCCTCAGGAAGGTACTGCAGCTCGGCATTCTCGGGTCCCCGGTTGTGCGCGGTGACCCGCATGAGCAGATCCTCCGGCGTGGCCTTCGCGTACTCGATCAGGACATCGAAATACCGGTTATCATCGAAGATCCCCGTATCGAGCAGCTCGTATTCGGGATCCGGCTTCCCCCGCGCCGCGTTGACCGCGATCAGCTCGGCATAGGGGAACTCGGCCTGCGGATACTTGTAGAGCATTTTCAGGTACGACGAGGTGGGCGTGGCGTCGAGGTAGAAGTAGCACTCCTTGACGTCTTCACCGTGGTTGCCTTCGGCATTCGTGAGGCCGAACAACCGCTCTTTCAGGGTCGGGTCGCGCCCATTCCACAAGCCCAGCGCAAGGCAAAGCTGCTGCTTGTCATCGCTGATCCCGGCCAGCCCGTCTTCCCCCCAGCGGTAGGCGCGGAAGCGGGCCTGTTCATGTGAGAAGTACGACCACGTGCTATCGTCGCTACCGTAATCCTCGCGTACCGTGCCCCACTGCCGCTCACTAAGGTACGGACCCCAGCGGCTCCAGGGAACACCACCCGAGTCCGCCTCGTCCAGCCGCAACCGCTCTGCGTTGACCACTGTTTTCCGCCTTCCGCTGCCGGAGCGACGGCGCCCGTTCATGACGTCGCTGTCCCGAGGCCACTCACCGGCTGTCAGCCTCCTTCCTCGAGAGCCGACGACACATCACCCTCGCTGGGGTGAAGTGACGGGCGGCAGACGGGCGGCGCGGCTCCTTGACATGCTTCTCCTATGCCGCCACGCCCTGCATCCTCCCGGGAATCGCGGCCTTGGTATACCAGGGGTATAAGAGCGGTGGACGCGGCTGAGATGCTGACGATCCAGACTGTGCCGGTACCAAGAGGGAGAATGACGTAACGTGGCAGTTGAGGCTATCAGCGCTCAACGGTGAGCAATCACCATCCAGCCGCTAGACTGGCCACTCAACGGGTGTGCCTAGGGCCGCCTGAATAGCAGACTTCGAGGGCATCATTGCTGCGATCACAGGTGTACGAGATCACCTTTGAAGGCCGAGCCGGCTCTGCAGTAAATGCGGAGTTCGACGACTGCGAGGTCAGCGTAGGTCAGGACACGACCACCCTTCGCGTCGGGCTGCCAGATCCGGCGGCCCTTTGGGGGGTCCTCGATCGGATGATGGAACTCGGGCTCAAGCTGATCGAATTGCGCCCCGTGGCCGTTCCGTCCGCTGCGTCGAGGGATGGGGGCGCGGGTCAGGGATCACCCGCGGGCTAGCCGACGAACCGGCAACCCCGGCGCCTTGTAGTTTGCCGGGTACCGGACCATGTACCGTCGGCCCTTCTCTCCGGGGCTGGTCAGCGTTCCTCATGGTGGACGGCGGCGAGCAGTGCGGAGTAGGCGCGGACCAGCGCGGCGCGCTCCAGCGGGAGCAGCGGGCTGTCGGTCCGGCAGCCATCTCGGACCCACTGGTCGGACAGATCCATCGCCCGCACCCGGTGCACGGCGGCTGGCCTGACCGCTGCCGCGGCCGCGCCGAAGAGATAGCAATACAGGCGGGTGACCGACTCGACCAGTTCGTCACCCGTCTCCGCCGGGTGGGCCGCATACTGACGCCTGCGATGCGCCCGCCACCAGTCGATCTCCAGGCTAGCCGCTCGGGCCGGGTCCGCAGGCCGGCCGAAGCGGAGCCTGACCAAACCGTAAAGCTGGCGCATGTGGGCCTGGGCACCGTCAGGGTCGTTGTGGGGAAACGGCGCCCACGACTGGACGGCCCGCAGCATCAGCCAGGCGCCTGGCAAGATCCGCGTCAAATCCGCGCCAAAACCCAGCCGGAGCAGGCTGACCGAAGCCACCAGCAGATTCCTCCAGCGGCGCAGGTAGTAGGCCACCCACATCCGGTACTCCAGGTCAGCGATGCGGAGAGGATCGAAGGACCGAAGCGCGTCAGGCGATCCCGTGCTCACCCACCCGAAGACCACGGGGCTGCTCCTTTCCTCTCCGCTATCAGCGGCTCTCCGTTTACCTGGCCGGCTAAGGCGCAGCCAGCGCACGATGACTTTACGCTGCCGAGCGGCATGCCGGTAAGGGGGGAGGTCTGCCGGTAGCCGAGCCCTTCGAGGCCGGCGAGACACGCCAGCGTGCCGGCCTGCTAGAACGGTGCCGGGATGTACCGCAAGGGCAGGTCCGGCTGGACGTAGCCGCCGGACGGCTGCCGTCTGGGGAGTTTGATGTCCCGGTGGGCAGGCGGCTTGCAGGGGACCTGGCTGAGCA
>JAJKHX010000325.1 GCA_021154785.1 Nocardiopsis sp.
CCCGCGCGAGCCGCGCTGGTACCGCCGCCCGCGCTGGATCGCCGCGCTGGCGGCCGTGGTGGTGCTCCTCGCGGGGCTGGGTACCTGGGCCGGGCTGAGCGGATCCGGGTCACACCACAAGGCCACGCTGGCGACGACGTCGCCGAAGCCGAAGAAGCCCAGGACGAACGCGCTGATGGCGGCGCTCGTCCTGGCGAACAAGAGCGCCGACGCGACCGGCAAGCTGCCGCCCGCCACCTGCAAGCAAGGCGTATCCACCACGGTGACCTGCACCGCTCCGGCGCCGGGCATCACCGGGGCAGTGTTCCAGACCTTCCCGAACCAGAAGGCGCTGTACGCCGCGTACATGGCCAAGGTCGCCCAGCTGAGCCCGAAGAACCAGTTCAGGCAGAACTTCAGCGACTGCGAGTCCCAGCTCACCTACGGCGAGATCGCCTGGAACCACCAGTTCCAGCACACCAGCAAGTACACCGTCGCCCAGATGACCACCGGCAACATCACGGACGACCAGGCCGCGGGCCGCGTGTACTGCAACTACACCCAGGGTCTGGAGTACATGGTCTGGACCCAGGACGACGGCCACCTGCTGGGCTACGTAGCCGGCCCGGTCCACACCGACGTGTGGAACTGGTGGGTCGCGATCCACCACAACATCGGCATCGGCGGCTCGCCGATGGACATGCAGATGCCGGGCACCTCCCCGTCCCCGTCCCCGTCCATGAGCGGCATGTCGCCGTCCATGTCCCCGTCGCCGTCCGCCTCCATGAGCAGCATGGGCGGATAACCGACCGCAGGATTCAGTCACGGCCGCGCACGCTGACTCGGTATTCGCGGCGACGGCCAGACGGGGAAGGCATCACGATGACGGGGAACTACGTACTGGACCTTGAAGAAATCGACGTGACCACGGTCGCGCTGGCGGGCGGCAAAGGCGCGAGCCTGGGCGAGCTGATGCGGGTCGGCGGCGTCCGTGTCCCGGCCGGGTTCGTCGTGACGACGGATGCCTTCCGGCGGATCGTGGCCGGGGAGCCCCTGATCGGCGAGCAGCTCGGCCGGCTCTCGCGCCTGAACCTCGGCGACCGTGAGGCGATCAGCGCCCTCAGCGCGGAGATCCGCCAGGCCATCGAGGACGTCGGAGTTCCCGGCGAACTGGCGGCGGAGATCACCCGTTCGGTCGCGGCGCTCGGCGAGCAGGCCGCCTGCGCCGTCCGGTCCAGCGCGACGACGGAAGACCTGCCCACGGCTTCCTTCGCCGGGCAGCAGGACACGTATCTGAACATCACGGGGCCGGCCGAGATCATCCGGCACGTCAGCCGGTGCTGGGCCTCCCTGTTCAGCGAGCGGGCCGTGGTGTACCGCCAGCGGAACGGATTCGACCACCGCAAGGTCCAGATGGCCGTCGTCGTACAGGAGATGGTGATCCCGCAGGCTTCGGGGGTCCTGTTCACCGCCGATCCGGTCATCTCGAACCGCAAGGTCGTCTCCGTCGAAGCTGTCCCCGGTCTCGGCGAGGCCCTGGTCTCCGGCCTGGTGAACGCGGACGTCTACCGGATCCGGGACGGCCAGGTCATCGACCGGAAGCACCAGGGCCAGCCGGTGCTGACCGACGCGCAGGTCCTGCGGCTGGCGACCCTGGGACGGCGGATCGAAGCGCACTTCGGCCGCCCGCAGGACATCGAGTGGTGCCTGGCCGACGACGAGTTCCTTCTCGTGCAGAGCCGCCCGGTCACCACGCTGTTTCCCGTTCCCGAGGTCAGCGATGACGGCAACCACGTGTACGTCTCCGTCGGTCATCAGCAGATGATGACCGACCCGATGAAGCCCCTGGGCATCTCCTTGTGGCAGCTGACCGCCGCCGGGCCGATGGCGACGGCCGGCGGCCGGCTGTTCGTCGACGTCACCCGGCCGCTGGGCACGCCGGCGACCCGCGCCGGCCTGGTGAGGGCACTGGGGACGTCCGACCCGCTGATCGGGGACGCGCTGCAGAGCCTCATCGACCGCGGCGACTTCATCCCGGAACTTCCGGATGGGGACGCCGGGGCCACGCTACCGCGCAGCGTGGCGGCCGACGGCGCCCCTGTCCCGATCGAGACCGATCCCGCCATCGTCACCGAGATCACCGGGCGTACCCAGGCCTCCCTGGACCGCCTGAAGCGTGACATCCAGGGCAAGCACGGCCAGGAACTGCTCGACTTCATCGCCGTCGACGTCCAGGAACTGAGGAAGGTCATGTTCACCCCGCGGAACTTGCAGGTGATCATGGCCGGAATGGAGGCCAGCCGCTGGCTGAACGCGCACCTGCGGGAATGGCTAGGGGAGAAGAACGCGGCCGACACGCTCACGCAGTCCGCCCCCGGCAACGTGACCGCGGAAATGGGGCTGGCCCTACTGGATGTCGCCGACGCGATCCGCCCGTATCCCGGCGTGGTCGCGTTCCTGGAACACGTGACCGACGCGCAGTCCCTGGATCAGCTGCCCGCCCTCCCAGGCGGCCGCGCGGCCCGGGACGCCATCGACGCGTTCCTGAACCGGTACGGCATGCGCGGCCCGGGCGAGATCGACATCACCCGGCCGCGCTGGAGCGAACGTCCCGGCCTGCTCATGCCCGTCCTGCTCGCCAACGTGCGGAACTTCGGGCCCGGCGCCGGGAAGCAGCGCTTCGAGCACGGCCGGCAGGAGGCGTCGCAGAAGGAGGACGAACTGCTGGCCCGGCTGCGGACCCTGCCGGACGGGGAGCTGAAGGCCGCCGAGACCAAGCAGATGATCGACCGGGTCCGGACCTTCGCCGGCTACCGCGAGTACCCGAAGTACCACATGGTCAGCCGCTACTTCGTCTACAAGCAGGCCCTGCTAGCCGAGGCGGACCGCATGGTGGCCGCGGGCGTCCTGCGCGACCGGGAGGACATCTTCTACCTCACGTTGGGTGAGCTCGGCGTCGTGGTGGGCACGGGCAAGGCGGATGAGAACCTCATCCGGGAGCGCCGGGACGAGTTCCAGGCGCAAGCGGCGCTGACCCCGCCACGCGTGCTCACGTCGGACGGCGAGACCCTCACCGGTTCGTACCGGCGCGACGATATCCCGGCCGGGGCACTCACCGGGCTGCCGGTGTCCGCGGGGACCGTCGAGGGCCGGGCCCGGGTCGTCCTGAGCTTGTCCGAGGCTAGTCTTGGGGCCGACGACATCCTGGTCACCGCCTACACGGACCCCAGCTGGACACCCGTCTTCGTCGCGATCAGGGGCCTGGTGACGGAGGTGGGCGGTCTCATGACCCACGGAGCGGTGATCGCCCGCGAGTACGGCCTGCCCGCCGTCGTCGGGGTCGAGCACGCCACCCGGCTCATCCGCGACGGCCAGCGCATCCGGGTCCACGGCACCGACGGCTACGTCGAGCTCCTGAGCTGACCCGGGGCGGGGTACCGATCGCGACTGGCTGCCCGGCCGCGGGCCGCCGGCGGCGAGCAGCGTCACCGCTGGCAGTTCGGGCACCAGAACCGGAGCCGTTCCTGCCCCGGCGGCCCCTGCTCGCCGCGCCTGATCGCGGTCCCGCACCGCCGGCACCTTTTCCCCGCCCGCCCGTAGACCCAGCTATCCTGCCCGGGCCTGGTGTCCCCGGTCGAGGTATGCCCCGGCCGCGTCTTGTTCGCCTCGAGCAGCCGGTGTCCCAGCCCGACCAGGGCGTCCAGGTCCTGGACCGAGCCCGCCGTCCGCGACGGGTCGATGCCCCGCAGGAACAGCATCTCAGCCAGGAACCAGGTCCCGATGCCGGCCAGGTTCCGCTGGTCGAGCAGGGCCTCGCCGATGGGCCGGTCCGGTGCGGCGGCCAGCCGGCGCACCGCCTCGGCGGCGTCCCAGTCCGGCCCGAGGAGGTCGGGTCCCAGGTGCCCGGTGACCCGTGATTCCTCGCTGGTGCGGATCAGCTCGACCACGCCGAGCTGATACCCGATCGCCTGCCACTCCTCGTTGGCCAGCAGCAGCCTGATCTGGTGGCTGTCCCGGAACCGTTCCGTCGCGGGCCGGACCCGCCAGCTGCCGTCCATCCGCAGGTGCGTATGGACCGTGAGGCCGTTTGCGGTCCTGGTCAGCAGGTGCTTGCCGCGGGAGGCGGTCTCGGTCACCACGTCGCCGGCCAGGCTGGCGGTGGCCAGCCGGGGGACCCGGAAGTCGCTGCGCGTCAGCGGCCGTCCCGCCAGCGCCTCATGCAGGCGGCGGGCGGTGTACCAGACGACGTCTCCCTCGGGCATGACCCCAGTCTGCTCGGTCAGCCCTGGTGCGTTAACCGCCGGTAGTCGTCCCGCGGGTCGTACGGAGCGCGGTGGCCGTTGCCCCGGGAATCGGTGCCCCGGGAATCGCTGCCCTGGGAGCCATTGCCTTGACTACCGCCGGGCTGGCTGCCGTTCCCGGGGTAAGCGCCGTACGCGCCGGCTGGGTAACTTCCCCTCGCCGGGCGGGTGTCCTGCGGGTAGGCGGGGCGCGGCGGCCTGACCGGCTCGCCCGGGGCGCCGGGCCGGGCGTGGCTCCTGGTGCCATTCCGCCGCCTCGGCTCGGTCGGCAGGTCCGGCTGGGCCTCGGGGCTGCCGCCGTATCCGTAGTTCTGCCCGTACGGGGGCGTGATCATCATCTGGGTGGCCGCGGACTCGTCGTCGTACGAGGTCCCGGCGGGCGGGTACGGCGCGGTGTGGCCATACGGAGCGGCCGGTACCCGGCCGGGCCCGCTGGCGGCGTCGTTCCGATCCCGGGCCGCGTCGTTCCGATCCCGGGCCGCGTCGCGCTGATCCCGGGGCGTGTCGCGCTGGTCGCGGGGCCGGTACGACCGGCCGTCGACCGGACCGCGCTGCCGCAGCGAGAAGGCCGCGCTGGTCAGCGGATCGTCCTCGGCGCTGGCCGGCCGCCGCCGGCGTCCGCCCTCACTCGGCTGGGCGGCGACCCCGCGGGGCTGGCCGGCCGGGCCGGTGGCCGCGGCGCGCACGGGCTGGGTCGCACCCGGAGGCGGCGGGGCGGCCTTGGCCGGCGTGGCGAGCTTGGGCGCCTGGGGCGCGTTCTGGATGGGCTGCGGCATGCCCGGGACGGGGGGCGTCATGCTCTTGACCGGCTGGGTGGCCGCGTACGTGGGCAGGATCGCGGTGCGCTCAGCGGTAGTGCGCTCAGCGGTAGTGCGCTCGGCCGTGGCGCGCTCAGCCGCCGGTTCCGGCGCGGGCCGCGCACCGGGATAGGCGCCGCCGCCCGCGGCCCGCCTGCCCGGCGCGCCGGCGGCCCCGTTGCCGAGGAGCCGGCTCCTCGGCCCGGCTTCCTGCTGGGCGGTACGCGCCGTCGTGGTAAGCGGCTTGTCCGACGCCAGGTCGTCCCAGAACTGCTCGTCGCTCACGCCGCCGAACGAGTCGGCCGGCCACAGCTCCTCGTCAATGTCCGCCCCCTTGCGGAACCCCACCCGCCGCCGCGGCCTGTCGTCCTTGAACGCATCGGCGTCGGCGTCGGCCCTGGCCGCGCGCAGCCCGGGGGCAGCCGCGCGCAATCCCGGGTCAGCCGCGAGCAATCCCGGGTCCGTGTCCGTGGTGTCGCCGGGCCAGCCGTCACTAGGTGCGAACTCTTCCGGGTCGCCCGGGGAACTGGGCCATGATTCGGTCAGCGTGCCGGCCCGCGTCCCGGGCCGGCGGCTGTCACCGGCGGCGCGGGGCGGGCCCGAGGCCCGGAGGGCGAACTCCGTCTGGCCCGTCCTGGGGGGCCGGCCCGGCGGGCGGCCGGCGGCCCCGGCGCGGTTAGCCGCGATCCGGCCCCTTCCGGCGGTCCGGAGCCGCTTGCCGCCGCGCTTGCTGAAATAGAAGGCGGCCACGATGCCGGCAAGCCCGACGATGGCCAGTCCCACGACCAGGTACATGGTCTCCATCCAGATGCCCGGGCCTGGTGAACGGCGCCAGCTAGGCGCACGCGGCCTAGTGACGCGCGCCTTCCCTCGTGTAGCGAGCGCCGTGAACCCGCTTGATCATCGATTGTTGCTCACCACCGGCTAACCTGTCACAGGTTTGAAAAAGTTGCGGTAATGGCCGCTTACGGGAAGTATCTAACTGATCACGTATTAGTGGATACAACTATTCTGCCGCGCCCGATTGTGGCCGCCGCGATGGCGCGCCAAACCGACTCCAGCGGCGCCCCGCTGGGCAGGGTGAGCGTCTTGTTCAGCGCATAAACGGTAAACCGGTACGAGTGCCGGCCGGATCCGGGGCACGGAGCGTCATAAGCCGAGGTACCGGCGCTGTTCACCGCCTGCCGCGCGCCCGTGGGCAGCGAGTTCTCCTGGATGTCGGTAGAGCCCGGATTGATGTCGAAAACAAGCCAGTAAATGAACGGCGTGATCGGCGCTGAGGAGTCATCGACAATAAGCGCCAGGCTCTTGGTAGCCGTCGGCGCGCCCGACCAGTTAAGCGGGGGGTTGAATTTCGCGCCGTGACAGGTGTAATGCTGCGACAGCGTCCCGGAGACGAACGCCTCGCTCTTGACCGTCATCAAGGTCGGCGCCACCGGCGCGCCGTATCCGGCCGTCCCGCAGCCGGCCAGGACCAGGGCCGCCGCTGCCGCCGCGCCGGCCACGGGCGCGCGACGCAGCCGCCACCGCCAGCGGCGGGTCCGGTCGCCTGACGTCACCTTGTCGCCTCTTTCCTGCCGACGTTGATTTTAGAACCTGCTCCGCTAGAAGCGTAGGGTGAAACGGCGGGTCGGATGATCCCCTCGGGGTTACTGGCGGGACACGGCTATCGGCGCGGGCAGACGCCGGGCGTGTTGTCCCGGCCGGCTCGCTGCCCGGGCAGCTCTGACCCGCCGATCCGCCCGACAACCCGGGTAACGCGCTGCAGGCCGACGCGGTCGACGCGTCAGGTTGGACGTGCCGACGTCATAAGGTCCAGCTCCGATGCCAGACCGCGCACAGCTGCCTGTCAGCGTGACCGAAGCTCCGTGCGCCCCTGTCAGCATCGTTGCTGCCCCGCGATTCTCGCGGCTACCGATAAGTCCCGCTGGCGCGAGTTCCCGAACATGATCTCGTCCCAGGACGGTACCGAGGCCCGCTTGCCGCGCGCCGACTTACGGCCCTGCCGCGCCGCCTGCTCGCTCGCGGCCTCCCCGGCCGGCACCTCGGGAGCCGGTGCTTCGGCGGCCCGCACTTCAGCCGCCGGGGGAGCCGAGGGAACCGGAGCCTCGCGGCCGGCCGCCGGCGGCGCCGCCGTTTCCCCGCGCGGCTCAGCGGTCCACGACTCCTGGGCGATCCGCGGCTCCTGAGTAATCGGCGGCTCCTGGGCCGGGCGGGCGTGCCGCGCCGGATGCGGGCCCGACGGGGCCTGCGAGTGCCCTTCCGGCACCGCAGGGGCACTCGGCAACGCGGGAGCGGCAGCGGCCGGAGCGTCAGTCTCACGCGGCTCCGGATCCTGCGGCCCGGTGACGCGGGGCTCTGCGACGCGAGACTCGCTCATTTGCGGCTCGCTGGCCCAGGGTTCAGTGACCCGTGGCTCGCTCGCCCACGGCTCGGGTGCGGCGGGCCGCACGGGTGCCGGGCGTTCTTGCCGGGCGCGGCCGCCGTTGCCGAGGCCACTGCCCAGCCCGTTACCGAGCCCGTTGCCGACGGCGCTTCCGGCCATCGCGCCGTTGCCGTGCACGGCGGTGGCGGTGCTCAGCCGCGGCGCCAGGTGCGTCACGGTCGCCTCGCCGGGCGCCGGCGCGGCCGGCTGCAGCGGCTCGCCGCCCGGCAGCGACATCCGGATGGCGTTGTCGTCGGCCGGGACCACGTGCCGGCGGCGCGGGTCGAAGTTCCATTCGGCGGTGTGCAGGCGGCCGCCGGAGGTGAACGTCAGGTGGACCTGCCAGTTGCCGTCGCCGAGTTTCCTCGCGTCCCACTGCGCGTCTTCAGGATCGGTCCCGAGGGCCTTCAGCCGCTCGGTCACGATCTCGCCCAGTCGAGGCCCGGGGGACGAAGGAATGGCGTCCCCCGGGCGTCTTACCGACGCCAGCTGAGCTTGATCTGCCGCGTAGGCACGCTCGGCCAGGACCGGGCCCTCGAACCAGCGGACTCGCTCGATTGCGATGCCTGCCGCGTCCGCGATTTCCTCCACCGTTTCCCCGGCCCGGATTCGTGCCTGGATCTCCTTGGGTCGCAACGGGCTCTCCACTTCGATCTCGTACTGCGCGAGCCGGGAGGACTGGCCGAGGGCAACTGCCCTGAGCCGCTCGTCAATCGGCAACGTGAAGCGTGCGCTGCGCCCCGGCACCGCGAGGACAGCGTATCGGCCGTCCTCGCTCACCGCGACGAAGCGCAGTTCCTGCATCGTCGTCCCTTCCGCCCCGGCCCATTCGCGCGCCGGTCCTGCCGCGGCCGGGTGTCGTACCCGGCTGATCCGGTGCCTGAGCTGGCACTGGCTTCGCTGGCACTACCCCGGCGTACTGTAGCCGAGCGGCGGGCCCGCAGACCTGGACCACTCCACCCCTTGAGTTTGTCGGGTCCTGAACGCCAAGGCCAGTACCGCGCCCGGCATGTCCGGAGTTAATCCCGGCAAACACCAACTCGATTGTTCGCTTACAGAACTATATTGCTAGCCTGTCCATAAGATGTTCGCTTACAGAAGCATTTTGCAGCGTCGGCGACCGGCCCGCCTCCCTGGTCGGCGGCCTGGTCAGCATGGCCCGGGGAATAGGCGCCACGCCCGGCATCTCGCTGATGGCCCTGGCCTGGCATCTCAGTAGCCAGAGTTATCAGGCCGGCAATACCGGGTACTCTGGGACGGAACAGGCACGGCCCGCGCTCGGCGTGCTCGCCGCCGCCGCCGTCGCGGCAGCGGCCGTCAGCGCGGCGGCCACCCGGGCGCAGGCGCGGGGCCAGCCGATCGGCCCAGGGGAGGCGGATCCGTCAGGTGCATTCCACTGAGGGCGGCGCATCCCGGGAACGGGTAGCTCCTGCGCAGCCGGGCCGCGCGCAGATTGACCCGGCGCAGGTCGGCCCAGCGCAGATTGACCCGGCGCAGGTCGGCCCAGCGCAGATCGGCCCAGCGCAGATCGGCCCCGACCTGGCCGACATCGTATCCCGGCTGCGCCGGGCCATGCGCCGGGCGGCGCGCGCGGCCGATCCCGCCCTCGGCCTGTCCGTCGCCCAGCTCGAGCTGCTTTCCTGCATCACCGAGCACCCGGGCATCCGGCCGAGCCAGCTCGCCCGGCTGCTCCGGCTGGCACCCAGCTCCGTGGCCACCCTGCTCGGCGGGCTCCAGTCCGCGGGCTACGTGACGCGGACACCGGGCGCTGACGGCGCGGGCGACCGCCGCACGGTAAGCCTGGACCTGTCGCAGACGGGCACGGACGCGGTGACCCGCTGGCACCGGGTGAACGAGGACATCATCCAGGCGGCGCTGACGGGGCTGACGCACACCGACCGGGCCGCCCTGCGCGACGCCGCGCCCGCCCTGCGTGACCTGACCGCCTCCATCGACGCCCAGGCCGACTAGGGCGTGTCCCGTGAACGCCCCTTCCGTCAGCCTCGAAATTCAGTGGTTGTGGCACTCTACCCTCTCTAATCGGTAGGACGTCACAACCACTGAATCAGAATGTTGCAGGAGAGGTCGGGTGAGGTAACGGGTATGAGCTTGGATGACTTCCATACTGTGCCGCGACGCCGCGCCCGCCCTGCGTGACCTGACCGCCTCCATCGACGCCCAGGCCGACGAGAACGGCGCCCCGGCTAGCGGCTCTGCGAGGTGGCGGGCTCGGGGTCAGGCTCGGTGCCCTCGTCGCCGGAGGCGGCTTCCTCCCTGATCGTGCTGATAACCAGGATGTTGTAGTCCTCGCCGAGCGCGAGCAGGAAGACGAACATCAGGAACGGCAGGATGAACACCAGCCCGTCCTGGCCGCCGATCCCGATGCCAGCAGCGTGGTGGCGCCCAGCGCGGCCAGGTAGGACGCCACGATGCTGATCACCAGGTAGACCGGGGCGACCAGGCTGCGCAGCACCAGGCCGAGCAGGATCGCGATGGCCAGGACTGCGACCGGGACGATCCGGGTGATGTCGGCGTTGGCGGTGCTGCTCA
>JAJKHX010000326.1 GCA_021154785.1 Nocardiopsis sp.
AGTTCATCAGACGATAACGCGGCAGCCCGGTAAGGCAGTAAATATCGTAGATGAACCGCTGAAGCGGCGGCGCAGGCACCCGGGCGATGTACTCCATGGACTCAGTGTGGCCGACCACCGCGGCCTCGCACGTCGGCCCGCTAAAAACCTGACCGCCCGCGTCCCATCCCGCCGAAATCCGGCACCGAACGAGTTTCGTCCCCGCCCCGTTCTCCGCACCGATTAACGCCCGGTTAGCGCCGGCCGGGGAACGTCGCGTCCATCGTCCGCAACGACAACGGGGAGTACAGGAGTCATGTCCGACATCGAGAACAGGAACAGCGCCCAGGTGTATGAGCACGTGAGGTTCATCAGGAAGAAGTTCGGCCGGACTGGGCGGACAGCCGCTGGGGTGGCCGCCGTCGCGCTGGCCGCCGGTGGGGTTCTGGTAGGCGTCGCCGGCAGCGCGCAAGCGATCACCGGGCGGTCGCTGGTGACGGTGACCAGCGGGGCCAGCTCGGCGGACAAGAGCGTCACCGCGAACTGTCCGGCGGGTAAGAAGGTAGTGGGCGCCGGCGGCGAGGTCCTGGACGGGACCGGCCGCGTGCTGCTCACCGACGTCATTCCGGACGCCAACCTGAACTCGGTGACCGCGACAGGCGGGGAAAACGGCACGTTCACCGGGTCGTGGCAGATCCGGGCACAGGCGATGTGCGCGCCCGCGGGCTCGATCGCCAACCTCCAGCGGATCACGGCCAACGCGACCAACAACGGGACCTCCGACTTCTCCAAGTCGGCCACCGCGAGCTGCCCGGCCGGGCTGCGCCTGTACGGGGACGGCTATCAGACCAGCGGCGCGGACGGCAACGTCACCGCCGAGACAATCGAACCCGACACCGGGCTGACCCAGGTGAGCACGCTCGCCTACGAGGCCAACACCTACGGACTGCCCTGGGACTGGACCGCCTACGCGATCTGCGGCACTGGCCAAGCCACCATGACCCGGGTCTTCGACACCAGCACGCTGGACTCCGACCCGACGCACGGCATCTTGACCAGCCCATGTCCCGCCGGCACCACGCTCACCGGGGCGGGCGCCTACAGCGAGGAGGTTGGCGCTGTGGGGAACATCCACCGGGACAGTTTGTCCCTCGAATGGGGCACCGAACAGGTCGGGGTGAACGCCTGGGAGGACCCGGTGACCGGCTATCCAAGCATCTGGGACGAGCAGGCCTTCTCGATCTGCGTGTCCTGATCGATCGGCCAGGCCCTCCGTCCCCGCCGGGGACGATGGCTCGTCCATCGTCCCCGGCGGGCTTGCCCCGGACCCCGTAGCCATGCATCACGGCAGGATCGGCCGCAAGTCCGGTGACCACCCCGGCCGATCGGCCTAGGACCGACCGGGCGCGTCACCAGACCGGGCGCACCGGCGGCAGCGCGCCGTCGTCGGCGTCGGACAGGACACGCACGAGGTCGCGGCGCATGCGCTGCAGGCCCGGAGCGCCGATCACCTGCGCCCACTCCTGCTCAAGCTCGGCGTAGATCTGCTCCACGGCCCGCAACAGTTCCTTCCCGCGCGGCGTGAGGTGCACCGGTCGCTGGCGGCCGTCCCGGGCTCCGGTCTCGCGCTCGACGTAGCCGCTCACCACCATCGTCTCCACCAGCTTCGACGCGGCCTGCTTGGTCGTGCCCATCAGCGAGGCCAGGCCGGTCACCGTGGCCGGCTGGTCGCGGACCGCCAGCAGCACGAACCCGAAGGCGGGCCGGACGTCGGTCCAGCCCAGAGCCCGCAGCCGGCCGTGCAGCTGGTCGATGAGCAGGCGGTAGCCGATGGCGAACAGCCGGGCCAGGGCCGGCTCGCCTGCGGGGGAGGCGGGTGTCATTCCGCCCACGGCGGTGTGAACGGGGCACCGTCGCCGATGCGCCCCTGACCGCCGACGGGCAGGCAGCACACCAGGCGCAGCGGCCCGGTATGGGCGTTGGCCAGCTCGAACTCCACCCCCGCCGGAACCACGATCGCATCGCCGGCTTCCGCCTGGCCGTCGCTGCCCGCGATCCGCACCGACGCCGTGCCCTCGAGCACGACGAATACCTCTTCCCGGGTCAGCGAGTGCGGGGTGGCCGGAGCACCAGGGGGGATCTCCACCATCCAGACCGAGGTGTCGGTGGATCCCCGGCTTGGCGTGGCGAGCGAGGTGAAGCGGGCGTGGCCCAGGTCGTGAGTGGGTGCGGCAGGGGCGCGCAGGACAGGCATGTCATCTCCAGATGGTCAACGAGGTTGAACATCTTCAGCATGCCATCCGAGCACCAGATAGTCAACTCGGTAGACTATCCACGCGAGCGACACCGTTCGGATCCGCAGCTCGCCCGCATGCTGACGCGGTTCACGATGCCGGCTGGCGGATGAGACGAGCGCCGCGAACGCTGCGCGCCCGGCCGGGCGGCCCCCGTGCGCCCGGCCGGGCGCGGTCAGGCCACTGTGTCCGGTGGCTCGTCATCGGGGCGGCGGGCGTTCCGGGGCCACGGAATGACGGCGGCGGCCTCCCCTGGACTGGGGTAAACCGGCACGCAGTGGCCTACGTTCAGCAAGTCGGCCAAACGGCGTACGGGGCTGCCCGGCCGGATCGCGAACCGGAGCTCGACGGTGGCGGGCCGGCCCACGGCCAGCAGGCGGCGCATAGACCCGGCATCGCAGAACCGGGTGCCGGTGAAGTCGGCGATGACCACGGACGCGCCTGATGCGCACGCGGAGTGGATCCGGCTGTAAGCCTGCTCCCGGTTGTATACGTCGATCTCGGCGGGCAGCGCCACGACGGCAGAGACCGGCTGGTTCCTGATGCTGGCCGTGGCTACCTCCGGTGGCAATGAGGTCATGAATGTAGCGTCCAGCCTGCCAACCGGAAGGTGAAACGGATACCCGTTAAGCGAAGTTTAGTGTTGTTTTCCGGACGTGGAGCGAAGACACGGTTTCGCCGCCACCCTGCCTCAGCTAACCAGCGTTACCAGGTCGAGCGCGATCTCCCCGGGATCAGTGACGGCGTCGAACGAGATCACGGCGACATGTGCCTTCCCGAACTTGTCCCGGGCGCGATTCTTCCTGGCCGCCTCCCGGTAAGCGGCCAGGGTGGCATCATGCTTACGGCCGTGGCCGACGATCGCGACGACGAACACGCGCCTGGCGGTAGCTCTCTCCAGGACAGGCTCGAATTCCCTCCAGTCGTCGGCCTCGCCGTCGGTGACCACGAGGGTGAGCATGACCGGCTGCTCGTCGGGATCCCGGTCGCCGAATTCCTCGTCGTAGTCCGCCAGCGCCGCCTTCCAGGCGGGCATGATGTAGGTTTTGCCGCCCCATTTGATCTCGTTGAGCCTGCGCTGCATGTTGCTGGTATTGAGGTCGCCGATCTCGACATGCCGGTTGGCGAACCCGTGCGTCATCAGCCCCCCGCGTTCGTCACTGCCGTCGGCCTGCTCGGCGGCTGCCTCGCTGTCCTCTCGCTCCAGGACCCGGACCAGGCCATGCAGCGCCTCGATGACGATGGCCCGGCGGCTGCCGGCATCGGGCCACTCGGGGCCGAATTCGTCCGCGGCACCCCAGTTCATGCTGGTCGACAGGTCCAGCAGGAGCACCGGTTCCTTCTTGCGGTTGGCCGAGACAGCCGGGCGGATCTCACTACGCGGCGTGCGGTTCGGGCCGCCCGTTTCTGCTCGTGCGTCGTTCACGACCGCTCCCTTCATGCCGCCGCCATCCACGTTCGTACGGTCCGTGACGACACTTTGCCACGGGCCGGATCGATACCGGTATTCCGGATTTGTATTTCACAGCCCCGCGACGGTTACCTCCCCGGCCACGCCGATGAGGCGCCGTTCCGCCGCCAGGAGTGAAGCGCTCAGCCCGCCGCCGCGGGCAGTGCGGGCGTGATGTCGGTATGGCTGAAGTCGTTTCCCTTGAACAGCAGCGCTTCCCCGGTGGCTTTCGCCAGCGCGTATGCAAAGCAGTCTCCGAAGTTCAGGCCGGCCTTGTGGCCGCTGCCCTTCCCGAAATCGCGGTAGGCGTCCCGGGCGATACGAGCCTGGTCGTGGGTCACCGGTTCGACCCGCAGTTCCGCGACATCGACGAGCTCATCGAAACGTCGGCTGGCGATAGGGTCATGGCTCGCGTCGATGACGACCGCGGTCTCCAGGTAATTGGCGGCGGAGATCCTCCGGGCCGGTGCTCGCTCGATGGCAAGAGCCATTTCACCTGCGTCATCTTCGGCACGAAGGATGGCGATGAGGGCGGATGTGTCGATGATCACGCGGGCAGCCCGCGCTCGTCATAGAGCAGGTCGCCGTGATCTGCGGTGCGGAACGGCTCATGAAGCCGGGGTGCGGTGTCCCTGCCGATGGCCAGCAGACGGTCAGCCAGCCCGGCCTCATGCAGATGCCGCATCCTCTCGAGGCGCTCGCGAACCGCGACCGTCACCGCAGTCGTCTGCGTCTCACCGGTCAGCGCAGCGAGTTCCTGGACGAGCCGGTGGGTCTCAGCGCTCTTGATGTTAAGGCTCATGATCTACCTTTCTACCAAGAAGATGGTACCAGGGTAGCGTGCAGCTGCGCGGCGCCATCGGCGGCCTACCTCACCGCCCGACGCGAGCCCGCAGCTATCCCCAGGCGCCGCCGAAGCTCTCCTGGATCCGGCAGCATGCTGGTGTCCTTGCCTTCGCTACCAGGTCTGCCATCGCCGGTTTGGCCAGCCAGGGCACCAGGGTGGCGGCGCGCCCGGCCGCCAGCGCGGAGATGCACCCGAGTGCCTCCCCGGCGTCGCCGGCATCCAGCCGCCCGCGCGGGCCGAGTTCGGGGTGGGTCAGCAGCCACCGGGGGATGCCCGCCCGCGCGGCGAGCACGGCCGCCGTTGAGTCGTCACCGGCCCGCAGCGCCGAGGCCAGTTCACGGCAGACAGCAATGTCCGGCAGCGCCTCTCCCGCAGTCACCGCAGGAGCATACCGCCAGGCGCGGATCAGGCCCTGATGCTGGGCAATGTCGGGTCACCGCGCCAGTTGCTGGCGGATGCCGTCGAGGAAGAGCTGGAGGCCGTAGCCGAACCGCTCGGCCGGATCGGCGGTAAAGGCCGTGGCGGCGAGCTTGTTCTCGATCCCGTCCACGGTCAGCTTCGGCTCCCACGCGCCGCGCCCGGCCAGCTCGAGCTGTGCCTGCTCCTCGATGGTGTGGCCGAGCACGAAGTGGAACGCGGCAAAGGCGGCCCAGCCGGCCCGGTCGGGCGGCAGCCCCGCGGCCTGGAGGATCTCGATGGCCCGGTTGCCGAGCAAGACGGTGTTGGGCTCGGCGACGTAGGTGCCGGCCATGACCCTGGCGCCATCGCGGTGGGACAGGAGCACCTGGCGTAGCCGCCAGCTCGCGGCCGCGAACTGCTCGTCCCAGGACCCGGCCGGCCAGTCGGCGGTGAAGTCTTCGAGGAACCGGTCGGCCATCGCGTCGAGCAGGGCCTGCTTGCCCGCGAAGTGCCAGTAGAGGGCGCCGGGCTGCACGCCCAGGCGGGCGGCGAGCTTGCGCATCGTCAGCGCGTCCAGCCCGTCGGCGTCGAGCAGGGCTATCGCCACGTCCACCACGCGCTCGCGGCGCAACCGCATCCGGCTCGCTCCTCGTCCTCGGGCCGGCCTGTCCGGCCCGCTTGACTCCTCAGCCTAGCGTAATTAACTTGAACTTGTTCAACTTGAACTTGTTCAATAGGTCGAGAACCCAAGAAACCGTCCCGAAGGAGCCGCTGCTATGTCCCACCCCAGAACCGCCGTCGCCCCGGCGACCCCGGCCGAGCCGGCCCTCCCGGCCGCCCGGGCACACGTGCCGCCCGGCGTCATCCTGGCCATCGCGTGCGTGGCCAACTTCATGGTCATCATCGACACGTCGATCGTGAACGTCGCCCTGCCGGCCATGAAGGCAGCTCTCGGGCTCTCGGCGGCCGGTCAGCAGTGGGTGGTCGATGCCTACCTGATCACCTTCGGCGGGTTCCTGCTCCTCGCGGCCCGGGCCGGCGACCTGTTCGGCCGCAAGGGCGTGTTCCAGGCCGGCCTGACGGTCTTCACCGCGGCCAGCCTGGCCGGCGGCCTGGCCCGGGATCCCTGGCTGCTGATTGCGGCCCGCGTCCTGCAGGGTATCGGCGCCGCCGCCCTGGCCTCGTCGAGCCTGAGCCTGATCACCGCCAGCCACCCCGAAGGCCCGGCCCGCACCCGCGCGCTGTCCCTGTGGGCGGCGGTGGGCTCGTCGGCCGGAGCCGTGGGGGTCGTGCTGGGCGGCCTGCTCACCACCGGGCTTTCCTGGCGCTACGTGCTGTTCATCAACGTCCCCATCGGCGTCGCGCTGCTCGCCGCCGCCGCGGCCAGCCTGGTGCCGTCACCGACCGGGCGCGACGGGGCCCGCCTCGACCTGCCGGGCGCGCTCACCGTCACCGCCGGGGTCAGCGCCCTGGTCTTCGCCGTCTCCCAGGCCACCAGCCAGGGGTGGGGAGCGGCCTCCGTCCTCGCCGCCCTGGCCGCCGCCGTGATCCTGCTGGCTGCCTTCGGCCTGATCGAGGCCCGCAGCGCGGCCCCGCTCGTCCCGCTCGGCATCCTCAGGCGGCGCAGCCTCGCCGTGGGCAATACCCTCATGGCCTGCCTGGGTGTGGTCATGACCAGCGGCTTTTTCTTCCTGTCCCTCTACTTCCAGCAGATCCTCGGGTACAGCGCGCTGCGCTCGGGGGCGGCCATCGTCCCCATGACCGTGCTGCTGGCGGCCGGACCGCTGGTGGCCAAGCGGCTCCTGCCGCGCTTCGGCCCCCGCTTCCTGACCCTGGCCGGCGGGATACTCACCACGGCCGGGATGGCCTGGATGTCCCTGCTCCCTGACCACTCCGACTACCCGGCCCGCGTCCTCGGCCCCATGCTGGTCACCGCGGCGGGCATCGGGCTGATGCTGCTGCCCCTCGCGGCATCCGCCACGGCCGGCATCGAGCCCCGCTACGCCGGGCTCGCCTCTGGCCTGTTCAACACGGCTCGCCAGCTCGGCGGCGCCCTCGGCCTCGCCGCGCTCGTCACCATCGCCGCCACCGCCACCCGTCACAGCCAGCTCGCCAGCCCGGCGGCCGCCACCGTCCACGGCTACCGCATCGCCCTGCTCAGCTGCGCGGCCGTCAGCCTGGCCGCGGTCCTCATCGCCCTCCTCCTGCCCAAGGGAAGAACATCATGAGCTCTGCGCTTGAAACCCTCCGCCGTGACTTCGGTGGCGACATCATCGAACCGGGCGGACCGGACTACGAATCGGCTAGCCCCACGCTCCTGGCTACCGGTCATCCGGCCCATATCCTGCGGCCCGGGAGCGTCAGGGACGTGCAAGCAGGGGTCAGGTTCGCCGCCAGCACCGGGCTTGCGCTGTCCGTCCGGGGCGGCGGCCACGCCTTCCCGGGCTTCGGCACCAACGACGGCGGCGTCGTGATCGACCTCGGCCGGCTCGCGGATGTGGGGATCATCGATAAAGAACGCCACCTCGTCCGGATCGGCGGCGGCGGCACCTGGGGTCAGGTCGCGGCGGCCCTGGCCCCGCACGGCCTGGCGATCTCCTCGGGTGACACCAAGAGCGTCGGTGTCGGCGGGCTGACCCTGACCGGCGGCATCGGCTGGAAGGTCAGGAAGCACGGCCTGGCCCTGGACAACGTGGTCGCCGCGGAGGTGGTGGCCGCCAACGGCCAAGTCGTGCGTGCGAGGGCCGAGGAGAACCCGGAGCTGTTCTGGGCGATTCGCGGCGGTGGCGGC
>JAJKHX010000327.1 GCA_021154785.1 Nocardiopsis sp.
CGTTGACTTCGGCTGCGCCGTGATCGGCGTGTTCATCGCGGCCCAGATACGGTTCGGCAGCGAGGTCACGACCAGGTACATGGCCCTAAGCCTGGTGCTGCCGTTGCTCTGGATCGCGGCGTTGTGGCTGGCCGGCGCCTATGATGTCCGGTTTGTCGGGACTGGTTCGGATGAGTTCAGGAAGGTGCTGAGCGCCGGGGTGAGCCTGACGGCCGCGCTGGCGATCTTCTCCTACGCCATCAACCTCGAGATATCCCGCGGATACGTGGTCATCGCCCTGCCCAGTGTCACGGCGACCGACCTGGTGGCCAGGTACGTGGCGCGCAAGCGCCTGCACCGGCGGCGGGCCCGGGGCCGGTGCCTGCAGACCGTGGTCGCGATCGGTCATGAGCTAGCGGTGGCCGACCTGGTCACCGAGCTGAAGCGGGACAAGTACCACGGCCTGAGCGTGGTGGGCGCCTGCGTCGTCCGGCCGGGTGAGTGCGACGAGGTGGTGGGCGTCCCGGTTTACGGCGGCCTGGACGACATCACGGCCGCCGTCAAGGCCTTCGACGCGGACAGCGTCGCGGTGCTGGCCTGCCCGGAGATGGGCGGCATCAGGCTGCGCGGCCTGGCCTGGGAACTCGAGAAAACCGGCACCGACCTGTGGGTCTCGCCGGCGCTGCTCGACGTCGCGGGTCCGCGCACCACGATCAGGCCGATCGCCGGGCTGACCCTGCTGCACGTGGACCACCCGCAGCTGACCGGGCCCCGCCTAGTGCTCAAGGGGCTATTCGACCGGTGCGCGGCCGCCGCGGCGCTGATCGTGCTGGCCCCCGTGATGTGCGTCCTGGCCGCGTCGGTCTGGCTGCACGATCGCGGCCCGGCGTTCTTCACCCAGGTCAGGGTGGGCCGGGACGGCAAGGCGTTCCGGATCTACAAGTTCCGGACCATGGTGGTGGATGCGGAAAAGCGCCGCACTGAGCTGCAGATGAGCAACGACGGCGACGGCGTGCTGTTCAAGATGCGCCGGGACCCCCGGATAACTCCGGTGGGAGCCCACCTGCGGCGCTGGTCGTTCGACGAGCTGCCCCAGCTCTTCAACGTCTTCCTCGGCCATATGTCGCTGGTAGGACCGCGCCCGGCCCTGCCCGACGAGGCGGAGAAGTACGCCGAGCACGTTCGCCGCAGGCTGGTCGTCAAGCCGGGCCTGACCGGCCTGTGGCAGGTCAGCGGGCGATCGGACCTGTCCTGGGAAGAATCGGTACGACTCGACTTGCGGTACGTCGAGAACTGGTCGTTCGCGCTGGACCTGCAGATCATGTGGAAGACGATCTCGGTGCTCGTGCGGGGGTCGGGGGCCTACTAATGACACTTTCCGCCACGGGATCCACGGGATCTGCGAGATACCCGGATGGTGCCCCGGGCCGCGGCTGACATCTCGGAACGGCTGGTCAGGAGTCTTGATGACGCTCATTGTTGATGGTCCGTTACTCACTGTAATCAAAGCGGTGACTGGGGCGTTGCTCTATAGAAGGGGTTTGAAATGGCGGTAAAGGCAGCGGACGACCTGGAGTCGCCCGATGTCGCGCGGCTGGTACGGCTGGCCGCTGATGGTGACCTGCAGGCCTGGGAGCGCCTGGTTGATCAGTATGCGCGGCTCATCTGGTCGATAACCGGCGAGTACAAACTCAGGGAGAGCGATGCGGCGGACGTGGCCCAGACCACCTGGCTGCGACTGCTCGAGCACATTGACCGGATCGAGTACCCCGCCCGGGTGGGTTCGTGGCTCGCGGCCACGGCGCGGCACGAGTGCCTGCGCAGCCTGGCGGCGCACAAGAAGGTGGTGCTCAGCCAGGATGACATCGAGCTGACCGCGGTTGACGTGTATGAGGCCCCGGTGGACGAGCGCCTGCTGGCCGACGAGCGGGCCCAGACGGTGCGTGACGCGATGTCCCGGCTGCCCGGCCGGTGGCAGCGGCTGCTCGAGATGCTCATGGCCGACCCGCCGGTGGCCTACGCCGATATCTCCGACGAGCTCGGACTGCCGGTCGGCAGCATCGGCCCGACCCGGCAGCGAAGCCTGGCCCGGCTGCGTGTCCTACTCCAGGCGGCGTGAGCCCCGTGCCTGCGAACGGAGTGCCTCTACATCCACCCACCGGCCGCCCGCGGCCTCTACCTCGGGGAATGCATCGCGCACCTCGGCGAGCAGGTCAGGGACGAACAGCAGCACCGAGTCCGGGCGGCGCGCGGCCAATTCGGCCGGAGCGGCTACCGGGATGTCCGTTCCCGGCATCCGCAGGCCTTCCTTGGACGGCGAGGCGTCGATCACGACCGGCAGGAGCGTGCGATCCGCCTCGGCCTGGCACAGCAGCGCCACGGCCCGGGACGCGGCACCGTACCCGACCACCGTCCGGCCGGCCGATCGCTCCGCCGCCAGCCAGTCATGCAGGTCCTTAGCATGAGCGCGCACATCGGTCTGAAGACCGGCGAAGGCGCCGGGGTCGCACACGCCGATCCGGGCGTCGTCGGCCAGCAGCGACCGGACCACGTCGTCGGGCCCCGGCCTGCCCTCGCCCTCTCGCTGCGCCGCCAGCAGGACGGTACCGCCGTAGAGGTCGAACCGCCAGGCGGTCCGCGGGCTGAAGCCGGCGGCCGCCAGCATGGCGGTCAGCGCGGTGGTCGAATAGTACGCGTAGTGGCCGTGCCGCAGGGCGTTCCACTGCCGGCGGGCGATGATCGTGCCCAGCGCGTGGTACTGCAGCAGCAGCACGCCGCCCGGCGCGACCCGCGCCACCCGTTCGGCCAGGGCCTGGCGCTGACCGGCCGCGTGCATCAGGCCGAAGCAGTCGAGGATCAGGTCCGCCGGCCCGTCCTGGACCGGCACCAGCCCGCGGCCGGCCAGCAGGTCCAGCCACGAGCCGCCGTGCGGGCTCCCGTACTCGGCGACCAGCCCGTTCTCGCGCAGGAAGCCCGCCGCGGCCACCCGTTCCACCGCGTCGGCAGCCTGCGCCACGAGCGCGGCGGGCTCGGTGCCCCGCGGCTCCTCCGGCACGGTCGGGTCAGTCAGCAGCTGGGCCAGGCCGCACGATGAGCACAGCCACATCTGCAGCGGATACACCGGATCTGGACCCGGGTCACCGGACCGCGGGAAATAGTCAGAGGCCGGCTGCCGCCCGAGGTCCAGCACCAGATGACCGGCCGATCCGCCGCACGCCCGGCACGCAAGCTCGTCCATTTACGCCCTTGTTCCCCGTCCGTCAGTCCATTAGTCAGGTTCCATATGTTAGCCCGGTCATTGACCGGCTGCGAAGCTGGGGGTCTTCGAACTCTATGCCGACGTTTAATGAGTGCCGTCTGTGCGGCGCGCCTATAACCCGTACGTTCGTCGATATCGGAATGTCGCCGCTGTGCGAGAGCTACGTTCGGCAGGACCAGCTCGACGGAGCGGAAGCGTTCTATCCGCTCCATGTCCGCCTGTGCGAGAAATGCCTTCTCGTGCAGCTTCCCGCTTACGTGCCGGGCGAGGACATCTTCTCCGATTACGCGTACTTCTCCTCCTACTCCGACTCGTGGGTCGCGCACGCGAAGCGGTACGCCACCTCGATGATCGAGGGCCTGCAGCTGACCTCGGACAGCCTGGTCACGGAGGTGGCCAGCAACGACGGCTACCTGCTGCAGCACTTCCAGGCGGCGGGCATCCCGGTGCTCGGCGTCGAGCCGGCCGCGAACGTGGCCGAGACCGCCCGGGCCCGCGGCATCACCACCGAGGTCCAGTTCCTCGGGGCCGAGACCGGCCGCGAGATCGCGCAGCGGCACGGCCGGGCCGACCTGGTGGCCGGGAACAACGTCTTCGCCCACGTCCCCGACATCCGGGGCTTCGCGGCCGGGTTGCGCGCGCTGGTCAAGGACGAGGGCACGGTCACGCTGGAGTTCCCGCACCTGCTCCGGCTGATCGAGCGGCGCCAGTACGACACCATCTACCACGAGCACTTCTCCTACCTGTCCCTGCTGACCTCGAGCCGGGCCCTCGAAACGGCCGGGCTGCGGGTGACCGACGTAGAGGAGCTCGAGACCCACGGCGGATCGCTGCGGGTCTACGCCCGCCCGGCCGAGAGCGCCGGCGAGCCCAGCGCGCGCGTCAAGGCGGTGCTGGCGGCCGAGGAAGCCGCCGGCCTGCACACGGTCGAAGGCCACGAGGGTTTCGCCCCCGCCGTGCTGAAGATCAAGAGCGACCTGCTCGAATTCCTGCTCCGCGCGGCCCGCGAGGGCAAGACGGTGGCCGGCTACGGTGCCCCCGGCAAGGGGAACACGCTGCTCAACCACTGCGGGATCCGGTCGGACCTGCTCTCGTACACCGTCGACCGGAGCCCGGTCAAGCAAGGGAAATTCCTGCCCGGCACGCATATCCCGATCTACGCGCCGGAGCGCCTGGCCGAAACCCGGCCCGATTACATCCTGGTGCTGCCCTGGAACCTGCGCGAGGAAATCAGCCAGCAGCTTAGTTATGTCGGTTCCTGGGGCGGGAAGCTCGTTTTCCCGATCCCAGAATTCGAAATCGTCTCGATGGGGTGAATGATGAAGGTCGTGCTTTTCTGCGGTGGTCTCGGAATGCGGATGCGGGACGGAGTATCCACGGCGCCCAAGCCGATGGCGATGATCGGAGAGCGTCCGCTCATCTGGCACGTCATGCGCTACTACGCACATTTCGGCCACACTGATTTCGTGCTCTGCCTCGGCTACGGCGCGTCGTACGTGAAAGATTTCTTCCTGAACTACGACGAGACCAGGTCCAACGACTTCGTCCTGGAGGGCGGCGACGCCCGGCAGCCGAAGCTGTTCAGGACCGACATCTCCGAGTGGCGGATCACCTTCGTCGACACCGGCCTGCACTCCTCGATCGGCGAGCGGCTGCGCCGGGTGCGCCGCTTCGTACAGGACGAGGAGATGTTCCTGGCCAACTACGCGGACGTCTTCACCGACGCGCCGCTGCCGGACCTGATCGCCCGGACCAGGCAGAGCAACGCGGTAGCCAGCCTGCTGGCCGTTCCGCTGCAGTCCTCGCACCACGTGGTCGACGTCGGCGACGACGGGCTGATCACGAAGGTGACGCCGGTCCAGGAGCTGCTCCAGTGGGAGAACGGCGGCTACTTCGTGATGCGGCCGGAGATCTTCGACTACCTGAACGAAGGGGAAGACCTGGTCCAGGACGCGCTGCCGCGGCTGATCGCGCAGCGCCGGGTGCTGGGCTTCCCCCACAAGGGGTACTGGTCACCCGCCGACACGGTCAAGGAGCGGGCCCAGCTGGAGGAGATGTACCACCGCGGGCACTGCCCGTGGATGCTCTGGGACCCGGAGCGGTCCGGTGCGGTCAGCCAGGAGGACCTGCTGCCGGGGACGCCCCCGGAGGCCGTGCCGGTGACGGGGTGAGCTGACGTGATATCGCTGCCGCTGGTGCCGCCCGCGGACAGGCCGCTGTCGGTTCTCGCGATCGGGGCGCACCCGGACGACATCGAGATCGGCGCCGGCGGCCTGCTCCTCGGCCTGGCCGAAGGTGAGCTGCTGGCCACGTACGTGGTCCTGACCGGGACCAGCGAGCGCCAGCAGGAGGCGAAGGAGGCCGCCCGTTCGTTCCTGCCGGGCGCGGACCTCAGCATCCAGCTCTTCGACCTGCCCGAGGGGCGGCTGCCCGCCGTCTGGGGCCAGGTCAAGGAGACCCTCGAGGGCGTGGCGCGGTCGTGCTCGCCCGACGTCATCATCGCGCCGTCGGCCGACGATGCGCACCAGGATCACCGCACCATCGGTGAGCTGGTGCCCACCGTCTTCCGTGACCAGCTCTACCTCGCCTACGAGATCCCGAAGTGGGATGGCGACCTGAGCCGCCCCACGATGTACGTTCCGCTCTCGGCGCAGGCCGCGCAGCGCAAGGTGGAACTGCTGCACAAGTGCTACCCGTCGCAGCGGGGCCGCGACTGGTGGGACGACGAGGTCTTCCTGGGCCTGGCCCGGCTGCGCGGCATGGAGTGCCGGGCGCCGTACGCCGAGGCCTTCAGGTGCGCGAAGTCAGTCATCGTGCCCGCGGCTGTTCCGCGCGGGCATCAGGAGTAGCCCGGGTTCTTCCCGGCCGGTCTTACCCGGCCGGGAAGAGCAGGGCGTCCATGGTGGCGAACTGGCCAGCGAGCAGGCTGGCCTTGTCCGCGTTGCGCTCGGCGAGCATCGTCCGCACCTGGTCCGCGTTGCTCTCTAGCTTCGTGAACTGCTCGATCAGCTTCGGGACGTCGATCGACTGGGCGTGCTGGCAGAACTCGGGCAGCCCCATCTCCTCCATCAGCACGACGTTCTTCTTCCCGTACCCGATCGACATGGTCGGCTTGCTGAGCTGCAGCGCGCAGATCACGTTGTGGTAGCGCGTCGCCACGACGGTGCCGACCGGCGCCATCGCCTGGCGCAGCTCCGCGTAGGACGTGACGTGCTCGGCGGCGAGCCGCGCCGGGCCGGACTCCGACGTGTACTCGCGCAGGTCGCTCAGCACCTGCTCGACCGCGGGCTCGTCGACGGCGTCGCCGTAGAACAGCAGGACCCGGCGGCCGGCCTCGAGCAGCCACCGGATGAAGGATTCCACGTTGCCGAGATAATCGGCATAGATCTCGTCGGCCCGCTTGCGGTCGTCGTCGGAGCCGTAGTAGGCCATCAGCCCGACGCCGACCGTCTCGGGATTCCCCGCCGCGGGTGAAGTCGGCAGGCTGAACACCAGGTCGGGGTGGACCGGGTCGGCCGAGGTGTCCAGGCCCTGCTGACCCAGCGCATCCCGGGACTGGGCGTCACGGTAGGACCGGTAGAAGGCGAGCCGGGCCGCCCGGACGATCAGCCACCTCGTGGCCGGCCGCTTGACGAAGGTGGCCCCGACGCCGATCATCGCCACCTTCGTCCCGAAGAGCCGCCCGGACACGCCCAGCTGGGTCATGGTGTACGGCCAGCCCCAGGGATTCAGCGGCAGGCTGGCCTCCAGGACGCCCATGCCCGGCACGATGACCACGTCGTGCCGCCGCACCCAGGCGGCGGTCCGGAACGGGTCGATGAGCTTCCCCAGGATCTTCAGCCCGGCCGCCAGCGGCCCGGGCACCCGCTCCTCGTAGCGACGGCACCAGAGCAGCGGGATCGCGTCGCAGCCATACCTGGCCCGGACCTCCCCGGGACCCATGCACATGAAGTCAAGCACGGCATCGGGGTGATAAGCCCTGAGGTAGCCGAGCACCGCGTCCAGGGACGCGTCGTTGCCGAGGTTGCCCGAGCCGAGGAGGCCGAACAGACCCACCCGGGGCGCTGGCGCGGCGCCGGATCCGGGTCGGCCGCGCCGGCGGCCGGGGCTGCTGCTGACGGTCATGAAGGCCTCCGTTGTTCTCTTGCGTGTTCCGCCGGTCGGCGGGCTGCGTCTTGGCCGCGGCGGCGGCGGACGTTTCAGGCTGCCTCGCTGTGCCCGGAGCGGGCCGCGGCTCCCTCTGGCTGACGGGTCCCGGTGTCGCGCCAGCGCGAGCGCGCCAGCGCCTGGACCGGGCTGACCCGGCGGCCGTCCTGGCGGCGGGGCCACCAGGAGCTGCCGTCGGGGACCTCCGCGGACTCCCGCATCCCGGCCCGCAGGTACCGCCACCAGACCAGCGCGCCGATCCATGCCGCCAGGGCGCCGCCCTCGACGGCCCCGGCCGCGCCGTCGGCGAAGGCGCCAGCCAGGCTGAAGGCGAGCTGGAGGGCCGAAGTGATCAGCATCGCCCGCAGGCTTCTCCGGGCGGCCCCGAGGGCGTGCAGGCCGGCGGCCGCCCCGACCTGGAAGCCCGCCCCCATGATGGTGAACGCGAACGGCAGCACCAGCACGTAGGCGTGCTTCCAGAAGCTGCCGAGCAGCAGGGCACCCAGGCCGTGCGGCAGCGCCACCACCAGGAACAGCCCCCAGGCCAGCGCCATGACGGCGAGGCCCGTCCCGACCACGAGGCAGTACGGCTCGAGATGACGGGGCGAACGGCGCAGCACCCGCGCCGCCTCGGGCACCGTGACCAGCGAAATCCCCTGGAGCACGACCATGAACGGGCCCAGCAGCAGCAGGCCGGCCTGCAGGTAGCCGACCGCGGCCAGCCCGGCGATGATGCCGACACCGTAGCTGCGCAGCTGGCCGGCGCCGCTGTTGGCGGCGTTCTCCGCCATGTAGCGAGGCCCCAGGTCGCGGGTGAGCGAGACCCACGTCCAGGCCTGGGGCAGCCGGGGCAGGACCCGCGCCTGGAACGGCCCGACGCAGGCCGCGACGGCGGCCGCCATGCCCCAGGCCAG
>JAJKHX010000328.1 GCA_021154785.1 Nocardiopsis sp.
ATGGTGCAGTGGACGGTCGCGATGACGCGGAACATCCCGCCGGACATGCAGGCCCGGGTCTCGTACTACGACGTCCTCGGCTCGGTCATCGTGATGCCGATCGGGGCGCTGATCGCGGGCCCGCTCGGCACCGCGATCGGGACCAGCCGCGCGCAGTACGGGGCGGCCGCGCTGATCGTCATCGCGTCCGCGCTGGCGCTGATCCCCCGTGACATCCGCACCATGCGGTACCGCGAGGCCCAGCCGCCGCCCAGGCCGGAGGAAGTGACGGAGGCGCTCGAGGCCGTGCCGCTGCGGGCCTCCTGAGCACCGGGTTAGCAAGCACAGAGCCGGGACGGCGGGCGCCCCCGTGGTACCCACCGTCCCGGCCCCGAACCTCAGGCGTTCTTCTGGTAGGAGCGGAACGTCGCCACGGACACGGCCACGCAGGCCACCGCGAGCACGAGCAGGCCACCGCAGCGCACCCCGATCCCGGCCCAGCCGGGCTGGGCGGAGACCGCGCTGCGGCCGATCTGCACCACCCAGTTGAGCGGGTTGCGCGACGCGATGGCCTGCATCCAGCCCGGCATGAGGCTGGTCTGGATGAACGCCGAGGACAAGAACATCAGCGGCAGCATGAAGAACGTGTACACGCCGATGATCGCCTCGCGGGAGCGCAGCGTCATGCCGACCGCGTTGGACAGGGCCCCGAACACCACCCCGACACCGACCGACGCCGCGACCATGACCGCCACCCCGGCGACGCCGCCGTGGTAGCGGGCCCCGCCGGCCAGGCCGAGCCCCACGATGATCAGCGACTGCACGGCCGTGCTGACCGCCTGCTCCACCACGGACGCGTTCATGATCGCGATCCGGCTGGCCGGGGCGGTCAGGAAGCGGTTCAGCGTGCCGCGCTCGATCTCCTCGATCATCGCCATGCCGGCCCACATGTTGTTGGACATGGCGTTCATCGCGATCAGCCCGGGCACCAGGTAGTCCAGGTAGGTGCCGTGATAAGCGAAGCCGGGGATGTCGATGACCCGGCGGAACAGCTGCCCGAACAGGAACAGCCAGATCACCGGCTGCACGACGCTGAACGCCAGCACCCACGGCTGCCGGACCAGGGCGTGCAGCTTCCGGCCGGTCAGGTACCAGGTGTGGGCCAGGGCGGTACGCAGCGGCACCGTGTTCGGCGCCGCCGGGGACCGGCCCGGGGCGGACGGAACCGAGTCGATCTGCATGGTCGTCATCACTTGCTCATCCCTGCGGTCTCGAGCTGGTCATCGTGGTCGCCGTGGCCGTCAAGGCCGGGGGCCTGCGACTCGCTGTAGCGGCGCCCGGTGTACCGCAGGTACACGTCGTCCAGCGAGGGCCGGGCCACCGCCACCGAGGCGGCGTTGACGCCCGCCCGCTGCAGCGCGGCCAGCACGACCGGGACGGCGGCCGCGCCGTCGTCGCTGCGCGCGGAGACGTCACGGCCGGCGATGAGCACGTCCCGCACCGCGGGCAGGGCCGCCAGCACGCTCCGGACCAGGGAAGTGTCGGCTTCGGCGTCCGGGCCGGCCCCGGCGGGCAGCTCAATGTGCACGGCATCGCCGCGCAGCTCGCCCTTGAGCCCGTCGGGCGTGCCCGAGGTGACCACCCGGCCGCGGTCCACGATGGCCAGCCGGCCGGCTAGCCGGTCCGCTTCCTCCAGGTAGTGCGTGGTCAGCAGGACGGTCATTCCCTCCCCGTCCGCCAGCCGCGCGATCTCGGCCCACAGGGCCGCCCGGGACTCCGGGTCCAGGCCGGTGGTGGGCTCGTCGAGGAACAGCACCGAGGGCCGGTGCATCAGCCCGAGCGCCACGTCCAGGCGGCGCTGCATGCCGCCGGAGTAGGTCTTGACCAGGCGCCCGGCCGCTTCGGTCAGCCCGAAGTGCGCGAGCAGTTCCTCAGCACGGGCCCGCACGGTCCCGCCGCGCTGCCCGTACAGCCGGCCTTGGAGGATCAGGTTCTCCCGCCCGGTGGCGGCGGGGTCGGCCCCTGACCGCTGGGCGACGACTCCGATCACGTGCCGGACCTGGCCCGGGCGGGCGAGCACGTCGACGCCATCGACGCGCGCCGTGCCCGAGTCGGGCCGGGCCAGCGAGGTGAGGATCTTGACAGTGGTGCTCTTGCCTGCCCCGTTCGGTCCGAGCAGGCCGTAGATCATGCCGCGGGGGACGCTGATATCCAGTCCGTCCAGCGCCCGGATGCCCTGCTTCTTGCCGCGTACGGCGTAGGTCTTGACGAGCTGGCGCGCCTCGATGGCGCAGTCGGTCATGCTCACTAGGTTCTCCTTGCGATACAGTCCAGCCCCGCGAGGAGAAACCCGGCTACTGTAGACGGTGGGACCTCAGGGTTTCGCGTACGCGGGATCGAATGAGGTTGACGGCCCCGGCCGCTGGTGTTGCCGCACCAGGCCGGGGTCGTTTTTTCGCGTTAGCTGTCGGCACCCTCCTGTTCCTGCATCAGCACCTGGACGTCGTCGGGGAGCTCCCCGGTGTCGTGGAAGCGCTGCCAATCCTTGATGCCAGGGAAGGTGCCGTCGGTGAACTCCTTCAGCAGTCCCCGCACCCATTCGGTCTCCGCCCGGCGCAGCGCCAGGTGATACTCCGATTCGATCAGGAACAGCCGGGGCAGCCTGCCTTCCAGGGCCTCCAGCCCGGCCTGGTGCTCGGCGGTGGCCGTCTCGAGCACTTCTAGCCGCTGTCGCAGCAGGTCAGTCAGGTCGCGGGGGGACAGCACGGCGCACTCGGCCAGGGCCGCCTCGAACCTGGTGTACTCCCGTTCAGGCTCGCTGATCAGCTCGCGCAGCCAGTCCGTCAGCTCGGCGCGTCCCGCGTCGGTGATCCGGTAGGTGGTCCGCTCCGGCTGCCTGCCCTCACGGGCGACTTCTACCGTCTCGATGAAGCCGTGCTTCTCCAGGTTCTGCACGACGGTGTAGAGCGAACCCCAGTTGATCTTGATGGACTGGTCCTTGCCCCGGTGCCGCAGGGTCGCGGCCATCTCATACGGGTACATCGGCCGTTCGGTCAGCAGCGTGAGCAGCGACAGCGCGAGCAGGTTACTGATCTTCCGCCGCTTGCCCATCGCCTCCACCGCCTCGGGTGCCGGTCTTCGCGCGTAGATCCTCGTGCGCGAGGACTCGTCGTGAAGTACTCGTAGACGAGTATAGGCACACGAGCCTGCCGCCCGCAATCGGGTAAATCAGGATCGATATGCCATCGGACAGCAAAGAGGGACGCTGTCCAAATCCCCATCGATTCCAGCGACGTCGTCAGCCGGCTCGATGCTCCATTCATCCGGCCTCAGCCGGCTCGATGCTCCATCGATCCGGCTGCAGCGCCCTTCAGATCCGGTGAATACGGCTCCCTGACCAAAAGAGGCTGCCCGATGGCACACTGACATCTAGGAGGCGGGCCTTCTAGGGCCGGGAGGGGCCGGTTAGCCGAAGAAGACTTCGGCTTCGGCGTAGCGCTGGGGCGGGACCAGCTTGAGCTGGCTGGTGGCCTCGGCCAGGGGGACGCGGACGATGTCGGTGCCACGCAGGGCCACCATGACGCCGAACGCCTCGTCGTGCACGGCCTGGACCGCGTGGACGCCGAAGCGGGTGGCCAGCACCCGGTCGAACGCCGTCGGGGTGCCGCCGCGCTGGATGTGGCCGAGCACCGTGCAGCGGGCCTCCTTGCCGGTCCGCTTCTCGATCTCGCCGGCCAGCAGCTGCCCGACGCCGCCCAGCCGGACATGGCCGAACGAGTCGAGCTGCTCGCCCGCGGTGGCAAGGTCCTCGCTCACCGGGTGCGCGCCCTCGGCGACGACCACGATGGGCGCGAACCGGGTCTGGAACCGGTGCTGCACGTAGGCGCAGACCCGCTCGATGTCGAACGGCCGCTCCGGGATCAGGATCACGTTCGCGCCGCCGGCCAGGCCCGCATGCAGCGCGATCCAGCCCGCGTGCCGGCCCATGACCTCGACGATCAGCGCCCGGTGGTGGCTCTCGGCCGTGGTGTGCAGCCGGTCGATCGCCTCCATGGCGATGTTCACCGCGGTGTCGAAGCCGAACGTGTAGTCGGTAGCCCCGAGGTCGTTGTCGATCGTCTTCGGCACGCCGACCACCGGGACGCCCTGCTCGCCGAGCTTGGTGGCCACGCCGAGGGTGTCCTCGCCGCCGATCGCAATCAGCGCGTCGACCCCGAGGCCGGCCAGGTTGTCCTTGATCCGCTCGACGCCGTTGCGGCCGCCGCCGCCGCCCGCGTTCTTCAGCGGGTTGGTACGGGACGAGCCCAGGATCGTTCCGCCGCGCGGCAGGATCCCGCGTACCGCCTGGATGTCCAGGGGCATCGTGTCGCCTTCGAGCGGCCCGCGCCACCCGTCACGGAACCCGACGAATTCAAGGCCGTACTCCTGCACGCCCTTGCGGACCACGGCACGGATAACTGCGTTCAGTCCGGGGCAGTCGCCGCCACCGGTAAGGACTCCCACTCGCATGGCCCTTACCTTAGTGGGCGAGAGGGCGGCGTGGATGCAAGCGGCCCGAGCTCAGGAAAAACTCAGGCGCCAGGCGGTGTCGCGGGCCCGGCAACATCACCCAGATCGCGCTTTTTCTTGCCGCCATGCTTGCTGGCCGCAGCCAGTTCGGCCTTGGCGCGCTGGGCGTCGACGTCGACGTACTCCTGGCCGGAGAGCTTCGCGATCGCCTGCATGATCTCGTCCGTGATCGCCCGCAGCAGCTTGGCGTCCGCCTCCTGGCCGTGGTAGCGGGAGAAGTCCAGCGGCTCGCCGAACCGCACCCCGGGCCGGACCCGCAGGTCCGGCCAGAGCCGGCCCGGCGGTTGGAGCCGGAAGGTGTCGATCATCGCGCACGGGACGACCGGGGCGCCGGACTCGACGGCCAGCCTGGCCACCCCCGTCTTGCCCCGGTACAGGCGGCCGTCCGGGCTCCGGGTGCCTTCCGGGTAGATGCCGAGCACCTTCCCGGCCGCCAGGACCTGCAGGCTGGTCCTGATGGCCTGCTCACTGGCCGGGCCGCCGGCCCGGTCCAGGGGAATCACGCCGACGCCGGTGAAGAAGGCCCGGCTGACCAGTCCCTTCAGCCCGCGCCCGGTGAAGTACTCGGACTTGCCCAGGAAGATCACCTTGCGCGATATGGGAAACGGCCCGAAGAAGTGGTCGGAGAACGACAGGTGGTTGCTCGCGAGGATGACGGGCCCTCGCCGCGGCACGTTCTTGACCCCCCAGGCGCGGGACCGGAACAGGATCCTCAGCGTTATCCCGAGCGTGTACTTCGTCAGCCAGTAGCCCACGGTCACATGGTCGCATGTCCGGGGCCCGGCGGGATGCGTCGCGGGGCACGGACATGCGACGATTCGGTCATGTCATCAGTGCTTCCCGGCGCGGAACCATTCGAGCACGCAGGCGGCCCGGTCGGCGTGCTACTGTGCCACGGCTTCACCGGCAGCCCGCAGACGCTGCGGCCCTGGGCGGACTACCTGGCCGGCCAGAACCTCACGGTCAGTCTTCCCCGGCTGCCCGGGCACGGCACCGTCTGGCAGGACATGGCCCGGACGGGAAGCGACGACTGGCTGGCGGCGGTGGACGCCGCGTTCGGGAAGCTGGCGGACCGGTGCGAGCAGGTCTTCGTCTTCGGCCTGTCCATGGGCGGCTGCCTGGCGCTGCGGCTGGCGGAGACGCGCGGCAGCGCGCTCCGCGGCCTGGTCCTGGTCAACCCGTCGCTGGCCCCAGACACCAAGCTGTTCCTGCTCGCCCCGGTGCTCAAGCACGTGGTGCGGACGCTGCCGGGCATCACCAGCGATATCGCCAAGCCCGGCGCGAGCGAGGTCGGCTACGACCGGGTGCCGGTGCGGGCCGCGGCCACGCTGCCGAAACTGTGGAGCGAGACGACCCGGCACCTCGGCGAGGTCACCCAGCCGGTCCTCGTCTATCACAGCACCACCGACCACGTGGTCGGTCCCGCGAGCATGCGGGTGCTGCTCGCGGGGATACCCGGCGGCCAGGTGACCGTCCGCGACTGCCCGGACAGCTACCACGTGGCGACGCTCGACAACGACGCCCCGGCCATCTTCGAGGGCAGCCTGAAGTTCATCCAGGATCACTCCGGGTAGTCACAACAGTACTGCCCGGGCACCGCGAACCGATTATGACCGCAGGCGACATCATACTTACGGAGCGGCAATCTCGTATGGTCGACGGGATGTTTCGGATCTACTAACGTGGAAGACGTGGAACCTCAGGCGCCGTCACCCGAGCTGGTTAACGCCTCGCGCAGGCACCTGACCGAGCGCTATGCCTCGGGTGTCGACCTGCTGCTCTGGGAAACGGAAAAGCGCCTGATCCCCGAGCCGGACGCGATCAAGGCGGTGACCGTGGCCGCGGCCTCGGGGCGAGCCGAGGGGCTGGACATGGGGGCCGCCCTCGTCCTGGTGCAGGCGGCCCGGCTGGGCCTGGACCGGCTCGAGTGCGAGTTGTTCGACGCCGCGCAGGCCATGGGCATGGGACCGGAGGCGATCGCCGCGGTGCTCGACCTGCCGGACGGCGCGGCCGCGGAGAAACGGCATCGCTGGCTCGAGACCCGGCGGGCCCTGCCGTACAGCGATCTTGATACGCCTTTGGCTTAATCCTGCTGGCATCGGCCAATAAGCACCCGTACTCCTGAGATTTACCCTCCCGGCATTGCACCATCGGCGGCTATCGTGGGAGCAGGCTTCGATTCGGACATCGGTGGGGACGTGCCGGACTGGGATAACACGGAGAGCAGGGAGAGCGACGAGGACGCGGCATGGCGCGATCTGGTCGCTCGGTTCGAGGAACCCCTGACTACGACTGGCCCGGCACCCTGGCCGGAGCGCGAGAACGTCCCTGCCCCGCCGCCTCCCCGTGGTACTGGAGCGGCTCCAGGGGGCAGAGGAAGGCATGAGGCCGTAAGGCCGCAAGAGCCTGACGGGACTCGTGGGACTGACGGGTCGCGTGGTGAGGGTCCGCGCGATACGGAAGGATTGCACGGTCCCGAGGGACCCCGCGCCCCCGGTGGCCACCGTCGTACCGACGGGCGCGGTACCGACGGGCGCGGTACCGACGGGCGCGGTACCGACGGGCGTCGCGGTGTCGACGGGTTCCGCGCTCCCGACGGGCCCGAGGATGCCGGGAGTGTCCCCCGGACGGCCGGGCCGGGCAGCCCGGGCGGCCCCCCGGGAGCGCCCGGGACCCGCCAAGGCCACGGGATCCCCGGAGCCGCGGGCCAGCTGCCCGGGGAAACGCGCGGCGTCGAAGGGCCGCGCGGGTTCGACGACGAAGGGGCTCGGCAGGCGTTCGGCGCGGACCGGCGCCCGGGGGCGCACGAACCGGACGTGATCGCGGCCGCCCGGCGGGAGCGCCGCGGCGCCGCGCACGGGACGCGAGCCCGGCGTATCCGGGCGCGCAAGGTGCCGCCGCAGCCGGTACCGGAAGACGACGAGGGACATTTCGTCCCGCCCGCGCCGCCGCCGCTGCCCAAGCTGGACTCGGTGGCCAAGGGGGCGTGGACGGCGCTGTTCGGCGGGCCGGCCTACCTGGTGGTGGCCACCGCGGCGGGCTGGTCGGTGCCGGGCATCGCGGCGTTCTTCGCGGTGGCCGCGTTCGTCACCGGGTTCGCCATACTCGTGCTGCGTATGAACGAGCCAGGGCCGGGTGGTCCGGACGACGGCGACGACGGCGCCGTTGTCTGAAGATCGCCGCGCTGCTCGCCCGGGCGAGATCGGCGGCGCCGACGATCCCGGCGTCCTCGCCTAGCTCGGCGACCTTGATCTCGGCCAGCGGCCGGTGGCCGCGGCCGGTCAGCGCGCGCTCGTAGGCGGCCCGGGCCGGATCGAGCAGCAGGTCGCCCGCTTCGGAGACCCCGCCGCCGATCACGAAGCAGGCTGGGTCCAGGATCGCGGCCAGGTCGGCCAGGCCCTGGCCGAGCCAGCTGCCGATGGTCTGGAAGCAGCGCAGGGCGGCCGGGTCCCCCTCGATCGCGGCCCGGGTGATCACCGGGCCCGAGATGCCCTCGGGCGTCCCGTCACCCAGCTGCAGCAGCCGGACGGCGGCCCCCGGCGTGCGCCGGGCGAACTCGCGGGCCTCGGCGACCAGGGCGTTGCCGCTGCAGTACTGCTCCCAGCAGCCCCGGTTCCCGCATCCGCACAGCCGGCCGTCGGGCACCACGCGGATGTGCCCGGGCTCGCCGGCGATCCCCCACCGTCCGCGGTAGAGCTCGCCGCCGATGAGGATGGCCGCGCCGATACCGGTACCCAGCGCCACCAGCATCGCGTCACGGTACCCGCGCGCGGCCCCGAACCGGGCTTCGGCCCAAGCGGAGGCGTTGGCGTCGTTCTCGACCACGACCTCGCGGCCGAGACGCTCCTCCACCCGATGCTTGAGCGGCTCGTCGCGCCAGGCGAGGTTGGGTGCGAAAAGCATGGTGGCCCGGGCGCTGTCGACGAACCCGGCCGCGCCCAGCCCGATGGCCGCGACCCGGTAGCTGGCCGCGAGCTCGGTCACCGCGTCGGCGATCGCCTGCTCGGTGCGCGCCGGGCTGGCCGCGGGGGTCGATCTCTTCAGCTTGGCGATGATCCGGCCGTCTTCTTCGACACCCCCCGCCGCGACTTTCGTGCCACCGACATCAACGCCGATGGCGAGCGTCACTGACCGGTTTCCCCGCGGTCAGGCGCACTGGGGCCAGGGCGCGGAGGACCAGGCCGTTCGGTTGGTCGGTCTCGGTTTTGCTCTTGGGCTTTGAGGACCTGCTCGAAGGCGGAGAACGCACCCTCGACCACCCCGGCCAGGGCCCCGCCCGCGTCCGCCAGCCGCGCGCTGAGCCCGCCGGTGTTGCCCGTCCGGGCCGCCCGGGCCGCCTGGCAGATCGGGCACCACTGACACTCCGGTGATTCGGTGGGAGGCGGCTCGTTGGTGGCCGTGTTCCAGACGTCGCGGTTGTCCTTGCGCTCGGTCCCGATGGTCCGCTTGACCTGGTCGGCGACCTGGTTCGCCATGCTGCGGGCGCCAGCCTTCATCATCCAGCGCTGGAAGTCCGCGACGGGGTCGCTGCCCCGGGACGAGCCGCGGCCGCCGGCCTGGCTGCGGCCGCCGTTGTGGCCGTTGGCCCTGGCCTGGCCGTTACCCGAGGGCCGGTCATTGGTTCGCGGACCGCTGCTCGGGGTGGGACTGTCCCCCGAGTCGGTCGCGCTGCCCCACGGGTCGCGGCTCCGCGGACCGTTGTTCTCATTATCCCGCGGGCTGCTGTCCTGCGGACCCTTGTCCGGCGGGCTACTGCCTAGTGAGCTGCTGCCTTGCGGGCTACTGCTTTGTGACGGGCTGCCACCGGGCTGCGGCGTACTGCCTTGCGGCTCGCCGTCGACTGGCTGGCTATCGTCTCGGGATTCCGACACCTGACGCCTCCTACCACGATCGTACCGCTACCACTGGAGGACAAATGGCGCTCCGGTCGCCCGGAAGTGTCCTACGTTCAGGCATTCCGTGGCGCCGACCCGCGTGCGGCGGGCCAGCGGCTGGTGCACGTGCCCGAAGATGGAGTACCTCGGCTGCGTCGCCTTAATCACCTCAAGCAGCGCCACGCTGCCCTTCTCCATCCGCCGGGCCACGGTGTCGTAGAGGAGCTCGGGGATCGCGGGCGGGATGTGCGTGCACAGCACGTCGACCTCGCCGACCGCTTCGAGCTTGGCCCGGAACTCGTCCTCGCTGATCTCGTTCGGCGTGCGGTAGACGGATTCCAGGCCGCTGCCGACGAACCCGAACGTCCATCCGCCCAGCTCGGCCGTGCCGCCGTCCAGGACGTGGTGACCGGGCTTGGTGAACTGCTGCCACATGGCGGGCACGTCGACATTGCCGTAGGTCAGGTAGGCCGGCTCGGGCAGGGCCCCGAACAGCTCGGCGTACTGGCGGGTCATCGCGGCCTCGAACAGACTGGCCCGGCTCTCCGGCCGCGACGCGAACAGGCCCATCGAGAACTCCCGGGCCTCGTCGAACTTCTTCTCGGTGCGCAGCCGGACGTACTCCCCCGCCGCCTCCACGCCGAACAGGTCCGCGAAGATGCCCTGGCCGTGATCGGCGTAGTCGAGGAACAGGAGCAGGTCGCCCAGGCAGATCAGCGCGTCAGCACCATCCGCCGCGCGGGCCAGCGCATCCGCGCGGCCGTGGACGTCGCTCACCACGTGGACTCGCATAGCACCACGGTAAGCCGGGCGGGTCGCACGATCGTCACCGGGAACTGGCCGGCCTGGGCTCTAAGCTTGTACTGCCTTACTGCCTGATAGCACTGCCTCACTGGAGGAATGCCGTGCGCGAATTCAGCCTGCCCGCCCTGGCGGAGATCCCGGCGACCGCGAACCTCGCCGGCACCGTGTTCCGCCGCGCCGCCGAGCAGCCGCAGGCGGTGGTGCTGCGCCGCCCCGGCGCCGCGGGTTTCTCGGCCGATTGGACGGGCGTGACCGCGAGTCAGTTCCGGGACGAGGTCGTGGCGCTGGCCAAGGGCCTGGTGGCGTCCGGTATCGAGGTCGGGGACCGGGTGGCGCTGATGTCGCATACCCGGTACGAGTGGACGCTGATCGACTACGCGATCTGGACCGCGGGCGCGGCGACCGTACCGGTTTACGAGACCTCCTCCGCCGAGCAGACCGAGTGGATCCTGTCCGACTCGGGCGCGACGGCCTGCTTCGCCGAGACGGCCGCCTGCGAGGACATGATCTCCCGGCTGCGGGACCAGCTGCCCGGGCTGTCCCAGGTGTGGCGGATCGATACCGGCCTGGATGCGCTGCGCGCGGCGGGCGCGGACATCGGCGACGAGGTCATCGCGGAGCGCTCGGCCGCGGCCAAGGCCTCCGACCTCGCCACGGTCATCTACACCTCCGGCACCACCGGGCGTCCCAAGGGCTGCGAGCTGACCCACGCGAACCTGCTCGCCGACGTGCGTAACGCGTTCCACGGGCCGCTCGCGCAGATCACGGAGATGCCGGACACCAGCACGCTGCTCTTCCTGCCGCTCGCGCACGTCTTCGCCCGGATCATCCAGGTCGGCTGCCTGGAGGGCGGGGTCGTCCTCGGGCACTGCGGGGACCTGAACGCGCTGCTGCCCGCGCTGGCCTCGTTCCGGCCCACGTTCATCCTGGCGGTGCCGAGAGTGTTCGAGAAAGTCTTCAACAGCGCCGAGCAGAAGGCCGCCGGCGACGGCAAGGGGGCCATCTTCGGCCGGGCGGCCGACACCGCTATCGCCTGGAGCCGGGCGATGGACGCTCCCGGCCGGCCTCCGTTCGGCCTCCGGGCCCAGCACCTGCTGTTCGACCGGCTGGTCTACGGCAAGCTACGGGCCGCGCTCGGCGGGCAGACGCAGTACGCGGTCTCCGGCGGCGCCGCGCTCAGCGAACGCCTGGGCCACTTCTTCCGCGGCATCGGCGTCACCGTCCTGGAGGGATACGGGCTGACCGAGACGACCGCCGCGGCGACCGTCAACCGCCCGGACCGGGTCAAGATAGGCACCGTCGGGCTGCCGCTGCCCGGGGTCTCCCTCAGGATCGACGAGGACGGCGAGATCCTGATCAAGGGGGTCAACGTCTTCCCCGGCTACTGGCGCAACGAGGCCGCGACGAGCGAGGTCTTCACCGACGACGGCTGGTTCCGTACCGGTGACATCGGTGAGCTCGACGACGAGGGCTTCCTGAAGATCACCGGGCGGAAGAAGGAGATGATCGTCACGGCCGGCGGCAAGAATGTCGCGCCGGCCGTGCTGGAGGACCGGATCCGCAGCCACGCGCTGGTCAGCCAGGCCATGGTGGTGGGCGACGGGCGGCCGTTCGTCGCGGCGCTGATCACGCTGGACGCTGAGACGTTCGGACCGTGGAAGGAGAGGAACGGTAAGCCGGCCGACGCGACGATCGCGTCGCTGCGCGACGACCCCGACCTCGTCGCGGCCGTGCAGGCCGCGATCGACGACGCCAACAAGGCGGTCTCCCGGGCGGAGTCCATCAGGAAGTTCAGGATCCTCGACGCGGACTTCACTCAGGAGGCCGGCCAGCTCAGCGTCAAGCTCGGGATCCGCCGGAGCGTGCTGCTCAAGGACTTCGCGACCGACATCGACGCTCTTTACTCGTGAGCCCCGTGCTGGTGCCTCACTCATGAACCCCGTGCTCGCGAGCCCCTGTTTCGCGAGCGCGGTGTTCGTGAGGCCCCGTACTTGTGGGCGTTGCACTTCCGGGTGCTGCGCTTGTGGGCGTTGCACTTCTGGGTGCTGCGCTTGTGGGTGCTGCGCTCAGGTCTGGCCTCAGCCGACGAACTGGCCGTTCGCCCGGCGGCCCGCGGCCGGCTCGTGCAGCAGCGCGCCCGAGGTCCTGAACAGGAACTCGGTGTAGTCAGCGGGAGCATTGTCCCGGCCGGCCAGGTAGGTGTCGGGAGCCATCCGCAGGACGGTCGCCCTCCGCTGGGCGTAGTTGCACTCGGCGATGATGGCGGCTACCCGCTGGCCGAAACGGCCGAGCGCGGTCCCCGCCGGGACGGTGGCCCGCCGCGTCATCGTCATGCCCCCTGCGCCAGCCGGTGGCTGCGCCGGGCCGTGAGGGCACCCGCCTTGCGGACCGCGTGCCGCACCGCGCCGGCCCGCCGGGCCGCCGTCGCCTGCTGCCGTGATTCCCTGATGTGATCCGAGACCAGGCTCTGGGCCATGTTCAGGTTCATCGTTCCTCCTCGATGCGTTTCCCCGTTCACCATCGAGTCTTCCGGTAAGGCCACCGGGCCGCATCAGAGGAAAGCCCTATCTCGCCTGCTCAGATGGGCCTTAGGCGAGCTTAGGACGGGCTAAGGCGGCCGGACTGAGGCCTTAGCCTGCCAAGATCACGGACAGGCGGGCGGCGGAGAGCTCCTCACGCCACTCCCGGTCCACCCACGCCTGTCCCTTCTCCCCCATGGCCCTGGCCTTCGCGGGGTCGGTGAGCAGTTCGGTGACGCGTGCCGCGACACCCGGTGCGTCGCGGACCACGTAGCCGGTCTCGCCGTCGAGGATGGCATCCGGCGCCCCGCCCGAGTCGCCGCCGATCACCGGCAGGCCGGTGGCCGACGCCTCGAGGTAGACGATGCCGAGGCCCTCGACGTCCAGCCCGGCCCGGCGGGTGCGGCAGGGCATGGCGAACACGTCGGCCGCGTCGTAGTAGCTGGGCAAGTCGGCCCAGGGCACCGGGCCGGTGAAGATGACGTCGTCGCCGGCCTTGCTTCGCTCGGCCAGGCGCCTCAGCTTGGGCGCATAGGGGCCATCGCCCACGAGCAGCAGAATCGCGTCGCTGACCTGCGCCTTGATCTGCGGCCAGGCCATGATCAAGGTGTCCTGGCCCTTGCGCGGGACCATCCGGGAGACGCAGGCCACCACCGGCCGCCGGCCGAGCCCGAGCCGTTCCCTGACCGCGGCGCCGCCCGCCCCGGGGCGGAAGAACGTCGTGTCCACGCCCGGCGCCAGCCGGGCCATCCGGCGCTGCGCCGCCGGGGACAGCGCGCGGGCTAGCCGGACCCGGAAGTACTCGCCGAGATAGGTGACCACGTCGACCTCGTCGCCGATGCGGCGCAGCAGGCCGCGGGCGCCCGGGAACGCGGCCCAGCCCGCCTCGTGGCCGTGGGTCAGCGCGACGGCCCTGGTCACACCCGCCTTGCGCAGCGCCGGGGTGATGAGGCCGAGCGGCGCCGCCGCGCCGAACAGCACGGTGTCGCAGTCATGCTCGCGGGCGATGGCCACTGCCCGGCGAGATACCGAGGGCACCGGCAGCATCAGCGAACCAGGGTGCCTCACCACCGGGAACGGCTGCTTCGCGTCGAACTCCGCCGCGCCTTGCCAGGCGGGCGCGTAGACGGTCACCGTACCGGCGGGCAGCCGGGTGGCCAGTGCGTGCACGAACGACTGGATGCCGCCACGGCGGGGCGGGAAGTCGTTGGTGACGATCAGCGTGCGGGGCACCGGACGAGTGTATAAGGCGGCGCGTTCGGCGTGCCGGGCCCGAGGATTTGCACCGCCAGGCGAAAGATCAGCGTTCACAGAACCCGGGCCGAGCCTAGGCAGGCGCGCGGCGTTCCTTACGGGCGCAGGGCCCCGTCGAGGTTGTCGGCGTACCACGGCGTGCTCATCGGGATCTTCTGTACGTTCATCCCGGTTTGCGGCGCGTCGATGATGTAGCCGCCGCCGACGTAAATGGCCACGTGCCCCTCGCCGTTGTAGATCAGCAGGTCACCGGGCTCGAGGGAGGACAGGGGCACGTGCGGCAGGGCGGCCCACTGCGAGTAGCTGTCCCGCGGTATCTGCACGCCGGCCGCCGCCCAGGCGGACATGGCCAGGCCGGAGCAGTCGAAGCCCAGCTGGCACGGCCCGGTGCCGCCGTAGACGTACGGGCAGCCGAGCTGGGCGTAGGCGAACGCGACCGCCTTCCCGGCCTGGGAGTTGGTCGGCCCGTCGTACTGCTGGGGGGCGGAGCTGCCGTGGGCGCCGATCGTGTGGTTGGTGACCTGCTGCTGCTGCGGGACCGTAAGGCGGGCCAGCGTGGCCTTCTGGTCGTCGATGAGCTTGGCGAGGGAGGCCTTGTGGCTGGCGAGCTGGGTCTTGAGGCCGGCGATCCCCGATTCGGTGCGCTGCACCTGCTGCTCGACCCCGGACAGCTGGCTGGCGTCGCCGAGCAGCTGCTGTGTCATCGCGGTCCGGTTTCCGGAGAGCTCCATCAGCAGCGACGCCTGCTGCAGCAGGGTGGAGGGGGCGCCCGAGGTGAGAACGCCCGCCATGGAGGTGGCGCCGGTGTCCTCGAACGCCGCGGCGGCGGTCTGCGCCACGTTGGCCTGAGCCGCCTGGAACTGCGCCTGGGCGTGCTTCAGGTGCGTGCGAACCTGGGATAGCTTCGACTTCGCGGCGGAAAGCTGCTGGCTGGCCTGGTCATACTGCTCGGTGACCTTATTGAACTGCGTCGTGAGCTGGTTGATCTTGGCCTCGACCTGCTGGACGGTCGGCTGCGGTGCGGCATCGGCGCCGGTACCCGAGGCGACGACCACGAGCCCGCCGATAGAGAGCAGCCCGGCCGCAAGCGCGACGCCACGGCGAACCCGAGACAGGCTGCCCGTCAGCCGCGTACTCACGCTACCTATCACACTCCCAAGTCATCCAACCCGCCCGGGCGTTTGCCCTGGTCTTCGGCGACGGTAACCGCCAAGCGACTCCTGGGTCAGCGTAGTGAAGCGAATAGGGCGATTCAACCGATTCCCCTAATCCCGACTACCCCATTACGCTGCCATAGCTCACTCTCGCGAACGAGTCCGTAACGGTAGCATCACGATGCTTTGGTTTCCGGGAAGACACGCTGAGCCCAGGCTCGCGCCCCAGGCAGGACGGCCGGGCCCGATCGTGAAGGCCCAGGCAGCGAGAGCCGGAGCGGGGACACCAGGCCGGCCGCCGCGAGAACCCCGAGCGCCTTCGCCTCCGCCTCGGTGAGATAACCGGGGGCCACCGCGGAGAAGCCTGCCGCGTTTCCCGGCTGAAGCATGGTAATAACGCAATCCTGACAGCCGGCGCCGCGCATCTCGCAACGTTCGCAGTCGATTTCCATGACGCCTCCCATGCATTCCGTGAATGGACGGACACAACGTACTGACCCCCTCTGACATTTCGGCGGGCGCGTGTCGCGGGGCCGGGAAGGCGCTGAATCCGTCGTAGGGGAGTCGGTGGCGCACAGGCTACGTAAGACGGTACCCAGGGGCACACCGACATCCAGGATCGGCGGGCATCCGGGATCGGCGGGCATCCGGGATCGGCGGGGCGTCCGGGGATGGGCGGACGTGGGGGTGGAGAGGGCTATTGGTAAGGCGGGCAGATGGGGAAGCGTGTATGGGGGCGGAGGGGTGGGGGCGGCGTGGCGGTGGGGGAATGTCAGTGGGCGGCTTTACTTTAGGGAGCGTGATCGATCCGGGCGCGGCGACGCGGGCACTGTGCGGGTGCGAGAGCGCGGCGTCCGTTGAGGAGGAACGTGTCCGGACGGCGCGTGCCGGGGAGGGGCTGGCCCGGCTGAAGCTGATTGGCCCGGATGAATGGGAAACCGGCGGGCGGGGGGTCGGCCGGGATGAGCTGGACGGGCCCTGGGGTGAGCCGAGGCGGGAGCGGAAGCTTCGGGGCTGGGGCGGGCCGGATCTGCGCGGGGACGCGAGCCTGGGGAGGCTGGGCGAGACCGAGCTGAGCCAGGTGGAGTTCGCCGTGGTGGACCTGGAGACCACGGGATGGTCGCCGGAGGTGGCGGCGATTACCGAGATCGCGGCGGTACGGGTGACGG
>JAJKHX010000329.1 GCA_021154785.1 Nocardiopsis sp.
ATGCTCGGGCCGGCCGGCCGGATCGCGGTCCTGCACGACCGCGTCCGCACCTGGGCCGCCGAACGATCCCTGCTCACCCACCCCGACGTCCAGCGCGCCCTGGCCCGCGCCTCCGCCGTCATCCGCGTCAACGAACTACTGAATTGGCAAGTCGCCGCGGCCCCGGCCCTCGACGTGGCCGACGCCTCGGTGACCAAGGTCTTCACCTCCGAGCAGATCCAGGTCATCGGCCAGGAACTGGCGGAAGTAGCCGGCCGCCACGCCGACGCCGACCCCGCCACCGCGGAGCTGATGACCTGGCTCGACGTCCAGCTCAAACGCAACATCGTGCTGACCTTCGGCGGCGGCGTCAACGAGGTCCAGCGCGAGCTCATCGCCATGGCCGGGCTAGGCCTCCCAAGGGCGCCCCGGTGAACGACGAGCAGATCCGCGCGGCCGCCGCCCGCATCACCGCGGCCGGCGACAGCCAGCCCCGCGCCGCCCGCGACCCGGTGAACCTGCCGATGATCCGCAACTGGATCGAGGCGATCGACCCCGGGAGTGACCCCGACCCGGACACCGCGCCGCCGTCGATGATCCAGGCCTGGACCATGCCCGGCCTGCACGGCGCCCGCACCGGCGACGACCCCCTGGGCCAGGTCAACCAGGTCATGGACGAAGCCGGGTTCACCTCGGTCGTCGCCACCAACTGCGACCAGTCCTACCCGCGCTATCTTAAGCTCGGCGAGCACCTCACCGTCCGCACCCGGCTGCTGGACGTCACCGGCCCCAAACGCACCGCCCTCGGCGACGGCTGGTTCGTCACCACCCGGAGTTCCTGGTTCTCCGGCAACGAGCTCGTCGCCACCATGGACTTCCGCATCCTGAAGTTCAAACCCCGCGAACCTGCCTCGCACACACCCCCCGCCACCGGAAACCCCGCCGGTCCGATGCGTCCCCTGGTCACCCCGGACACGGCCTTCTTCTGGGCGGGCACCGCCGTCGGCGAGCTCCGCATCCAGCGCTGCGCAAGCTGCGGCGCGCTGCGTCACCCCCCGGGGCCGATGTGCCCGGCCTGCGGCCAGCCCGCCGACGGCGGATACGTGGTCGCCGCCGGAACCGGTGAGGTCTTCAGTTACGTGGTCCACCATCACCCCCCGGTGCCGGGTAAGAAGCTGCCGATGGTGGTCGCGCTGGTTCAGCTGCCCGAGGGAGTGCGGATGGTCGGCGAGATGCCCGGTGTCCGCCCGGACCTGGTGCGGATCGGGCTGCCGGTGCGGGTCGCGTTCGCCCGGGTGGATGACGACCTGGCGCTGCCCGCCTGGCGCCCGGCCGAGGGGATGCTCCCAGACCGGGTAATCGACGTGACCCCCACGTTCGTGATCTCCTCCGCCCTGGCCACCCGGGACTTCCAGGACGTGCACCACGACCGGGAGCTCGCCGTCAAGCGGGGCTCCAAGGACATCTTCATCAACATCTTGACCACGACCGGCCTGGTCCAGCGCTACGTATCGGCCTGGGCTCCGGACGCGGTGGTCCGCGCCGTCTCCATCCGGCTCGGCGTGCCCTGCCACGCGGGGGAGACCCTCACCCTCAGCGGCCAGGTCACCGGGGACGACGGTGACGAGCAGGTCGTCGCCGTGACCGGCCGCTGCAGCCTCGGCGACCACGTCACCGCCACGGTCAGGATCGCCCGGTGAGCGCGTCCCTGGCCGGTGCGGCGGCCATCGCCGGCATCGGCGCGACCGAGTTCTCCAAGGATTCCGGCCGCAGCGAGCTGCGGCTCGCCGCCGAGGCGGTCCGCGCCGCCCTCGACGACGCCGCGCTGGACCCGGCCGACGTGGACGGCATGGTCACGTTCACCATGGACGGCAACGCCGAGATCGCGGTCGCGCGCGAGCTCGGCGTGCCCGCGCTGCGGTTCTTCAGCCAGATCGGCTACGGCGGCGGCGCCGCCTGCGCCACCGTGCACCAGGCCGCGATGGCGGTCGCCACCGGGGCGGCCAGCGTAGTGGTCTGCTACCGGGCGCTGAACGAGCGCTCAGGGCGCAGGTTCGGCCGGGTCGCGACGGGCGCGGTGGCCGCGCCCACCACCTCCGGCGTCGACAGCGGCTGGCATTACCCGATGGGCATCGCCACGCCGGCCGCCACGGTGGCCATGCTCGCTCGCCGCTACATGCACTGCTACGGCGCGACCAGCGAGGACTTCGGCCGGGTGACAGTGGCTGACCGCCGCCACGCCGCCACCAACCCGCACGCCTGGTTCTACCAGCGCCCGGTCACGCTGGCCGAGCACCAGGCCTCCCGGTGGATCGCCGAGCCCTTGCGGCTGCTCGACTGCTGCCAGGAGAGCGACGGGGCCGTCGCCGTGGTCGTCACCAGCCTGGACCGGGCCCGCACGCTGCCGCACCCGCCCGCCGTGATCCGCGCCGCCGCCCAGGGCGCCGGCGCCGACCAGTTCACCATGACCAGCTACTACCGTGACGAGCTGACCGGCCTGCCGGAGATGGCCCTGGTCGCGGATCAGCTCTGGCGCCAGGCCGGGATGGCCCCGGCCGGCATCCGGACCGCCATCCTCTACGACCACTTCACCCCTTACGTTCTCATCCAGCTGGAGGAACTCGGCTTCTGCCAGCGCGGCGAGGCCCGGCACTTCATCGCCGACGGCGCTATCGAGCTCGGCGGGCGCCGCCCGGTCAACCCGCGCGGCGGCCAGCTCGGCGAGGCCTATATCCATGGCATGAACGGCATCGCCGAAGGCGTCCGCCAGGTCCGCGGCACCTCGGTCAACCAGGTCCCCGGCGACGGCCCCGTCCTGGTCACCGCCGGCACCGGCGTCCCCACCAGCGGCCTGATCCTCGGCGACGACTGATCCGCTTCCACGAGAAAGGCGCTGAATACGCTAAAGCAGGCTCCTCAGGAAACCCACCGCAGCCGGCGGATCCGCCAGGCTGACATCCGCCTGCCCCGCCAGCGGCCCGCCCCCGTCGGCGTTCACCCCCACGATCAGCTTAGGCCGCCCGCTACGCCCGGCCCACGCGTTCACCTCGGCCACCGCGTCCAGGTCACCAACGTCATCACCCGCGTACAAGACCGCCGCCGGTTCCGCGCCGAGAAGCTCCCGCACGGCCGTGCCCTTGCCGATGCCGGGCAGGCAGATCTCCAGGACCTCCCGGCCGGGCCGCACCCCCAGCCCCACCTCCGTCGCGGCCTCCTCGACCGGCTTGCGCAACTGCCCGAGCACCCGCTCCGGGTCCGCGGCCAGCCGGGCGTGCACCACCAGTGACAAGCTCTTGTCCTCGATCCACACATCAGGCTCCCGAACGAGGCTGGCTACCAGCCCCGGCAACCGCCCCCGCAGCTCTTCCAGGCCGGGCGGCGGTGCAGCGGCGCGCAACCTGCCCGCCTCCCACCGCTCGGCGCCGTGGGTGCCGTAGATGACGATGCCCGGTATAGCCCCGAACCCGCTGACCCGGAGCAACGACACGACGCTCCGGCCGGTCACCACCGCGAGGGTCGCCCCGGTGGCCCGGATACCGCGTAGCACCTGATCGGCGCCCGCGACCGGGCGCGCGTCCTCCGGGTGCGGCGATATCGGCGCCAGCGTGCCGTCGAAATCGAGCGCGACGAGCACCGGGGAGAGCTCCCGCAGCCGGAACCCGGTCACCGCTCGCCGACGGTGACGAGGACCTTGACGTGCTGGCCCGACGAAGCGAGCCCGAACGCCTCGGCCACCGCCTCGAGCGGGCGGGTCGCGGTCACGAAGTCCGCCTTCCTGATCGTTCCGGCCTGCAGCAGCGCGGCCGACTCGACATAGTCCGCGGGCAGGTAAGTAGCGCTGCCCTGGATGCGGATCTGGTGGTCCTGGATGACCGGCAGCGGGACGGTCACCGCCGCGGCCGGGACGCCGACCACGACCACCGTGCCGCCCTTGTCGGCCATCGCGATCGCCTGGTCCAGCGAAGACTGGATCGCGACGCAGTCGAAGACGATGTCGGCGCTGCCGCCGAGCAGCCCGCGTACCTCACCAGTCACATCCGGTCTCCGCGCGTCGATAGCCGCGTCGGCGCCGAGCGCCCGGGCCCGTGCACGCTTGCCCGGGTTCGGGTCCGTGACCACGACCTTCCCGGCACCGTGCGCGCGGAGCACCGCGAGGGTGAACAGGCCGATGGTGCCGGCGCCCAGCACCGCGGCCGTCCGGCCGGTCACGTCCCCGGCCAGCCGCACGGCGTGCACCGGCGTCGACAGCGGCTCGATCAGCGCCGCCGTGTGGTCGTCCAGCGACTCGTGCACGGGATGCAGCCGGTTCGCGGCCAGCGTGAAGTAGTCCGCCATGCCGCCCTGCGGGTAGCCGCAGCCGAAGAACCGCAGGTTCTCGCACAGGTTCTCGCGCCCGCTGGTGCACATCTTGCACGTCCAGCAGGGCAGGTCCGGCTCTACGATGACCCGCTCACCCGGCGTCCAGTCCCGGGCCGCCGGGCCGGCCCCGCTGGCCGGAGCACCCAGGGACTCGACGATCCCCACGACCTCGTGCCCCGGCCGGTACGGCAGCGGGACGAACGGGTGCCGCCCGTGCGCCGCGTGCAGATCGGACCCGCACACGCCCACGGCCAGCGTGCGGATCAGGGCCTCGCCCGGCCCCGGGGCCGGAACATCCGCGGCCTCCACGGCGATCCGCCCGGGATGAACGACAACACGCCGCATCGAGGTGCTCACAGGGACCCCTTCGCAAAAGAATCAAGGTCGGCCAGGGTCGCGCGCACACCGCGCTCACGCAGGGAGGCCAGGATCCCCAGGTACACCGAGGTGAACCGCGGGTCATCGGCCAGGTCACCGAAGACCGACCGGTTGCCCGTCAGGAACGCGGCCGGGTAATCACCTTGCCGGAGCGCCGCGGTGCGCAGCTGCGAGGCCAGCGCGTCATCCATCTCGAAAGCCTCGCCGCTCTCGTCGGTGCCTTCGCAGAACCGCGCCCAGCAGGCGACCACGGCCGCGGCCCGGGTGAACGGCCCCCCGGCCGCGAGCTGCTCGCGCACCACCGGGAGGAGGAACTTGGGTATCAGGTCGGAGGCGTTGGCGCACAGCCGGGCCACCGTGTCGCCGACCTCGGGGTTGGAGAACCGCTCGATGAGCTGGTGCGCGTAGGCGTCCAGGTCGATGCCGGGCACCGGCCGCAGCGTGGGAATGGCCTCGGCCTGCATGTAGTCCAGCAGGAACCGCGCGAACAGCGGGTCCGCCGTGACGTCGTGCACCAGCCGGTACCCCACCAGGTAGCCCGGATAGCACAGCGCCTGGTGGCTGGCGTTGAGCAGGCGCAGCTTCATCAGCTCGTAGGGCTCCACGTCGGCGACGATCTGCACTCCGGCGTCCTCCAGCGGAGGCCGTCCAGCCGCGAAGGAGTCCTCGAGCACCCATTGCGTGAACGGCTCGCACAGCACCGGCCACTGGTCCTCGATACCGAACCGGCGGCTGAGCGCGGCCCGGTCCGCGTCGGTCGTCTGCGGCGTGATGCGGTCGACCATGCAGTTGGGGAAGCGGACGTGAGCAGCGATCCAGCCGGCCAGCGCCGGGTCCCGCAGCCGGGCGAAAGCGGTAAAGGCGCGCTGGCTCACGTGCCCGTTGCCCTGGATGTTGTCGCAGGACAGGACAGTAAAGGCCGGGATGCCCCGGTCCCGGCGGCGGGCCAGCGCCTCGGTCACCAGCCCGAACACGGTCTGCGGAGCCGCCGGGGAAAGCAGGTCCGCCTGCACCAGGGGGTCGGCCGCGCGGAACGAGCCGGTGACCGAGTCGAGGTTGTAGCCGCCTTCGGTGACGGTGAGCGACACGATCCGGATGGCGGGCGCCGCCAGCTTCTCGATGACGGCTTCCGGGTCGTCCGGCGCGAACAGGTACTCCACCACCGACCCGACCACCCGCGGCTCCCAGGTGCCGTCGCCGTGCCGGATGACCAGGGTGTACAGGCCGTCCTGAGCGGCCATCACGTCCCGCATGGCGGCGTTGGACGGCTGCAGCCCGATACCGCAGATGCCCCAGTCCATCGCCGCGCCGCCGTTCATCAGCGTGTCGATGTACACCGCCTGGTGCGAGCGGTGGAAATTACCCACGCTGACGTGGGCGATGCCCGCCGTGACCTGGCGGCGGTCATACCGCGGCACGGACACGCCGGCCCCCAGCCGGCCCAGGGTCTGCGCACTGAGGACGGTCATGACGGTCCTTCCTGCCAGCGCAACGCCGCCACGGCCTGCCGGAACCTGCCATGGCGCTCCGTATAGACCGCCGTCCGCAAAGGATCCGGCGCGGCCGCCAGGACGGAAGGCGGCGCCAGCGGCCCGGCGCAGTCCTCGAAGCCGAGCCGGCCGCTGGCGATAGCGCCGAGCAGGGCCGCGCCCCGGCCGGAGGCCGCGGGCACGTCCACCGCGTACAACGGCACTCCGAGCACGTCGGCGAGCAGCTGCCGCCAGCCCGCGGCCAGCGTCCCCCCGCCCGCCAGCCGCAAGGAGGCCGGATGTTCGTCGCCCAGCAGCGCGTCCAGCGCGTCGCGGATCGCGAACGCGGCCCCCTCGAGCGCCGACCGCAGCAGCGACGCCCGGTCGGCGGCCAGCGTCAGCGAGGTCCAGGACCCGCGCAGCGCCGGGTCGCAGTACGGCGTCCGCTCCCCGGACAGGTGCGGCACGAAGAGGGGGTCCGCCGGACCCGGAGGACCAGCACTGGCGTACAGCTCGTCCCAGGTGGCGTTCAGGACCTCGCGCACCCAGTTGAGGCTGAGCCCCGCGCTCAGCGTGGCGCCCATCTGGTACCAGCCATCCGGCGAGGCCAGCCGGAACAAGTGAACCCCGGCCGCCGCCCGGTTGGCCGGCTGGGCCAGCGGCCGGATGACCTGCGCGCCGGTCCCCACGGTGAGCTGAAGATCCCCGCTCTGCCCGATTCCGCGGGCGGCGATCCCGCTGCCGAGCGCCGCCGCCGCCGTATCCCCGGCCCCGGCCGCGACCGGCACGCCCGCGGGCAGCCCGAGCGCGGCGGCGGCCTCAGCGGTGAGCCGGCCGGCCACCGCCGCCGAGGGCACCAGCGGCGCCAGCAGCCCGGCGTCCAGCCCCAGCGCGGTCATCACCTCGAGGTCCCAGCGGTCGCCCGCCACGTCATAGAGCAGGGTGGCCGACGCGTCACTAGGCTCGGCCCGGACCTCGCCGGTGAGCCGCGCCCGCAGCCAGTCCTTGGGGGACAGCGCCCAGCGCGCCCCGGCGTAGACCTGCGGTTCGTGCTCGGCGATCCACCAGAGCAGCGGCCCGGTCATACCCGGCGCCAGCGGGTTGGCCAGCCGGTCCAGCGCCGCCCGGGGGAGCTGCCGGTAGGTACCCAGCGCCCCGGTCGCGCGGCTGTCGGCCCACAGCAGGGCCGGCCGCAGCGCCCGGCCGTCGGCGGCCGTCATGACCAGCCCGTGCATCTGCCCCGACAACCCGATCGCCAGCGGCCGGGCGCCTGCCACCCGGGTGCCTGCGGCGCCCCCGGCCGCCGCGACCGCCGCGCGGGCGCACGTGCCCACCGCGGCCCACCAGTCGCCCGGGTCGCTCTCGGCGTACCCGGCCGCCGCCGACGTCACCGGGTACCCGGCCGAAGCCTGCCCCAGCACCGTCCCGCCGGTGTCGAGCACCACCGCCTTGGCCGAGCTCGTCCCCAGGTCCAAGCCCAGCGTGCAGGCCCCCGTCAGGCCAGCCGGGCTCATCCCTGCCAGCACTCGATGATGATCTTGTGCACCGTCCGGTCCCCGCGCAGCGCGTCCAGCGCCCCGGGATACTCGTCGAGCGTGAACCGGTGCGTGATGAGCCCCTCGGTCCGGGCCCGGCCGGTCCGCAGCGCCGCGATCGCCGCCGGGAACGAGTCGATCTCGGCGAAGGAGCCCTTGATGGTGATCTCGCGCCGGAACACGTCGTACGGACTGACCTTGACCTGGTCCTCGGGCTCGGTCACGCCGTAGAACATCACGGTCCCGCCGCTGCGGGTGAGCGGCACGCACTGCTCCGACACCGCCGCCGCGCCGGTGGCGTCCACCACGATGTCAAAACCACCGCCGGCCGCCGCTTTCAGCTTGGCCACGTCACCGGCGAGGTCCGAACGATTCATGCCGAACGTGTGATCGATGCCCAGCTCTTCCGCCCGCTTCAGCTTGAACGGCGACGAAGCCGCCACCGTCACGCTCGTCGCGCCTCCGCGCGCGATGAGCTGGGCGAGCAGCAGCCCGGTCGGGCCGGCCCCGAAGACCAGCGCGGAACTGCCCGGACGGGGGCTCAGCGTCTCCACGCCGTGCATGGCGCACGCCGTCGGCTCGGTGAACACCGAGACGTCCGGGTCGATGCCGTCCACGGAGTAGACCAGGTTGGCCGGGACCACGACATACTCGGCGAAGGACCCGGGCCAGTTCGTGCCGAGGCCCTTGAGGTTGGCGCACATCAAGGTGCGCCCGACCCGGCAGTACGCGCAGTGCCCGCAGTTCATGTTCGGGTTGACCGAGACGTACTCGCCGATACGGAAGCCCTCGGTGCCGTCGAACCCGGTGCCCTCGCCCAGCGCGTCCACCGGCCCGGTGAGCTCGTGCCCGGGCGTCAGCGGGAACTCGGCGAAGAACTTGCCATTGTGGATGTGGAGGTCCGTGCCGCAGATCCCGGTCTGGCGGACCCGGACGCGGACCTCCCCGGGCTTCGGCTCCGGTGTCGGGATGTCCCTGATCGCGAAGCTCTTCGGGGCATCGTAGACAACGGCCTTCATGCTGCTCCTCACTCGGTCGGCGCGCCCCCTGCTACAGCCGCGGCGTCACTCCCGGGCCGGATCTCCCTGCCTGCTGATCATGCGACCCAGCAGGCCGTGCATCCTCGTGCCGCCGCCGCGCAGGGCGGCGGCGCGCCGCTGCTGGTCGACGTAGACGGCGGCGATGAGCACCGCCCCGACCACGACCTGCTGCCAGAACGGCTGGATGCCGATGATCACGAACCCGTCCTGCAGCGTGGCCGGGATGAACACCCCGATGACGCTGCCGAGGATGGACCCGTACCCGCCGAACAGGCTGGTCCCGCCGATGACGACACCGGCGATCACGCTGAGGTTGGTGGCGGTCTGGCCGCCGATCGTGGTCGACTGGAAGAACGCCAGGTTGAGCCAGCCGGCGAAGCCGGCCAGCAG